>CAYUCE010000005.1:10599-57554 GCA_964443275.1 uncultured Thermotogae bacterium | reverse complement strand
ATGAGCCACGAAAGCTTAAAAGGTGGAAAATATAGAGTGCTTAAACAAGAGCAAATCGAGAAAATTCACCGAACCGGGTTAAAAATATTAAATAAAGTAGGGGTTAAAGTAGAATCAGATGAGTTTTTAGATCTTCTAGATAAAAACGGCGCAGAAATAGATTCCAAAACCCAAAGGGCCAAATTATCACCTAAATTAGTTGATAAATTCTTAGAATTTGCTCCCAGCCGGGTAGTCCTCTACAGCCGAGATGGTAAATATAATCTAGATTTATCCGATTGGTACGTTCATTTAGGAACCGGGGGAGCGGTTGTAAATGTCATCGACTTAGAGTCCGGTCGGATAAGATCACCTGGGCTTAAAGACCAGGCACTCCTAGCTCGGCTGGTGGAAAACTTGGATAATATTCATTTCTTTCAAAACCCGGTGGTACCAAAAGATATATCAGAAGAATCACTTAGCCTAAACAGCTTCTACGCCGCCCTGGCCGGCACCCATAAAAACGTGCAGGAATCGGCCACCAGCCCTCAAGCTGCCCGCGATATAATTGAGATGGCCTCTATGATCGCCGGAAGCAAAGAAAAGCTTAAAGATATGCCCTTTATTTCCTTTGTAACTAGCTGGATGGTAAGTCCATTAAAGCTGGATATAGGTACTACAAAGGTCCTTCGAGTGGTTACCGAAAATAAGATACCAGTAGCCTTATCCACCGCCCCGGTAGCCGGTTCAACAGCTCCAGCTACCTTAGCCGGCCTTCTGGCCCAAGTCCATGCCGAAGAGCTTTTTGGCATTGTGCTTTCCCAGATGTTTAGTGAGGGGGCACCGGTACTTTACGGCCCGGTACCAGCCGCTGCCAATATGCAGAATATGGGCTATTTGGGGGGGGCGTGTGAGACGGGGCTTATGAACGCGGCCTGCGTCCAGTTAGCAAGATATGTAGACGTTCCCATCTACTCAGATGCCGGGCTTACCGAGTCCAAACTTCCCGATGTGCAAGCCGGTTACGAGAAAGCTTTTAACATCCTGCAGGTAGCACTGGCCGGCGGTAATTATATTCACCATGCAGCCGGAATGTTAGAATCTATGCTAACTGTGGCTTATGAACAGTTTGTAATCGATAATGACATCTGCGGTATGGCACTTAGAGCACTTCGAGGAATAGAGGTGTATGAAGACAGGTTGGCTTTGGATATAATAGGCAAAGTAGGGCCGGGGGGAAACTTTCTAACCCAACCCCATACCGTCAAATATGCCCGCTCCGATGAGTATTTTCTGCCATTGATTGGGGATCGAAGAGAACGCAGTCAGTGGGAGAAGGATGGGGCAAAAGACGCCCGAGAAAAGGCCAAAGAAAAAGCGAGAGAAATTCTGACCGAACCTTCCGAAAACCTAATTCCACCGGAAATTGATAAAAAGATAAGGAACAAATTCGATATTCATTTACCCAGAAAATTTAAATAGAATGTTGCTTTTGGGTATTTGTTAGTTACATAAAAATAGGGTAATATTAATGAGGGTCTACCAAGCTCGGGATAGGGTGTTAAAGTCCGATTCCATTTATAAAATGCTGGAGGTCAATCCGGGTAGTGGTTGGTTAGTATGGACTTCTTCTTGCACCCAAGGGAGAAATGATACCTTTATGGAATCGAATTTTGAAGTTTACCTTGATGATGAAACCGAACCCTCTATTAAGACTTCGGGGGGGGAAGATTGGTACCGTTCCGGCTTTTACTATTACAACATTCCTTATGACAAACCCTATATGATGTGTAATGTCAGAAATAACAGAACCCACTGCACTTCCGTGGGAATAGATTTAATGGAATTGCATGGGGGGATTAAGTTTGATCACAGCATTAAAACCCAATTAGATGTGAGGGAATCAAATACAGACTTTGATATTTGTTGGTCACAATTATACTATACGGTTGAATCGTAACCATAATATGTCCCTATCTGGTTAGGATAGAAAATACCGTTCTTTGTAAACTAAAGTAAGATAGGTAAGAGTAATTGATTCTTACTTTGATTCTTGAACTATGTCGGTCACTTAATGGGGGGTGAGTAGGGTGGGTAAAAAGGCGGTAAAATTTCGGAATTACCTTTATGGTAAATATAATTCTGGTTGCAATGGGTTATGCCAAAGAAGCTCTATTAGAACCAAACTTAAAATATCAAGATATCTTCAGAACCGGGGAGGAAAATGCAAGAGAGCTCGGTTTTGGCTTTTGGCCTTCTCCCGATGATAAACCTTGTGATTGTGCTGGTATTGATCTAGATTGCTCAGATTTCTCTTCTCAGGAAGAAGCCCAAGAATGTTTTGAGTACTGTCAATCTCTTGGTTATGATGACCCTCACGGTCTGGATGGGGACGGAGATGGAATAGCGTGTAATTATCTACCCAAGGAGAAAAACGACTGATTACTAAATGGCCAGCTCGATCAAAAACACGATCCCAAAGGCCAGGAAAAAACTTACCACCCAGCTAACTCCAGTTCTTCTGATTCGCTTGAAACTGACCTTCTTCTCGGAGGCAGCTAATCCACTGCCGATAACCCCACCCAGTATTGCGGCGTTAAAGGATATGGGGATACCCAGTATTGAGGCTACTTGAGCTAAAACGCTTGTGCCAACAAGAGCGGCAATGGACCCTCTGAGACCAATATGGACATAATCCCTGGCTACGGCGTCAATTATCTTCGGTGAGCCGGTCCAAGCCCCGACCAATATTCCAATACCTCCAATGATTAACAGAGTAATTAGGCTTAACCGGGTAGTTCCCAAAAGCGGCCCCACCGCTTGTCCTACACTAACTGCTCCAGCGGTAAATGCGGTATATAACCCGATAAATATCAAAATCGTCTGCAGGATTTTTTCCCCTTTCAAATGAGGTTCTATTGTCTTTCGGAGAAGTTTTGAAGTCAAAAAACCGATACCTGCGGCAACGATGGGTAAAAATACCCAGTATGAGAAAACAAAAGCAAGCTGAGGTACGTTTAGTTTGCCTCCCAGCCTCAGGCCACTTCCCAACACTGCACCAACCAAGATGTAAGCAGTGGGCATAGGATAATGGCGCCATATTCCAATTGCAATCAACGTAGAGGAAACCAATAAAATGATAGCTGCGGACCTTGGATTGAAAGTAATTCCTTTTACAAATCCCCCACTTAAGGTCTGTGTTACCCTACCGCCATTAACCACTGCTCCCAGGGAAGCGCTTATTCCTGTCAACAAACTACTTCTGAGCACACCCAGTGATCTGGATGAAACCACCGGGCCAAAGGAGGGAGAGGCACTATCTGCACCAATAGTCCAGGCCATAAACATAGAGCCCGAAAATGCTAAAAAAAGTAATATCATTTAATCCGGCGAGAAATCCTTTTCTGTATCGATCTGTTATGGACTTTAACAGTTATTTCATAACGTTGTGAAAGATCCTTAGAAAGTGAATTTCTTTTTCTTAATCTAGCGCTCATTAGTTGGGTATCGAAATAATAGGGATTTGTGCGGGTGGTAATATGTCGATAGATAATCTCCTCCAGATTCCCTAACCTTTCTCCTATTAGATTTACTAACCCTTCACAAAACTTCGATAAACCGGCAAGGAAAAAGGTAACCGCCATCCTAGAATTTCCTTTTTCAAGTTCTTTTTGAGAAACTTTGAGGGCGGTGGAAGATTTTTTTAGATTGTCTTTAGGAGGGATTTTGGGCTCAAATTTAGCCTGTTTAGCAGTTTCTAGCTTTAGGTTTTCCTCATTTTCGGCCTCTTGGGGCCGCCACCTATCCCTCTTTGTCAACTCATTATCTACACTTTCATCTTCCCACTTAGATTCCTGGTAGTTTTGCTCTAGCTCTTTTGTAAATTCATCTAAAAAACCTACTACCTCACTCCACTCTCCTTCGAATTTTACACCAGCCGGGGTTTCTTTCACCCCCGGTGAATTCGAAGACTCTGACTCTTTATCCTGAGCGGTGTCACTCATTTTTATCCCCCTTGGTCATACTTGGAGTTATCTTATTGTATAAATATTTTACACCATGTCAAGGGTTAAAATCAGAATGAAGAGCAACCAGATTACCTCCTAAGGATAGCTTGGATCGAGTGATTAGGACACTAAATCATCAAATATTATTGATGGTGGCCGTCCAGCTTCTTTGGAAATCGGTCAAGTTGGGAAGAATGTCCATTTTAAGTAAGATGTTAGTATAGGAAAAATGAGTACCAAACTTTTAACTATGCTTTATTCATTAAGGAGAAAGTTTTTAATTCCCCTCTTTTTGGGGTTTTTAGTATTTGTAGGGCTTTTGTTCTATGGGGATATCACGAAGATTGGCCCCATTTTTGCCGGTTTTAAGTGGTATCTGTTGCCCCTGATCCTTTCTCTAACTATATTTGACGACTTGCTCCGCTTTTTAAAATGGGATTACCTTCTAAGTGCAGTTGATGTGGATTTATCCCGGGCGGATTCGGCGAGCGTTTTCTTTGGCGGACTGGCAATGGCGATCACCCCCGGCAAGGTAGGCGAGCTTTTTAAATCATTTCTAGTAAAGCGAATAAATGGAACAAGGATGAGTAGGACCATGCCCGTGGTGGTGGTAGAACGTCTGACTGATCTAATAGCAGTAACTCTGCTTGCTTCCATAGGGGCGCTTTATTTCAGCTATGGGTTAACAGCCTTAATCGTCATCATTAGTATAATTGTCTTTCTTTTATTAATCGTTCAGAATAAAAGCTTCTCACTTTGGATAATAAACAAAATTGAGTCGGTACCTTTACTGGGAAGATATGCAAAGAGTATAAAAGAGTTTTATGAAAGCTCATACCGACTTCTTAAAGTGGGTCCCCTTACTTTAACTACCTGCATCAGCCTTATCTCTTGGGGCTCAGAATGTCTGGCCCTATTTTTAGTATTTTACGGTCTGGGGATAACTCAAAGTTTTCTGTTATCTACATTCGTGTTTAGCTTCTCCTCAGTAATGGGGGCTCTATCTATGCTTCCCGGCGGGATCGGTGTTGCCGAGGGAAGCATGACCGGGATAATGATAGCCGTGACCGGAATGGGTAAGCAATTTGCGGTAGCGGCCACCTTAATTATAAGATTTTCAACCTTGTGGTTTGCCGTTTTGGTGGGTCTGGGAGTTTTAGCCTGGAATCGAAAGAGGTTTAGATTAACTGTTTTTGAGGAAAACCTTTGATGTTTACAAGCGAGAAATCCGACTATCACATACATTCTAAATACTCACCCGATTCGAAACTTGAACCCCATGAGATAATTGTTAGAGCCAACCGACTTAACCTGAAGACCATAGCAGTAACCGATCATGATACCGTAGCTGGGGGGTTGGAGACCAAGCGGATAAACCAGACCGACCTGGAGATAATACCGGGGGTGGAAGTAAGAACTGACCAAGGCGATCTGATAGGACTTGATCTGTATTCAGAGATTGAAAGCAGAGAACTTGAGGAAGTATGTAAGGAAATAAAAGAAAAAGCGGGGAAGGTATACGTTCCTCATCCATTCGACCGGGTAAGAAGTTCCTCGCTTGGAGAAAGTATTTATTTAATCGTAGAGGAAATCGATTACATTGAAGCCTTTAATAGGAGATGTATTTTGGATAGATTTAATGTTTCGGCATTAGATTTTGCAGAAAAACATGGTATACCTGTACTCACCGGAAGTGATGCTCATTTTTCATTCGAGATAGGAAGTAACTTAAATAAGGGTCTATACAGTAAAGCCGCTTCCATGAGTGGTTTTTGTTTGACCAAGCTGTATAAGGTCATAAAATCTTTACAAATGTAGAAAGTGAAGAGGTAATCTTGATAACACTTTTGCTTAAAACCATGAGGCCAAAACACTGGGTAAAGAACCTGGTGGTCTTTGCCGCCCTCCTGTTTTCTGTAAGCTTTTTCAATCTGGCTAAAGACATTAAAGTTTTGATAACTTTTATTCTTTTCTGCCTTCTGGCCGGAAGTGTTTATATTGTAAACGATATAGCAGATCGGGAGGAAGATAAAAAACATCCCCAAAAGTCCAAAAGACCCATCGCTTCTGGTAAATTGGGAGTTTGGCCGGCGGGGATAAGCGCCGGGCTTTTGTCCCTGATAAGTGTGACCGCTGGCTTCTATCTGCACCTACACTTGGGATTAATTTTTGCCGTATACCTAGCCTCAAACTTTTTTTATTCTTTTTGGCTAAAGGATGCAGTAATCTTGGATGTCTTTACGGTCTCTTTTGGATTTGTGTTAAGAGCAATAGCCGGAGCAATCGCTATAAACGTACGCCTTTCCCCCTGGTTGATCATTGCTACTATGTTCTTAGCTTTATTTTTGGCTCTCAGCAAAAGAAAGGCCGAGCTGAAAGAGATGGGTGAAGAGGGTGAAGAGGCCCGGGCAAGCCTTGAGACTTACACTTACTCTTATCTCAATCAACTGATTATGGTGGTTTCCACGGCGGTTATTGTTAGTTACTCCCTATATTCATTTAACTCAATTCATTCTGATCAACTGGTTTGGACTATTCCCTTCGTAATATATGGAGTATTTAGGTATATGTACTTGACTGAGGTACAGGGAAAAGGCGATCAGTTAAGCGGTGTTTTGTTAGAAGATATTCCCCTGGTGGTGAATATCTTGCTTTGGGTCATGGCAGTGACCGGAATCCTCATTTACTTTAATCAAGGTTAAGAAAGGAGGGTAGATGATGGATAAATCGGAGGTTGGAGCACTCAAAACCACGCCGGAGAGGGTGATCGAAGATTACGGAAAGCTTATGCGGATGGTTGATTACCAGAAACATCTACCCAAAGACAAAACTACTATAATTAAGCTTAATCTTTCTTGGTCACTTTACTACCCGGCATGCAGCACCCCACCCTGGCAGCTAGAGGGTGTACTTAAAACTTTACGGGCGGACGGATACCGGGACATTGTAGCCATGGAAAACAGAACCGTTGTTACCGACTTAAAGAAAGGGGTTAGACTAAACAGATGGCAGGCAGTATTGGATAAATACGAGGTGGAGTTTGTCCCTTTAACGGAGGTAGAATGGATCAAGTACCAGGCAGAAGCGGATACACCGGGAATCGATAAGACCTTCCCAGACGGACACCTCATCCCCAAACCATTCATCGATACTAACATAATTCACTTACCTACGGTGAAAACACACGGACATACTACCATGACCGGTGCCATAAAAAACGCATTCGGGGGTCTAATAACGGAAAGAAGACATCATGCTCATAAATACATACACGAGGTGTTAGTGGACCTGCTCAAGATTCAGAAAGAAATTCATAGTGGGATTTATGCAGTAATGGATGGCACGGTCTGTGGAAATGGTCGGGGTCCCCGGACAATGAAACCGGTTATCAAGGACCTTATCTTGGCTTCGGCTGATCAAGTGGCCATAGATGCGGTCAGCGCCAAAATAATGGGGTTTGATCCTGCCCAGATAAAGAAGCTCAAACTGGCCGGCGAACTTGATTTGGGAAATAATCACCTAAAAAACATCCGCTTGGTTGGAATGGATTTATCCCAGGAAAATTGGGAATTCGAAGTAGGCGAGAGTTTGGTCATTAGAGGAGACAAGCTGTTTCGGAAAGGAGCGCTCAGCTTTTTAGAGCCACTCCTATTTCATACTTCCTTGTTTAAGCTACCCATTTTGGGCAGTGCCATCTATCACGATTATTTTTGGTACCCTACAGTGGGTAAGGCGAGGATTAAAAGATTCATGCAGACTAAATGGGGCAATCTGTTCAAAAATTATGAGGCTCGGTAAATAAACAAAGTAAGATTACCTTTTAAATAGAAAGAATAGTTTATCCCCAATGAAAGACACCGATCAAAACATGTGGGATGAAAAACATAAAACCAGAGTTCAAAGATTCGCAATTGCCGGCCTTATATTTGGAACCCTTTTAATTATAGGAGCAGGGTTATTCTCTCCTCATTTCGTCCAAAAGCACTTCCTTACTCCTAGTCAGTTAGGACCGATGAGCTATCGGGCAATAACTAGAGCCCGGCTATTTTCGTTACCGATAGGTATCATCCTGATAGCCGTTTGCATATACCTTCTATACCACCCCGGCTGGCTGCTGGCCAAACTCTCCCTTATAGGAAAGCGGGGAAGAGGGTTCGTTAAATATTTGCCCTCACTACGGGGCAATTATCGAAAAATAGCTGTACTGATCATTATTTTATTCTGTATGATGACCGCATTGTTTATCTTTACCGGAGAGGTAAATGAGGATGAGGGATGGTATCTATATGCAAGTAAATTGGTCTATTGTGGAAAGATACCTTATGTGGACTTTGCCTATACCCAACCTCCAGTGCTTCCTTTCATTTACGGCGGTTTACAATGGTCATTTGGAGGGGGAAGCCTCCTCCTGGGGCGGATTATCACTGCAATATTTGGATTACTAACCTTAATTTTCACTATGGGGGTGGCAAGAAAGCTGGCCGGTAAAATAGGCTCGCTACTTGCCGGGGCGGCAATTTCGGTTAATCCATTCGTAATATATCATATAACCATAACCAAGACATATGCTTTAAGTGCTTTGTTGATAACTTTATCTCTATTTCTGATAATCCACGATGGCAGTGGAAAAATCCGTTATCCTCTTGCCGTAACACTTCTATCTTTGGGGACCGGAGTACGATTGACTGTGTTTCCGATGTTAATTTTAGCTCTTGGCTATATCGCAATAGTAGATAAAAAATACCTTTTTCGATCTATATTAACCTCAGGATTAACTTTACTGTCTATCTTCTTGCCCTTCTTTTTAATGGATCCCCGTGCTACTTATTTCAATATTTTGGGCTATCACCTAGCTCGCTATAATCCCCAAACTGTCAGCGAAATGGTGTTGAGTAAATTATTAGCTTTCTTTGAACTTACGGTAAAATTTCCATTTTTAATCCCCTTTATATTTCTTGGCATTGTACTTTATGTAGTTCCTAGGTTTAACCGTTTTTGTTTGTACGCCACTGAGAAAGGGCACTGGCCTCACTTACTGGTTTTCAGTTCTTTTGTAACTATATTTATGGTCCATTTCGTTCCGGGTGGTGCACTTCCCGAATATCATGTTTTAACCGTTCCCCTTGCTGCCATATTTGCAGGATGGTTGTTTCAAGATTGGAGTTTCAGTCTAAGCAAATCCTATAAAAAAAGCTTGTTGTTAATAACTGTGATCGGACTTCTCCTGTTCAGTTTTATAGGGGCCAGACCTATCCACAGACTGATGGATCCCCGAACAAGTTACATAAATCTTAGTGGAGGTAGGCTCCCTCTCTGGGAAGTATCACAGGTAGCTAAATTCGTAAAAGAACACACCTCATCGGATGACTCCCTTTTTACCCCTCATACATATTTGGCCTTAGAGGCTCAAAGAGAGGTACTCGAGGGTATGGAAATGGGGATATTTTCGTTTTACCCCGATTGGAGTAGGCCAAGAGCAAAGCGTTACCAGGTGGTGAATCTGGATATCATAAAGGAGTATATCCGCTCTCGTAAAGCAAGCGCTTTAATAATTACCGACCTAGATTTCATCCACAGCGGAATTTACGAGCCCACCGATTCCGAAATACGAAAACGCATTATGGAGCTAATCGAAAGTAATTATAAACAAGTATTCAGCATGGATAATTTCGGTCAATTTGGACAAGGAGGTGATACCGTATATGTATACTTAAAAAGGAGCAATTAATGCGGGAATACTTTTTATCAATACCCGATTGATGGTAATAAATCACAAAAATAGGTAATTGCAAGGAGTGAGACAATTGATTATTATCGGAGAATTGATTAACTCAACTCGAGATGATGTAAAGCAGGCTTTAGTTGACAAAGACGAAGAAGTCATACGCAAGTTGGCCAGAAAGCAACAGGAAGCCGGGGCCGATTTCATAGACATCAACGCCGCAACGAGTATGGAAAAAGAAGTAGAGGATACCGAATGGTTAATAAACGTGGTACAAGATGAACTAGAGGGGGCAAGGCTTTCCATAGATACTCCTAACCCGACAGCTTTAGCCAAAGGGCTTAAGCTCTGTGAGGAAAGACCAATGATTAACTCTATCACTAACGAAAAGGAAAGGAGGGAAGAAGTTCTTCCCCTGGTAAAGGAATACCAAGCGGCCATCATCGCCTTGGCTATGGGCGGCGAGGGGATGCCCAAATCGATGGAAGATAGGTTAACTGAGGCAAGAGAACTTATAGGGACGCTCACCCAGGCCGGACTTTGCGAAGAGGACATTTATATCGATCCCCTGGCTATGTCGGTAGGAAGCAATCAAGACCAAGCGATGGTAGTGGCAAACACTATAAGAGCCGTAAAGGAAGAATATGAAGGAATAAAAACAACCGTGGGACTTTCCAATGTCTCTTTTGGCTTGCCGGATAGATCATTGATAAATAGAACTTTTTTGGCTATATTAATAGCCTATGGGTTGGACGCAGCGATCATCGACCCAACTGACGAAAACTTAATGGATACCCTGCGGGCGGCTGAAGCGCTTGCGGGGACAGATAGACACTGTATGAACTACATCAAGCACAAAAGGAGGAAGTAGATGTCTGTATTGGAGGATCTAAAAGAGGCAGTTATAGGTATGGATCCGGATAAAGCAAAAGAGTTAGCGCAGGCCGGGTTGGATGAGGGAATGGATGCAGAGGAGCTTTTAAATAAGGCACTTATTCCGGCCATGGATATCGTAGGCGAGGAGTATGAAAGCGGCGAGCGGTATGTCCCGGAGATGCTCTTATCAGCAGAGGCCATGAAAGAGGCTATGGGCCTTTTAAAACCACTTCTGGCCGAGGCGGGAGTGGAGTCAGCAGGAAAGGCAGTAATGGGGACGGTAGAAGGAGATTTACACGATATAGGCCAAAACCTAGTTAGTATGATGCTTGAAGGTGCTGGCTTCGAAGTCTTCAACTTAGGCGCTGAGACGCACGCTGACAAGTTTGTAAACGCAGTAAAAGAACATCAACCCCATTTGATGGGAATGTCTGCTCTGTTAACTACTACTATGACCCACATGCCGGAAGTAATAGAGGCTTTGGAAGAAAATGGTCTTAGAGATAAGGTTAAGATCATGGTGGGAGGAGCCCCAGTCACCCAGGATTATGCAAATGAAATTGGAGCGGACGGATACGCTCCCGACGCCGCCTCTGCTACTAAATTAGCCAAGAGATTGAAGGGTGAAAACTAAATCGTGCAAAAGTGGCGGGAGAGTTTGGTTCCCGTAATTAAGGAAATCAAAGATAAACTAAAGGAAGTTCCTCCGGCCGAATTAGCTAAAAGATCCGGAGCCGACCTGGAGTCAAAAGATGGGGATTCTGAAGAAGCCCAATTGAAGGTCGATTTTTTTAATCAGACATACTCCATTTCTTATCCCCAATTTAAAATAACCAATCCGGATGGTGAAGAGTGCAAGGAGGAACAGCAGGCCCTTTTGCTTAATTATTTGAAAGAGGCGGATGGCACCCCCATATCCGGCCAGTGGATAAGTTTTAGCGAGTTACCCAACGGGGATTTCTACCATCGTGCTTTTAAAAGTTATTCGGCAAATCGATTACCGAAATTCTTTAAAAGCCAACCGGACGAGCTGGCCAAAGCTTGCGAATCATTAAATGGAACTTCCCTATCTTTTGGTGATCAGTCATTCTCCTTCCAGATCCTACCGCGGATAAAATTGGCCGTAGTCTACTGGCCTGGTGGAGATGAATTTCCGGATAGGGCTCATATTTTATTTGATAAATCCGCCAATCATTACCTATCCACCGATGGTCTCGCTCAATTAGGTAGAATCTTAACCGACATGTTAATTAAAACCAAAAAAGATATGAACAATGATGAAGATAGCGATAACCGGTAAGGGCGGGGTGGGCAAGACTACTCTGGCCGCCCTTCTAGCTAAAGAAGCGGTTGGCGCTGGATACAAGGTTCTAGCTATTGACGCCGACCCGGACGCTAATCTCGGTTCACACCTCGGTTTAGATCAAAGGGAGATTACCCCGCTTGTAGAATTAAAGGAGCTGATCGCGGAAAGGACAGGGGGAGGCGGTTTCATAAAGCTTAATCCCCAGATCGAAGATATTCCCGATAGGTTCTCCAAAGACCTAAACGGGATCAAACTGCTAGAGATGGGAACGATCACCCGTGGAGGGACCGGCTGTACCTGCCCAGAAAATAGCTTTCTAAAAAGCTTGTTAAGACATATACTGCTAGATAGGGATGAACTAGTAATAGTGGATATGGAAGCGGGAATAGAACACCTGGGAAGGGGGACAGCAGAAGGTGTAGATGCCCTGATAGTGGTCATCACCCCGGACAAAAGCAGCCTCCAAACCAAGGATAAGATAAGTCAACTGGCCAGAGACATCGGTTTGGATAGATTCTACACGGTGGCAAACAAAATTCGGGACACGGCGGATAAAAAAATAATAAATGCCAATTTAAAAGCTCCCCCGCTTGGATTAATCGGATATCACAGGAGTATAAGAACTTCTTCAAGAGAGGGTCAGCCTGTTGAAGACAGGGGTGTTCATCATCAGATAGCCAAAATATTTAAAGCACTGCAAAAGGAGGTAGATAAGTAAGAAATACTTTGCACGCCAGGACTTCTTGATTCAGATCAGGTGCATTTTCTATACTTATTATATGATAAGATCCGTGATAACAATCGGAGGTGAGGTATGTCAAAGATAATAGCGACCGCAGCTATTCGCGGTGCTCACAAGTATGTTGAGAGAGCGGAAAAGAAATTAGAAACTACCATTGAGGAGAAGGGCCCCGAAAAAGAGGTTGGCTTTCCTAATACTGGTTATTATCTACCCTTAATTTTATCCCTCACCGGGATTGAAGTAGAAACCTTACAGGATATGAAAGAACCACTTAACAAAGCCAAGAACCTACTTCCTCCAGTTCCCCAAGAGAAACTGTGGACACCTTATCTTGGTGATACTCTGGATGCAGGGATAGCCACTTTAATTTCCCAAGAGATAATTGAAGTCTTGAAACTTTTAAACGGACAGGAACCGGAAGACCCTTGGCTTGGGTTTACCAATGATTCTACCTTCCGACAACAAGGGATAAAACTAGTGGACGGGCGGATGCCGGGTTTCGCCGCTTGCGTAGGTGCTTTACCTACTAATGAACAGGCAGTTGAATTGGCCCATGAACTTCAGGCCAGAAACATACTGGTATTTATGGCTTCATCAGCTAATGGTAAAAGCATGGCCGAACAGTTAGACGAAGAAGGGGTGGAGATGAATTGGGATACCTTCCTTGTCCCCTATGGAAAAGATACTTCTGCCGCCGTCCATGCCTTAAACTTTGCTTGTAGGGCCGCTCTTACCTTTGGAGGAAAAAAACCCGGAGGATTAAGGGAAGCTAGAGAAATACTACTTTATAACAAAAATCGGGTCCATGCCTTCGTTCTTGCCCTAGGTGCTGACCAGGGCGTTGACTCGAATCAAGTGATTACCGATGAGAAGTACGCCACCGCCGCCGGGGCTATTAATTTTGGATTCCCTACTATTTCTGACGTAGATATACCCAAGATACTGCCTAGAGGAATATGTACATACGAGCATGTAGTACCGGGGGTTAAGCTGGACAAAATAGTGGACAAGGCGGTTGAGGTAAGGGATTTAGAGATAGAAGTATCCGAAGTGGATATCCCAGTTCCTTTTGGAGCTGGATTTGAAGGAGAATCGGTGAGGAAAGAAGATATGCGGGTGGAATTTGGGGGGAAATATACCAAAGCTTTCGAGTTGGTAAAGGGTAAACCGATGGATGAAGTAGAAGACGGGAAGATCGAACTGATCGGCCCCGATGTAGACGAAAACATCGAAGTGGGAGGAAACATGCCTCTAGCTATTATGGTAGATGTAGCAGGGCGTGAGTTCAAAGAAGATTTCGAAACTATAGTTGAGCGCCGGATCCATGAATTTATAAGTTGGGCATCGGGGATTTTCCACATGGGACAGCGTGATATACCTTGGATCAGAATCAGCAAAGATAGTTATGAGAAAGGTTTTCGGATTAAGCACTTTGGGGAAATCCTAAAGACCAAGATCAAGGAAGATTTTTCCTCCATTATTGACAAAGTTCAGGTAAGATTAATTACTGATGAGGAAAAGATCGAAGAACCGTTAAAAAAAGCTAAGGAGATCTACTATCATCGGGATGAGCGGATAAGCGGAATGAAGGACGAGGATGTGGATACATACTATTCCTGTATACTTTGTCAAACCTATGCCCCCGATCACGTTTGCATTGTAACTCCTGAAAGGCTAGGTCTGTGTGGAGCTTATACCTGGCTTGATTGCAAAGCCGCTTATGAAATGGACCCCCACGGGCCCAATCAACCGGTTGAGAAAGGTAAAACCTTAGATCCTGTATATGGACAGTGGAAAGGGGTCAACGAATATCTATCTCGGGAAACCGACGGAAACCTGGAAAGGTTCAGCGCCTATTCAATGATAAAAGATCCTATGACCTCTTGCGGATGTTTCGAATGCATCGTAGCAGTTTTGCCAGAGACAAATGGAGTAATGATCGTCTCTAGGGAATATCTGGATATGACTCCGGTAGGGATGACCTTCTCCACCATGGCCGGGCAAATTGGAGGAGGAATTCAAACTCCAGGTTTTATTGGTATAGGTAAAATTTATATAACTTCACCAAAATTTATCTCCGCTGATGTGCCCGAAGGACATGAAGGTATCGAACGGGTAGTATGGATGCCAAAGGTGCTCAAAGAGGAAATTAAAGGCCGGCTTGAAGAAAGACTTAAGGAAATAGATAAATTAGAGCTTATGGATAAAATTGCTACCGAGGAGGATGCGGTACAATCAGATGAATTGGTCAAATACTTACAAAAAGTAAAGCACCCTGCACTGGAAATGGAACCCATGATGTAACATAAGTCAATGAAAGGAGGGAATATAAATAATGCCAAAAATTTCGGCAATGGATATTTATAAGCATCTGCCGCAAACTAACTGCGGTGATTGTAATTTTCCCACTTGTATGGCTTTTGCCATGCAAGTTGCCAGCAAGCAAGCTTCACTCGACCAATGTCCCCATATTACTGAAGAGGCAAGGCAGGCATTGGCAGAAGCTTCAGCACCTCCCATGAAGAAAATTACTATAGGTAAGGGTGCCCATCAAGTGGAAGTCGGTCAGGAGACTGTCCTGTTCAGACATGAAGAAAAGTTCCACCGTCCCACCGGGATAGCAATTAAGTTATCTGATAAGTTATCCACAGATAAACTAGAAGAGAAGGTGGCCAAAATAAATGGACTACAATTTGAGCGGATTGGAGAGATCATAGAAGTTAATTTAATAGCCCTGGAGCATACAGAGAGTAAGCCAGAGGAGTACGCTAATTTAGTAGAGACCATCCTCGCAAAAAGTGACTACCCCTTAGTACTTATAGCTCAGGATCCACAGGTGATGAAAGCGGCCTTGAAGATATGTGGGGAAGAAGTTCCTCTTATCTACGGGGCTAATCAAGATAACTGGGAGAGGATGGCTGCTTTAGCTGATCAGTTTAACTCTCCCTTAGCGGTAATTGAGGAAAGTTTAGAAGATCTGGCCTCAAGTACGGAGAAAATTAAAAAAGAAGGAGTGGAAAATCTAGTATTAGCCCCCCAGGCTAAGGGAATAAGTGACTATTTAGAGAAATTAACTAAAATTAGAAGATTAGCTTTAGAGGAAAACTTTCGGCCTTTGGGTTACCCGGTGATAACATTTACCCAAAATGGGAATCAATACCGGGAGGTGGCTCAGGCTTCCACTTACATCTTGAAGTATGCTTCCATTCTGGTTATGGAAGCAATGGAGAATTGGGAGATCCTACCCCCTCTCACCGTCAGGCAGCACGTGTACATCGATCCGCAAGTTCCTAACGCTGTAGAAGCCAAGCTTTACCAAGTAGGAGAGCCAGGTCCGGATTCTCCGGTTATATTTACCACCAACTTCTCCCTTACTTACTTCACTGTAGAGGGAGAAGTTGAAAACAGTGGCTTACCTACCTATATCTCGGTCATGGATACTGAAGGATTAGGGATATTAAATGCTTATGCGGATGACCGGCTTGATGGGGAATCTATAGCAGAAAATATTCGAAAGCAAGGAGCCATGGACAAAGTGAACCACAATAAATTAATCATCCCCGGACTAATAGCGGTGCTTCGAATGTCCATCCAGGAAGAGGGAGGTTGGGATGTAATAGTGGGTCCAGAAGATGCGGCCAGTATACCTCGGTTTTTTAAACAAGAATGGCCAGCGTTGCTAAAACAATAAAATATAACAATTTTCCGAAGTTAAGGAATTTAATCAAATCAAGCGGTTATTAACCTATGCCTAAAGTTACATTTTATTTAGACAAAAAAACAAAAGAGGTCCAAGTAAAATCAGGGACTACTTTGCTGGAAGCTGCATCTAAGGCTGATATTCAGTTAAACAGCATCTGTGGAGGGGATGGGATCTGTGGTGGATGCAAAGTAGTGGTAAAGGATGGACAAATCCAGGCTGGTTCTACTACTCTATTAAACCGGGAGGAAATAAAAGAAGGGTACGTCCTAGCTTGCCAGACCAAGGTAGTAGGTCAGACTGAAGTAAAGGTACCTCCCAGATCTCGGGCAGAAGAAGGTCAAATACTAATAGACGAGGACGCCCAGCGATTTAAGGCCCTATCTACCGAAGCGGAGGAGGCCTTTTATAAACATGAGCCGCTAGTAAGAAAGCATTACCTCGAGCTTCCTTCTGCCAACTTAAAAGACAATTTAGCTGATCATCAAAGACTATATAGGGAAATTCGCCGGAAAGAGAAAGTACCTATTATGCAAATGGGGCTTAAGGTGCTAAGACAAGTACCTAGTATATTAAGAGAGAATAACTGGCAAGTCACGGCTACATTAGGTGCCAGAGGGGATACTATGGAGGTAATCCAGCTAGAAGGTGGGAACAAGGCTAGCCAGAATTACGGGGTAGCTATAGATGTAGGTACCACTACTGTGGTGGCCCATCTGGTGAACCTAGAAGAAGGCACCACTATAGGTGCAGAAGCCAGATACAATTCGCAGATAAAATATGGCGAAGAGGTAACCCGCCGGATAATCTACTCCGATCAAAATGGTCCGGAAGAGCTACAAGAGGCCATAATAGAGGACATAAACAAGCTTATATCTACTCTGGCCAACCAAAATTTGGTGGAGCTAAATCAGATAACTGCCATAATCTGTTCGGGCAATACCACCATGCTTCACTTTCTCTTGGGGCTTGATCCTTCCAATATCAGAAAAAGCCCCTACGTGGCCGCTTCGACTAGCCCTCCTCCCATCCGAGCAGCAGAGGTGGGAATCAAAATTAATCCTCGGGGATTACTTTACTCCCTGCCTGCCATAGGAGGTTGGGTAGGAGGGGATATAACTGCTGGAGTGCTAGCCTGCGGAATTCATCAAAGGGATGATTTAACTATGTTCATTGATATAGGGACTAACGGGGAGATACTAATAGGAAATAAGGAATGGATGCTTTCTGCTTCTGCTTCCGCCGGCCCGGCCTTTGAAGGAACGGGGGCAAAAAGCGGGATGAGGGCCAGTAAGGGAGCTATAGAAAGAGTAGAAATAAATAATGGAAACTTGAAATATTCGGTAATTGGGGGAAAAAAGCCCATAGGAATATGTGGATCGGGGTTAATTGATTTAGTAGCAGAACTTTTTAAGGAGGGTTTTATTAACCGCAGTGGAAAGCTTGATCCCCATAGTTCTGACCGAGTACGGGAAACCGATGGGGAACTAGAATTTGTGGTAGTACCTGCCTCTCATAATCAGGAAGATGAAGATATAGCAGTTACCCAACCGGATATAGAGAATCTAATCCGGGCCAAGGCAGCTATTTATGCCGGGGCCCACATATTGATGAAAAGCCTAAATTTAGAGTTTGATCAGTTAGGTCAACTGTTAATAGCGGGAGGATTTGGATCTTATATAGACAGAGAAAAGGCGAGGACCCTGGGGTTAATACCGGATATACCTCTAGCCAAAGTGAAATTTGTTGGTAACACTTCTATCATTGGAGCCAAGATGGCTCTACTCTCCCAAGAGGCTCTGGAGGCAGCCCAAGAGATATCTCAGTCAGTTACTTACTACGATTTAATAGATTATCCCAATTATTTCGATGAGTTTATGGCAGCCAAATTCTTGCCTCATACCGATTTAGCCAAATTTCCTACGGTATCCAGGCATGAAACTAGGTATTAGGTATT
This sequence comes from uncultured Thermotogae bacterium, assembly GCA_964443275.1. Lineage (GTDB taxonomy): Bacteria > Bipolaricaulota > Bipolaricaulia > CAYUCE01 > CAYUCE01 > CAYUCE01. The sequence continues at coordinate 39,265 of CAYUCE010000005.1, read as the reverse complement.
AGGTATTAGGTGTTAGGTATTGGGTGTTAGGTATTGGGTGTTAGGTATTGGGATTTGGAATTTAGGATCATAGACTTTGAACTATGAACTATGAAACATTATGAATCAGAAAAAAAAGTTAAAGGATAAAGCTGATCAACCAATAACTATAGCCGTGGCCGGTAAAGGAGGTATAGGAAAGACTACCGTGGCCGGACTTATCATACACTTACTTACCCAAAAGGATATGGGTCCTATCTTAGCCGTGGACGCCGATGCTAATGCTAATTTAAATCAGACATTAGGAATGGAGGTCACTGGGACTATTGGCCAACTGGAACAAGAGATGCTAGTTAACATAGATGATATTCCGGCTGGGATGACCAAGAAAAGCTGGCTGGACTATAACCTCCAACAAATTTTAGTGGAGGGAAAAGGTCGTGATCTATTGGTAATGGGCCGAGGAGAAGGCCCCGATTGCTATTGTGCAATTAATCATATCCTGCGAGCATTCATAGAATCTCTTTCCCAGAACTATAAATTTGTGGTAATGGATAATGAGGCTGGAATGGAGCATATATCCAGGCGAACTACCTACAATATAGATGTGCTTTTGATAGTAAGCGATCCAAATCCGGTAGCCATCCAATCGGCCGGGAGGATAAGCAAATTGGTAGACGAGCTGGATGTGCAAGTTAAAAAAAGATATTTAGTGTTAAACAATTTAAGAAATTCACTACCTCAACAGGCCAAACAAAAGATAGAAGAAAGCGGACTAAAAGTGCTAGGAGAGATCCCTCACGACGAAGAATTGCTCAAGCTTTGCTGGGAAGGTAAGCCACTTAACTGTCTTAACTCTGACTCCCCAGCCAAAAAAGCAATTAAAAAAATATTAGATAAAATTTTAACTGATGGATTAAAAGAAAAGGATAAAAAAGTTTTAAAAGCAAATAAATAGGAAATTACCAACCACTTGCCATGGAGGTTTGATAATTGATGGAAATACCCGATGTGGAAAAAAATTGGCCCAGCAAAATTAATGAAATAACTATTGGTGCTTTAGAAAAAGAAGGGGGGACTCGCTCCAAAGTTATAACTGTGGGCGGTCATACCACCCTACCCTTCCTGCATTTTGAAGGGGACATACCTCACCGTCCGGTAGTGGCCATGGAAGTCTGGGATGTAACCCCAGCCAGTTGGCCGGAGGTTTTAAAGGAACCTTTTGCCGATGTTTATGATCACCCAGGTAAATGGGCTAAGAAATGTGTGGATGAGTACGATGCCGATTTTATCTGTCTTAGGTTGGTGGGTTGTGATCCCAATGGTGCCGATCGGGGCTCCGAAGAAGCCGCTGAGACTATAAAGGAAGTGCTGGAATCGGTATCCGTACCCCTAATCATATGGGGCTGTGGGGATAAAGAAAAAGACAACGAAGTATTTACTACTTGCTCGCCAGTCGCTGCAGGTGAAAACTGCCTCTTAGGAACTATAACTGAGGACAATTACAGAACTTTGAGTGCACTGTGCAAGGCTGATGGTCACAAACTAATTGCCGAATCACCGGTAGATATCAACATAGCAAAACAGGTGAATACTTTAGCTTTAGATGCCGGACTTGAGGTTGAAAATATAGTCATCTTCCCCGATTCCCCCGCTTTAGGCTATGGTACTGAATACGTTTATTCCATTATGGAGCGGACCAGATTGGCTGGGCTTAAAGGAGATAAGCTGATGGCCCAGCCTATCATAGCTAATATAGGGATGAACGTTTGGAATGTCAAGGAGGCCAAAGCCACTCAACAGGAAGTTCCCGAATGGGGAGACGAAAGAAAAAGAGGTCCGCTTTGGGAAGCTACTACCGCTTATACATACTTGCAGGCAGGAGCGGATATCTTGGTAATGTATCATCCACAAGCAGTTAAAGAAACTAAAAAGTTAATTGACCAATTTATGAATCATGAATGATAAATTGAGATAGAAGATTAAGGTATCTAAAGTAGCTTGTTTAGGTAAAGAAGATATAGTACCGGAGAAAAAGCATCTTTGAAATCAAGATGGGAAACACTAAAAGCCAGTTAAACCGAGAAATCAAAGAAATTAAGAAAAAAATAGAAGAACTTAAGAAGGGATGGCCGGCCCATTCAGCAGATCCGGCAAGACTGCAGCAATTGGAGAAGTTAGAAGAAAAGCTTACCACTAGGAAAAGAGACCTAAAAGAGCTAAATGATTAAAAAGGAGGTTTCATAAAGCATGATCCTTATTGGTGAAAGGATTAACGGAGGTTTTAAGGATATTGCTCGGGCCATAAAGGAAAAAGATAAAGGGCCAGTTCAAAGATGGGCAAAGATGCAAACAGAGGCAGGAGCTGATTACTTAGACATAAACATGGGCACCGCCTCCAAGGATCCAGATGATATGGTTTGGTTAGTAAAAACCGCTCAAGAGGCGGTAGATACTGGCATTTCTATTGATTCTCCCCGCCCCGAAGTGGTAGCTGAAGCTTTAGAGATATGTGACAATGAGCCTATGATAAATTCTACCACCGCGGCAGAAGAAAAGCTAGATTCTCTAGTCCCTTTGGCAGTAAAATATAATGCAAATTTGATCGGAGTAACCAGCGGCAAAGGGGGAAGCCCCCAAGATGTGGATGGAAGAATTACAAATGCAGCCACTATTTTCTCGGCTTGTATGGAACAGGGACTGGATACCCAAAAGCTATTTTTAGACCCCATAGCCATGCCACTTAAATTTATGCAGGATCAAGCCACCAAGGTGCTGGAAGCTATCAAGCAATTTTCCATGTTGTCCGATCCTCCACCTCATATCTCTTTAGGACTTAGCAATATGTCCTCTGATGCAAAGGAGAGAAGTCTTATCAATCGCACTTTTTTAGTGATGGCCATGGGGGCGGGTTTGGACGCGGCAATTTGTGATGTGATGGACAAAAAATTGATGAACGCGGTGGCCACCGCGGAGCTTATCTTGAATAACGAGATATATAGTGATTCTTATTTGGATACTTATAGGATGAAATAATTTTTGGATTGAGGCAATGAAAATATACCCATACCAGAGCCTGGAAAGGAGGAAAGATGGTACAAAAAGATAACGATCAGAAGAAAAGTATAGATCCGGCGAGTTTAGCCATGTTAAAAAAGGCGGAGGAGGATAATCTAGAAACGGCCTGGGATCGACTAGAAGCTATGCAACCTCAATGTAAATTTGGATTAAATGGTGTATGCTGTAGGATTTGCAACATGGGACCCTGCCGAATAGTTCCTAAAAGAACGGATGCCGGGGTCTGCGGGGCCGATGCGGATACTATTGCAGCTCGAAATCTGATTCGAATGATTGCCGCAGGGGCGGCAGCTCACTCCGATCACGGACGTGACGTGGCCCATGCACTGCTTTTAGCAGCTACAGATGAAAACAGCGATTATGAGGTAAAAGATCCTTATAAACTGCGGGATGTTGCCTACGATTATGGAATTGAATTGGACGGAAAAGAGGATAGGGAACTGGCCAAGGAAGTGGCTGAGAAAGCTCTGGCCGAATTTGGCCAACAAGAGGGTGAACTAAAAATGGCCCACAGAGCACCTAAAGCTAGAGTGCAGCTATGGAGAGAGCAAGGCGTAATGCCTAGAGGGATCGATAGAGAGATCGTAGAGATAATGCATCGGACCCATATGGGAGTGGATACGGACTATAAAAATATCATAAAGCAGGGAGTCCGATGTGCCCTTTCCGATGGCTGGGGAGGATCGATGATCGCTACCGACTTACAAGATATATTATTTGGAACTCCCGCCCCCTTACAAGCTACTTGTAACCTTGGTGTATTAGAGGAAGATAAAGTAAATATCGTGGTCCATGGGCATGAACCGGTCCTATCCGAAGTTGTAGTGGTGGCAGCAGGCGATCCCGAGCTGATCGAACTGGCCGAAGAAAAGGGTGCTAGTGGGATAAACATTGCTGGAATGTGCTGTACAGCCAATGAGATATTAATGCGACATGGAATACCCACTGCCGGTAACTTCCTGCAGCAAGAATTGGCCATGATGACCGGAGCAGCCGATTTAATGATGGTGGATGTGCAATGTATAATGCCCGCATTGTCCAATTTGGTCAAGCGCTTTCATACTAAACTGGTAACCACTTCTCCCAAGGCCAAATTCCCTGGTGTTGAACATATCGAATTTGAAGAGGAAAGAGCCTTAGAAATTGCCAAGGAGCTGGTAAGGAAAGGAATAGAAAACTTTACCAATCGAGACAAAAAGCCATTTATTCCTGATGAAACCATGGACCTGATCGGCGGCTTTACTGCCGAATCCACCTTTAACTTCCTGGGTGGAACCTACCGGGCTACCTATCGACCTTTAAATGATGCCATCATTGATGGACGGCTTCGCGGTGCAGCCGGAGTTGTAGGGTGTAATAATCCCAAGATTACCCATGATTTTGGTCACGTAGAGATGGCTAAAGAGTTGATAAAAAACGATGTATTAGTGGTAACCGGTGGTTGCTCAGCTATCGCCGACGCTAAAGCAGGCTTGATGAAACCAGAAGCCGCATTTGAATATGCAGGAGAAGGCCTTCAAGAAATTTGCGAAGCGGTGGGTTTGCCTCCGGTGTTACACCTTGGATCCTGCGTGGATAACAGCAGAATTTTGACCACCCTGACCAATATAGTGAATGAGGGAGGACTGGGTAATGACATCTCCGATTTGCCGGTGGCAGGAGCAGCTCCAGAATGGATGAGCGAAAAGGCTGTATCCATCGGTTTTTATTTTGTAAGCTCCGGAGTATTTACCGTACTTGGAAAGCCTTTTCCCATATTAGGATCGGACAAGGTCACCAACTTGATAACCGAGGAATTAGAGGAAACAGTCGGGGGAAAATTTGCCTTTGAAGAGGACCCGATCAAAGCAGCTCATCTAATGATAGAACATATAGAAAAAAAGAGGGAGGCGCTTAAACTAAAGCCCTTGATGTATGCTAAATAATTGGGATCTAGGATTTGGGATTTAGTATCTTTATTTGTAGTGGGATCCTTTAGGATTCCAGATGGTTTTTATCCCATTCGGATAAATACGGTAAATCCCAAGGAAGATGGCTAAAGCCTTCCTCTACTGGTCTGGTGGCAACATTGATTCCAATTGCAAGTTTTGTAGTGGAATCCTTTTATAGGTCACGGCTTTTAAACAAATTTAATTTAGATTGAGCGGAAGGCCAAACCCTTCCGTCAATGATTAAATCCCATGGATGATTTTGTAGCGGAATCCTTTAGGATTCCATTTTTTCTTAAATTCGATAAATGGGGAAAGTTAAAGGACCTAACATTAATTAGATCACAACTTAAAGGAGGTTATACATAAAATGTCCGCAAAGATAATCAGTGGAAGGAAGATAGCTGACCAGATGCGAGCGACCATGAGTGAGGAGATTGATAAATTAAAAGATAAGGGTGTAATTCCCGGCCTGGGGGTCATTCTAGTAGGAGAAAACCCTGCTTCCCAAGTCTATGTGCGGATGAAAAGTAAGGCATGTGACAAAGTGGGTATAAACTCGGTAACTAATATGATGAATAGAAAATCTTCCCAGGAAGAGGTCCTGCAGGCAGTGGAAGAGATGAACCAGGATAAAGATATACATGGGATACTGGTTCAATTGCCACTTCCCGATCAGGTAGATGAAAACAAAGTCCTGGAAGCCATAGATCCGGCAAAAGATGTGGATGGTTTCCATCCGAAGAATATGGGCAGATTAATGGCCGGAAAACCTCGGTTTATCCCCTGCACTCCTTACGGGGTACAAAAAATGCTGCTTAAGTCAGGAAATGATCCTCACGGTAAAAACGTGGTTATAGTAGGCAGAAGCAATATTGTGGGCAAGCCACTAGCTAATATTCTTTTTCAAAAAAGTGAGGGAGCAAATGCCACAGTTACAGTCTGCCACTCCCGCACAGCTAATTTAGCCGGCCATACCCGCAGAGCGGATATCCTAATAGCGGCGGTGGGGGTGCCGGAGATGATTACCGCCGATATGGTCTCCGAAGGGGTAGTGGTAATAGATGTGGGTGTAAACAGAGTGGATGATCCAGAGTCCGAAAAAGGCTATAAATTGGTAGGTGACGTGGCCTTCGATGAGGTAAAAGAAAAAGCTAAAGCCATTTCACCGGTGCCCGGCGGCGTGGGGCCGATGACTATAACTATGCTTCTTAACAATACCTTACAGGCCGCCAAAAGCACAATATAAATTATCTTCTATACTTATATTAAATGAACTAGCTTGGAGGGAGAGAAAAATTTCTCTCCCTCCACAAAACAACTGAAGATTATCGTAGATATATCCCTGAGAGTGGATTCATTATTTGGATTAATAGGGCAATGCAATAGTGAACTATTAACCTGTAAAGGAAGGGTGATTGGCTAAGTCATTAATATTCACAAAGCAATCTTTGGTAATCTGGCCGGATTCAAGCAGGGGGTCTACCGGAAGTTCCGCTAATTTTTTAACTTTGTCGTACAAAAGAGATATTTTGTACTGTTCTTGCCTAAGCATTTGTACGATTTTATCGATAACATCCTTTGAGTAAATTGCACATAGCGGCTCGTAGTGTCCGCTTTCCCACCTGGGTACTACTATATGGTTATTAGAATATTCTTTCAGAAATTTTAGTATGGTAGGATCGATTTTGGGCATATCACAGGCGGTGACAAAGACTTTTTGGTATTTGGCGTGATGGAGGGCCGAACATATCCCGCCCAGGGGACCGGCAGATTGAACCAGATCTTTATAAACTGTGATAGACGGATTAAGATCAACCTGACCGAGAGAGGATTGCAAAAAAATGTCGTCGGTGAGATTCTTCAAGCGTTGGTAAACTATCTTGTAGAGAGGCTTCCCCTTATACTGATAAGTGCATTTGTCCCGGCCAAACCGCTTTGACTTGCCACCACATAAAATACTTATTGAAATTGAATCCATAAAACTCTTCTTTTAAGCTTATAATAATTCGCATAGTCCTTCAATCGGGGATAGATTAAGGGGTGGAAGACGTTAAATGAAAAGCAAAAAAGCCTGTAGGAAAAGCCATATACTAATGGGAGTAGGGAATCCGCTAAGAGGAGACGACGGAGTGGGACCTTATATTGCGGAAAAATTAAAACATCCGGACTGGCTATCTTTGAATTGTGAGACTTGCCCAGAAAACTTCACTTCGGTGATAAAAAAACATAGGCCCAACTACCTGGTGATAGTAGATGCTGCCACTATGGGCCTCCCGGTGGGTGAGTACCGCCTTCTGCCCCGAGAGGAAACTGATCAAATGTATGTAAGCACCCACAGCATTCCCTTGTCGGCGCTCATTTCTTACCTAAGTGACTACGCAGACCACATAATTCTCATTGGAATACAACCGGAAAGGATCAAAGATTTAACCAAGCTTAGTGAAAAAGCAAGAAAGAGCGCTCACCAATTAATTAAAATCCTTATCGGGAAAGATTTTGAAAAGATTAAACCCCTTTGCCCCAATTCGGACAAATAGGGCATCCCAAATAAGATGGCTAAAGTCTTCCGCTACGAACCTGAATCAGATGCCAATTATTAATCCCAATTGTTTCCCGGTAGCGGAACCTTTTAAGGTTCCATAATGTCTTTATCTCGATTCCGATAAAATATGGGGTGTCCCAAATAAGATGGAAGGTTAAAACCTCTTCTTCGCTACTACGTAGCTTCGAAGAAGCAGAGTAGAGCTTCCGCTACGAACCTAAATCAGATGCCGGTTATTGATCTCGATTGTTGGAAGGTAGCGGAACTCTTTTACAGTTCCATGGAGGTTTTATCTGGAGTCCGTCCGAATGCTTTAATCTTCTTCCTTTCCTTCTCCCTTGCCTGTCCAGTATAGACCTTCGTCTTCATTAACGATCAAACTGGCTCCAAACTTATCCCTTTCCGCCAGCAGGAAGGTATCTTCACTCATGTGTAGGCAATTCACCGGACAGATATCGTTACACTGAGAGCAGAAGGTACACCGGGCCACGTATATCTTGATCTTTTCCTCTTCTTCCAGAAATTTTATGGCTTTGGAAGGACAAACTCGCAGGCACTGCTTGCAACCTATGCATTTTTCTTTTTCGTAGACGATCTTTCCCCTAAAGTGAGGTGGGGTTTTAATGGGGGGAGTAATCTCCACCTCTCCGGCCTCTACTTGTGATAGGAGATGGGTTAAAGAATCAGGCATGTATTTAACCGGGAACAGATTGGTAACCGGCCTATCGATTGAAAGAAGTCTTCGTATTAACTCTCCTATTACCATATCACCAGTTCACCTTATATGAAAGAATCTATTACTATTAGGACCAAACCGGCCAACCCGGCCAAGGTAATGGGAACCCAGAAAGCATATACTACCTGATTTATCTTGAATCGAGCGGCCGCAACTCTGACCACGGTTACCGAAAACAAGATTACCAAAAACAACTTGACCAAGAAGAATAAAGCATTAACTAAAGCCCCCACCCAACTTGACAAGCCCAAAATATACCCGATTTGATAAGGGAAAAATAATGCTACAACCAGCGATGCCAAGGCTACCGTCTTTACCGCATCTATAAGATAAAACATGGCCAGATTACGACCTGAATATTCAGATAACAAACCACCGGCAATTTCCGTCTTGGCCTCGCCGATATCAAAGGGAATCTTAGCCAGCTCGATAGGGGTAACAATAAGCATTACAAACAAGAGTAGCAAAAACCCGATAAAACCCAACGGCCCCAAAAGCCCCCACAGCGGATGTGAAGCAAGCACACCTAGTGAAAAGACATTGGTTCCCGCCGGCAGCACATTAGCTAGCTTCCAGGCAATGGTCACAATGGCGATAGCTAAAGGCAGCTCGTAACTTATCATCAATACCATCTCTCGCTGCGCTCCCACTGCAGAATAGGGAGCACCGGAAGCAAACCCACCCACCACCATGGCTAAGGCAGGCAGAGTCAATAGATAAAGAACCAGGATAAGATCACCGTAGCCGGAAAGGATAGGCGGCAGATCTCCTATGGGTAAATAAAGCAGTATAGTAGCAGTTGCGGCCAGACCTATAAATGGAACTGAGTTATAAAGCCAGCCAATTGCGTTTTCCGGCACGATATTTTCCTTTAAAAGTAACTTTTTTATGTCTATAAACGGCTGTCTAAGCGGCGGACCCACCCTTGATTGCATCCTGGCGGCCAATTTCCTGTCGATACCTTGATAAATAAGGCCAAAAAATATGCCCAATAACCCTATCAAAGCCGGAACCGGAATTATTTTTAATGCTAACATCTACCCTCTAAGCTCCTTTGTTTTCTTTCTGGAAAGTTTGATTAATTCTTGCTTAGTATATATTTTCTCATCGCCATTTTGGTCTAGGACCGTCACCCTGTCCATACAACACATACAGGGATCGATGGAAGCGGCCACAATTGGTATATCGGCTATCTCTTCTCCAACTAACATTGGAACCCAGGACATAAGATTGCCGTAGGTAGGGGCCCTTACCTTCCACACCTGGGGCGATTCTTGACCTTCGATCAGTCTCAAGTAGTGAAAGACCTCGCCTCGAGGGGCTTCGTGTCGGCCAATTCCTTCTCCTGCGCACTTTTTTAGCTGAGCGAGCAATTTTGCCGGTTTCTCTATGCTGGTAATTTCTCCATCTGGCATATTAGCTAAACAATCTTCGATAATTTGGACGGATTGGGCCACCTCAAGCAAACGCACTACTATCCTATCATATACGTCACCGGTTGTCGTCCCTCTAAAATCATCTGGGGTTATGGCATCCACCCCAATATCCGCATAAGCAAGATAAGGGTAATCCTGCCTTACATCTTTTTTTATACCGGAAGCCCTGCCTGTAGGGCCTACAGCACAAAGTTTTAATGCATCCTCTTCTTCCAAAATACCTATATCTCGAGTTCTAAGCTCAATGGTGGGATCATGCAGAAAATCGCTTATCATCTTCTCATATAGCTCTTTATAATAATCCAGAGCCTCTTTTACTAAAGGATATTGATCTTCGGTTATATCTCGTCGAACCCCCCCGATCATGAACATGGCGTAATTTACCCGATTACCGGTTAAATACTCCAAAATGTCCATTACCTTCTCCCGCACCCGCCAGGTTATATGAAGCAAAGTATCAAAACCCAGTTCATGTGCCGCCACCCCAGCCCACAGGATGTGTGAGTGTATTCTCTCCAGCTCCGCTATAATCACCCTTATGTATTGAGCTCGGGGCGGTACTTCAATTTGGGCCGCATTTTCTGCTGCCAAAGTATAGGCCACCGGATGGGAAGTGGAGCATATACCACATATTCTCTCCGATAGGTAAAGAACTTGTATAAGGTTCCTCTCTCCTCTCATCCCCATAAATTCTATGCCCCGGTGGACATAACCCGGCCTTACATCCACATCTACTATCCTCTCCCCGTCCAATTCAAAATTAAATTGTATAGGCTCCTTAAGCGCCGGATGAAGAGGGCCTATAGGTATAGAGTAAGTAGTCTTCTTATCTTTCGTTTCTTCGTTTTCTGCTTTTTTAGTTTCTGAAATTTCTATTTCTGACCTAGATTCGGACATCACTTCGCTCCTTACTAAGGTTGCTCATCCATTCTCTTAACATATGTTTCCAATTCTTCCTCGTCTTTTCTCCAAGGATGTACAGGCAAATCCTCCGGCAAAAAGAGCTTTCTGCCGTCGGGAATCCCTTCAAATTTAACCCCTAGAAACTCACTCTTCTCCCGTTCAGTAGATAAGCTTCCCGGTATTATGTCCGTTATGGTCGGGATAGTGGGGTCGGCCTTCTCCACTTTGGTCCTGATATTCACTATGACCTCCCCAAAAGATTTACCGTATCCCACACTTAAATGATAAATCAATTCAATCTCCTCCCCCAGATCACTTCCGGAAATTACCGTAATGTGAGGAAACTGAATTTCTGCCAAATGTAGGACTGCATCCTTTAGATCTTCCTTAGCTACTTCTAGCCACACCGAATAAAGCTTTTTATCCGTGGTTCCAGCGGGCATCTCATCTATCCGGGAATCTATTATCCTGTCCCCAAAATTATCTTTAAAGGAATTTAGAATCTCTTTAGCTTGCACTGGCTGCTGCCTCCAGCTCTTCTAATTTTACGGCTGCTTTAACTACCCCATCGATTATGGCTTCCGGACGGGGCGGACAACCCGGCACGTATATATCCACCGGTATTATCTCATCCGGCGGTCCTACCAGGTTATATGAATCATAAAAAACCAGGCCGGTATCCCCGCATCCACCTACCACAATAACCGCCTTGGGATCGGGGGTTTGTTCATAAATTCTTTTTAACTTATCAGCCATCTTTCTGGTTACAGCACCGGTGACCAACAATACGTCCGCATGCCGGGGAGTTCCCACCAGCTTGATACCAAACCTCTCAGTGTCATAGCGGGGAGTCAAAGCAGCTATTATCTCAATATCACAGCCGTTACAAGACCCGGTGGGGACGTGAAATACCCACAGCGAACGTTTCAAATCATTTATTCTGACCATCTTATCTCCCTTTTAAGTAATTGCTACCACGATCAGACCTATTGCCAGCACTACCATGAACCAACCCATATAATCGTTGATTATGCCCGTATGATTTCTTTTCAGAGGTTCAAAATAATCCTTCAGTGCTTCAGTAAGCCCCCAGTAGATATTTGGAGACTTTACTTGCATAAGATCCGAGGGAGGAGCTTTTTCACCGGATAAAAACGGCTTTGTTTGCTCAGTGCCCTCTTTATAGGAAGTCTCACCCTTACTTCTTATCCAATAGGCTACCAAACCGGCAAAGATTAAAGCTACTATCCATACTACCGGGTTCCAAACCCCAGCTCCTGTACCTAAAGTTTCCATTTTTACATTCCTCCCGTTGCTTCCATTATAGCCAAAATGTACTTGGATTGATCAACCAAAGCCCTGGCCGCAGGCTCAACTATGTGATTTACTACCAGATCCGGGAATATTCCAAACAGTACAATCAATATGGAAAGTACGGCCATGGCCAACATCATAGAGGTGGGTACTTCTCTTACTGTTTCGTACTTAGTAAGCTGGGGACCCAAAAAAGCAGAATGGAAGACTTTGGCAAAAACCGCCAAAGTAAGAATACTGGCTATAATTGCAATTACCGAAAGTATGGGGTTGAATTTAAAAACGGATTCGTAAATCATTAATTTAGAGGCAAAGCCATTAAAGGGTGGCAATCCTGAAATGGCCCCGGCCCCGATAATAAAGAATACGGCGGTCCATTTCATGGAGCGGGCCAGCCCGCTGATCTCGCTCATATGCCGCTTGCCGGTCCGGTAAATAATTGCACCGGCAGTTAGGAACAAGAGACCTTTATAGAGAGCATCATTTAATATATGAAAGATACCCCCTTTCATGGCCATAAAACCGTAATTGTTTAAAGCCTCCGTATTTCCCAACACGGCCAACCCCACTCCCACCCCAAGCAGCATGTAGCCCACCTGTGACAGCGCACAATAAGCCATCAGCCGCTTGAACTTATCCTGTAAGAAGGCCATTGATACTCCTATGAAGATAGTCAAAACACCCAGTATCGCTAACAGCCAACCTACGGTGAGAAAGTTCAAAGACAGTCCGTACAGGCTGAAACAAATCCGGTAAAGCGCATACAAACTGGCCAAGGTATTACTTACCAAGATCATGGATATGGGCGAAGGGGCTTCTGCATAGGCATCGGGAACCCACATGTGCATGGGCACTGCCCCCGCCTTCATGCATAAAGAAATTACAAACAGGGCCAAAGCTATTTTATCTAGCAGGTTATATTGAATTGTTTCTGCCAGATAGCCGAAGTTCAAAGCGTTATATTGGCCATAAAAAATGCCCACTGCGAACAGAAAAAGAAGAGCCCCCACCGTATATAGGACCATAGTTTTAAAGGCAGCCTCTTGAGATTGTCCCCTTTTGATATTAAAACCAACCAACCCACAGGCAGCGATGGAGGTAACTTCTAAGAACACAAAAAGGTTAAATGCATCCCCGGTAAATTCCATACCAAACATACCGGCAGTTAAAAGCAAAAGTAGTGAATAGAATTTGGACAGACCACCCCTGCCCTTCATAAAGGCAAATGAATAAATAACTCCCATAAGAGCAATAAAGGAAGATATGAGGGCCATAAATATGCTCATGGCGTCCACTTCCAAGATTATTCGTACCGGAACTTGATAACCCGAGGGCAGGGTAAGGGCGGGAGATTTAGCACCTAAAGTATATATTCTAAGGCCGTTTGCGAAAATATCAGCAGCCAAGTAGCAAACTAAAGCTACCGTCAAAAGTAAGGCCAGCAGCGCAAACCAATTACGAAGCTTGGAACTTATCTTGCCAATTAATGGGATAGCAAAAGCAGCCAAAAGCGGTATGGCAATAATCAGTATAGGTGCATGGGTTAGCATATTATCCCCTTAATTTATTTACCTGGTCCGAATCAAGTGTCTTGTAATGCCTAAAGATCAGCACACCAAATGACAACATCAAAGCAGTCACTGCCAGCCCAATAACGATGCTGGTTAGGGTCAAAGCATGAGGGACAGGAAGCGACATAGGCTCCTGAGTAGCAAAAGTATAAATAGGAGCTTGAGAATCCGTCCTATAAGCCAGGGTGATCAAAAACAAATTAACTCCGGCCTCCAAGATATTTATTCCGATGACTATCTTTATCAAATTCTTTTTGAACATCACTGCGTATATTCCCAAAACCACTAGGATAGCGCAGATAATAAAGGGGAAATTGCCGATCATTAGTCTTTACTCTCCTCCCCCAAGGCATGAGTTAATAGATAAACTATGGTCCCCAGGCCGGCCAGTACTTTTAACCCCACTGCCCAATTCATGAGGGGAATAATACCGGCAGTATTTAAATCACCGGGATTTGGGCCCAGGTTGGGTAAGGGTTCTCCAAACAAAATGGCGCCAGAACCGGCCAGCATGTTGTAGAAGAAAACCACCCCTAATCCGGCAAAGGCCAGACTTATAAAGGATACCGCTCCGAAGGACTCTAAAATAGAGAACACATTTTCCCTAAGCCTTCCCCTAACTCCCCTAAACCCATATGCTACCAAGAACAGGGCAAAAGCCGATGCCACTACAGCACCACCCTGAAAGCCTCCCCCGGGAGTAAGATGGCCGTGCATTATCACATAGAAACCGAATACAAAGATGAAACCATACAATAACCTGGTCATAGTTCGCACGATAAGGGACATCTTAGCCACGGCTAAAAGTTAACCTCCTAAACAGGGCACCCACCGCAATGACCGCAGCAAATAAGACCGTAGCCTCCCCTAGAGTATCAAATCCCCGGTAATCAAATACCACCGCAGTCACGATATTGTTGGCCGCCGCCTGGGCCTGAGCTGCGTTCTTATCTACCATAAATCTTCCCATATCACTTATCGCCGGATCACCGAAGGGCCGCATCTGAACGGCAACCACCAGGAAAAACCCAACTAATACTAGAAAAGTAACTATAAAGAAAGACCTTTTCATTTCTCCTCTTCCTTTCTTACCGTTTTTCTGATAGCTAATATGAATATGGCCGTAGTTAAGCCGGCAGCAATAGCAGCCTCGGCAATGGCTACATCCGGAGCTTGTAGGATGTAAAATTCCAAAGATAGTACTAGGCTTAAAATAGCCAGAGAAATAACAGAAGAAATTAGATCCCGGAAGGCTACAGCCATAAATCCACTGATCACTATGAGGATCAAAGTCAGGGCATGAATAATGTCTACCATTGTTATTCCCCTTCCTCCTTTTCCTGATCCTCACTTAATTTATCCACCACTGCTTGCTTGGGAAGTATTCCGCTCCTATGGGCCGCTCTAGCTATAGCATGGGCACCGGTAGGGTTGGTTAATAAAAGGGCGATCAAGGCCACTATAGTATGAAGAGCCAAAGTCCCGTATTGGGCCCCGCCGTTGTAAAAGCCGTAAGTTATAACCGCCAAGGACAAAAATATGGACCCAAAAGTTGTGCATTTTGTAGCTCCGTGAATTCGGGTATATACATCGGGAAATCTAATCAAGGCAAAAGAACCTAGGCCGTTAAACAGGACTCCTATAGCCAAAAGTGCGTAGATCAAAACATGCATCCTAGATTCCACCTTCCAAGTATTTTGATATGTAAAGGGTGCCCACAAAGGACAGAAGCGCATAAACTATGGCTACGTCGATATAGATTACCTGATCATAGGCTGCTCCCAAGATGATCATTGCTGCAACTACCAGTGTATTTATGGTATCTAAGGCCACCAACCTATCGGGTACAGTAGGCCCTACTGCAGCCCGTAAAATGGCAAATATCATAAAAATTAAAAGTAAAAGCCCCACTACAAAAAACGCCGTCATCCGGCCACCCTCCTAGCCCATTTGGGAAAACCATCACAAACTTCCTCCGGGGTAGGCTCTTTGTTGGTTACATTTATCCAATGAACGTACAAGTCTTTAGTTTCCTCATCTACGTCCACCGAAAGGGTTCCCGGGGTAAGAGTAATGGAGTTAGCCAACATAGTTAGACCCAGATCGGTACGTAAATTAGGCTTGATTTTGACTATACCCGGGTTTATGCGGCCAGTTATTACCCGGTAAGCAACATCGATATTGGCTTTGGCCATAGCCCAGAAGAAGGGCCCAATAATATAGATAAAAAAAAGGACAAGACGGATTGGGTTCAGCATCCGGTAACTTTCACTTTCAAAAAGTATGTTTGCTACTACTAAAGCCGTGACCAGAGCAAATACGGAACCGGTAACAAATTCCTCTAGACTCCAAAGTCCCAAGCCGCCCGACCACATGGTTAAGATTACATAAAGAATAAAAGCAACCACTGCCGTAGCCAAAAAAGCTACTACCTTTCGCATTTAAGACTCCCTCTCATAATGAATAATACAGCTTTTAGAAAAGGATTTACATATGACAATAATTTTGGGTCTATCCACCTTTTGGTTTAGGAAATTATAATTAGCCAAATCCTGATAGTCAATGATATACATCAATTTTTCTGTCTTTGCAGCTAAAGTTGCCTGACCTTGTCCAACATCCTATATTGGAAACCAGGTGACATAAAACTTATACTGTATCTACTATATCAAATTCAGGAAAAACATGGAACCCTAAAGGGTTCCGCTACCATGGGAACTAACGAGTTTCCCTTCTTACTTGAAGTGATTCCGGTCATATTTAATTTACAACATGCGAAATAACCGAAGACATGAGGTTTCACTTAATCTGGGATTGGGACACTCTGTGTATGATTTTTTTGTAGCGGAAAGCTTTAGCTTTCCACCTTATCTGGGATGGTAGCGGAAGGCTTCAGCCTTCCATTTGTGTGGATGCAGGGTAAAAACCTTATAGAGCTTAAAGGGTTTCTCTACGATGATAACCGGTGGTGCTTGCTGTTGGGGCACCGAAATAAGGTGAGTAGCGAAAGCGCGAGATTTCATATTATCTGGGATTGGGACACTCTGTGTATGATTTTTTTGTAGCGGAAAGCTTTAGCTTTCCACCCTATTTGGGATGCTTTCAACCGCTAAAAAATAGACCATCCCATAAAAGAGAGGAGGAAATAATCGATGTTAAAGACCAAGGACCTTATCTCACTAAGAAATCTGTCTCCAGAGGATATTTGGACCATAATTGAAACGGCAAAACTTCTTAAAGCCGATCTGAAGATGGGTAAGTCTCATCGGGTCCTAGATGGCAGGACTCTGGCTATGATTTTCCAAAAACCATCTCTTAGAACCCGGGTATCTTTTGAGACCGGAATGACCCAACTAGGAGGCCATGCAATTTATTTGGGACCGGAAGACATAAAATTGGGCCAAAGAGAAACCACTGAAGACATCGCCAAAGTGACTTCCCGGTATGTAGATATTATCATGGCCCGGGTATTCGGACATAAGATTGTTGAGAATTTGGCAAGGCACGCTACCGTTCCGGTAATAAACGGGCTTTCAGATCTACTGCATCCCTGCCAAATATTGGGCGATTTACTGACCATTTATGAAAAGAAGCGAGAATTAAAAGGGTTAACGATCGCTTTTATCGGGGACGGAAATAATGTGGCCAATTCCTGGTTAAACGGCGGTCCCAAGATGGGGATCGCGGTAAGAATTGCCTGCCCAGAAGGTTTCGAACCCGATGAGCAAACTATAGAATATGCTAAAGCACAAAGCCCGGATATTAAGATTACCCATGACCCCAAAGAAGCCGCCCAAAAAGCAGACCTCCTTTATACCGACGTATGGGCAAGCATGGGTGAGGAAAAAGAGGCCGACCAGAAGAAGGTAAGTTTCGCAGGCTTTCAGATAAACAAAGGGATAATTAAAATAGCCAAACCGGAGTGTTTAGTTATGCATTGCCTGCCGGCCCACTACGGCGAAGAGATAACCGAAGAAGCAGCTAAAAGTCCTAACAGTGTCATTTATGATCAAGCTGAAAACAGAATGCACGCACAAAAAGCTCTGCTTGTTTTGCTGCTCAATAAATCTATAATTTAAAGGTCACAGAGCTTAACCCCTGCGGATGACTAGATCCCAAATGTTAGCTTCGGAACCCTCCAGAGTTCCATATTATGCGAGGCTAATCCTTAACCCCGATTGTTGGAAGGTAGCGGAACCTTTTAAGGTTCCACTCGGTTTAATCACAATCAGAATTTATGGAAGAAGAGCCTTCCTCTACGGAAGATTGTAAACTCCAATGGGAGGGATTAATCCCATCTGTTGGCCGGTAGCGGAACCTTTTAAGGTTCCACCTTACTTGGGATGGTTAAATATAAAAGCCATGAAAGACCCAACCCTCTTCTTCGCCTCTGCGAAGCTTACGAAATAACGAGATAGGTCACAGTGATGAGAGAAGGGTTACTAATCGGCTCTCATGGAACTATGATGTAACCCATAGCCTTGAAATCATGATCAACACTGAAGGCGGTGTCAATTTCCAAGCGCTTCATCACGGCGAAACTAGTGCAGTCGGTGAAGCTCAGCACTTTGTCATCATATTTATTAAAAAGTTCCCAAGCCTCTTCTATGTCTTTTTAAGTGACCGATACAAGTTGAGCCAATCTTGATGCCAAAAGCTTTTTCCCAAACTCAACCGCTTCCCGATGCCCCAAGCTGGTCCGGATTAAAGTCAAGGTTTCGTCGAGAATATAATCGGTGGTGATAAGAGGCAACCTATTTTGTTCGAACCAAACCTTGGCCTCAGAATGATCCGGATCATTCTTATCTACTAGAGAATACCAACTACCGGTATCAACAAAGATCCTTTTAGGACGCCGGGCAGCTTTCCGCCTTCTTTTCGTTGACATAAGACTTATCGATCTTTTTGATACAAAATCTTGTCATGCTTCCTGGCCACTTTAGTTCCCTTCCCTTTACCTATACCGATGATTTCAAAGATGGGATCCCGCTCTATCTCATCCTCTTTCAATTCAAGTCCTTCATCGATCAGTTCCCTAATGATTTGAGAAATGCTCTTGTCCTCCTTTTCTGACAGTTCCTTTAGCTGCTGATATTGCCACTCTTCCAAGTTGATGTTAGTTTGCTTCATTGGAATTCTCCTCGTTCTTGTATAAGCTACATTATATAATAAATGAGGATCATCTTTTCTGCAAGGTAAGTGAACTTGGGGGTTAGTAATGAGATGGGTAAAAGTAACAAATTAGAGCATCTACTACAGAAGAGGCCGATTAATAACTTCGGTCAAATTAGGTAGAATTTTTTAGGTTTCACATTTACCGGCTCCAAAATAAAGGAGATACTACAATGAAAATTGCAGTTACCGGCAGTCCAGGAGTAGGAAAATCGACTTTAGTAACCAGGGTTGCCGATTCGGTTCAAATGATCACCGGAGGGATAGTAACCGGGGACATCAGAGAAAGTGGAAGACGGGTGGGATTTGAGATAGAGGATATTGCTACCGGCGTGAGGGGGATACTTGCCCATGTAAATCAAGAAACCGGGCCAAGGATAAGCAAGTACCGGGTCTGTCTAAAAGATCTAGAAAACATAGGGGTCAAAGCCATCCAACAGGCAGTTGATAATAAAGGTCTGATAGTAATTGATGAAATTGGCCCCATGGAATTAAAAAGCGGCAAGTTTATCCAGGCGGTCAAGCAAGCTATAAGAAGCCAAAAACCGGCCCTATTTTCCATTCATCAACGATCAAACCATCCGATGATCAAACAGGTAAGATCTGAGTTTAAAATATATGAAATAACCCGCAAAAATCGGGATAGTCTGGTAGGAAAGATAAAGGCTAAACTAGAAAGCCAAGTTTAAAAATCTTCTTCACCGCTTTCGGACTCTAGTCTTTTGATATAGTGTTTTACTTTTTCTTCCCATTTGCTAAATTCTTCTTTGACGGTTTGAGGGTAATTACCGTGGTAGAAATATTCTACGTGCAAAGTTCTAAAGATATGGTTGAATTTTTTCCCAAGCTCAGATGGTAACGCATCTTCGATTCCTGTCCATCCTAATCCTTCCTTTGCCAGGTAAACCAAAGAGGCCATTCTTGCCGCGTGGGCAAGCTTATTGAAAGCAGTTCGAGTATAATCGTGCTCTACCTCAGCGCTCCTGGCAGAGGACCTCATTTGGTAATTTCCTTTTGCAGTTTCTAAAGCAGCCCACGCTTCATCAAAACTTGGATCAAAATCCTTTATAGATTTCCGCATGTATTCTCCCTCCCCGTAAATTACTCTATTTGCGCCCATAACTCCTAAAGTTAATCCATCTAAAGGCTCACCCGGCTCATGAAGAATCAAATCAACGCCCGGCAAATCAAGCCCATCTAAAGCTTTCAAATAATCAAATGAACTTCCTTTCTTGCGTTTGGTATAAACTAAAAGGTCCAAATCTTGGGCATAATCTGGAATGTATACCGAAGATCCAAACTGCACGATTTCCAAAATCTCCGGATCATATTCCAAAAGCCTCTCCTTTATATTTTCTAAATTTTTTTTACTTACTTTCATGATCATCCGTATTATACAGTTTAAGGGGTGAAAGTTAAATTATTTGTTTCCTCAACGCTTTTCAAAACTGGCTTTCTTTGATTCAGTAATCATAAAGGACAGCGTTAACAGCAAAATAAGGTTATAAGAATACTTTTCAACTCTAGTAATTAACATTTTTGCAACGCTAAGAAACAATGATCTATAATATATAGGTTTTTCAATTATCCGAGAATAAAATGTCTTGTAGGGGGTGGGGCAATGGATGTAAATTGCAATGAGTGTTCTCATGGAGTCTTACAAGTACCCGGCCATAAAAAGGATTTAAGGAAGCTAATCAAATTCACCCACTACTACGATGGGGACCTTATTATACAGCAAGGTGAGGTGATCCTTGGGCATCACATATTATGCCGTGGAAATGTAAAAATCCTAAAAAGACATGAATCCGGCAAAATGAGACTCCTTCAAGTGATGAGTACAGGGTCGCTTATCGATAGATTTGACCTATTTACAGAAAAAAACCGCTATTCCTGCTGTGTAGAAGCCATTATGGACAGTATTACCGGGTTCATCAAAAAGGAAGACTTACTTCGCTGGATTGAAAAACATCCCTCAGTGGTCAAGAAGATCATTGCCTCCCTGGCTGATGAACTCACATTTCAATACAGTAGATTATGCTGGAACGCCTGGGAAGGTTCCAAGAAACGGTTGGTCCGCTCACTCCTCATTCTTTCCGATAAAGCAGACACAGAAGCATCTTTTGATCTCCACCAGCTAACTCTAAAAGATTTGGCCGATGGTTTAGGTATAGCCAGGGAGACTTTATCACGGCATCTGCATTGGTTAGAAGCAAAAGGGGCTATTCAACTTGCGCCAGGGCGAATCGAAATAACTGATAAAGAGTTACTTAAAAGAATCTGTAAAGATATTTAACTTCCCTAGCAACTAGAAACAATTTTTTCTTTTTTTATCAAACTCACATCTGGATTTATCATTCAAAAATCTGATTGGTTATTCAAGTAAGCGAACGTGACATACATCACGTCATAACTTGACTTAAATCATATATATTTTGATTGATTTACTTGGAGATTGGATCCCTGCATGTTTTACTACATGATGTAAAAAAAGAAATAAAATCCTTTTGACAAAGGTACACTCACTGAAAAGTGGGGTCACAAAGCTGCGGGTTTGAGAGGGACAGCCGGGCTGCCAAAAGGAAGTCAGAAAATAATGAGGAGGGAAGATGGCAGAACGGCCTGTTTTAGTTATTAAGGGATTAAGATCAAATCTAGCAGTTTCTTCGGCTTTACCATCATCTTTTCTAAAACAAATATTACCTAATTTAAAAACTTATTTCTTACATAATTCGATGTTTAATTGGGCCAAGGAGGATATTGAAGGGGGGAAGCGTTCCCACAAGCCCGTAAGAGGGCTTTTACGTCTCCAGAGAAGTGTGCGCGAGTGAAATTATATTTACAAGCACTTCTTTAGGCCGTAGCTTTGCGCCTTCCCCTTCCCTATATTGGGCAAAAATAGGTGGGACGGGAGGAGGTAGGAGTGCACGCATTTAGATGTAAAGAGTGCGGCCAAAATTATTATTCCGCAGCAGAGATTGAATGCTTATATGAGCCTAACTGCAGCAGATGTGGGGGAAAACTTAAGGAATTATCTGAGGAAGAGGCAAAAGAAGTCAAAAGCAGATGGAAAGCAAAGAGGGTCAAATCATGTGTTCGCCAAAAGAAGGACTAAAGATCTGTAGCGGAAACCTTCAGGTTTCCACCTTATCTGGGACGCTTCCTATGGTGATTTTGGACAGCCTCTTTAGAGTTCCATGGTTTGTGATTTGGTTTGTTATTAAAGAAGCGAAGAAGAGCCTTTAGAGTTCCATGGTTTCTGCTATGATCCAATTTGCTATAGGCCGAAAAAAGGTTGATCAAGCAATGCGAAGGACTAAAGATTTGTAGCGGAACTCTTTAGAGTTCCATAAGATTTTCCTCTTATCCAGAAATTAAGCGGGAGGTGATAGATGTTGACAAATTCGATCCTTGGGAAATGGTAGATTTCAAGCGCCTTAAAAGGGCAAACTGGCCGAAAGGCTAGGACGCAAAACTTACGGCCTAAAAGAGGCCGATAAAGGCAAACCTGGGTAACCCAGGGGCGCAAAGGTTCGGGCTCCACAGGGGTAGCCGAACTGCCGAAGCCTTCTAGTGGCGGCAGAGTTACAAGGTGCAATAACTAACAATTTAAAACCATTAGGAGGTTTTACTGATGCGAAGGAAATTACTAGCATTAGGCTTATCATTGGTGATTTTGTTTGCTTTAACTACAGTAGGATTTGCTACTGATATCGATATAATTGGAAGTGCTGCCTCTGGTTATGTGGATATCGATGCCAGGGAATACGTTGGAGGAACATTAGGCTCACATCATTCCTTTGATGCCTGGGGCTCCTTCAATTACGACGTGAATTTCTCATCCGCAGGTAGTGGAATGCTCGATATGAATATCCCTTCGGCAGAAAGTTCTAGTTACGCTGGATTCCAAGCAGTATGGCGTCAGGACTTTACAGTAACCGCAACTTACGGCAATCACGCTGGCGTTTTCGGACTTTATGCAGAGGGTACTGGCGGAGCTACAATGAATGTCGAAAGAGGAAATAAGCCATGGGGATATCACATAAAATGTCCATCTAATTACGGTGGTTATGAGCCAATATCAGCAGAAGGAACCACACCCATTGGTGAAGTAGTAGGAAATCCATCGTATGTATTAGAAAGTTGGCTTGAAGCCTATGAGAATTATAGCGACATAGGAAATAATCCGCCAACAGACTGGTCCACAATTAGAGTAATGGGATCGGGTGGTACAGCTACTATAGATTTCAGCGGACCTTATGCATCCTATGCAAAAGATGGCGGTGTTGAACATGACCAATTCTCGACAGTTAATGTTGACACCGGCAGTGGAACATACTTCCGCAGTGTTGGGGGAGAGAACTACTTGGCCTGGGAAGGATTTACAGCACCAAGTGGTGGATCTGCAACCTTCACCGGTTCATTCAGTGGTGGTTTGACTGCTAATCCATGGACTGATGCCAATTAACACGGCTTTGAAGCAAATCTAATTTGCTGTTGACATTTCTGGTGGCCCACACAAGTGGGCCACCAGCTTCATACTCGATCATGTTATGTTACAAATAGCTAAAAATATCAGTCTTATTATTAACCCGAATACTCAGGATATACTTTCAATTACGAAAAAGATATTAGTAATTATCTTAAGCTTACTATTTGTTTACGGTTCGTATTTAGATGCTTTCGGGTATTTAGATGCTTTCGGTAAGAAGAATGAGCAATTATCAATGGAAACCTCAATTACCCTACAAAATGGTACGATAAACCTTGAATACTCAAGTAAGAAAGGTAACCTGAGGATAACTTATTCGACCGATGATAAGCAGTCTCAATTAACCTTAAACTCCACAAAAAAAATGGGCCTTTTTGTTCAAGTTTATGACTCAAAAATAACTTACTCCTTGAAATTCCTGGAGGAGGGAGAATCTTGGCCTTTAAAAGATATGTTAGATGAAATGGACTATAGCCACAAGTTGATTACCAGAGCTCCAGGGTGGGTAATACTAATCGTGGAAATGGATTGACTTGTTAGTGAATGAAGAGGGGGTGAACCAATTGAAAAAAGGAATAGTATTTTTGTTTACTGTTGTTCTTTCTTTAGTTTTTACCCTGTCGGCAAGTGCTGAAGATTATTCTTTCAGTCTTTCTAAATATAATGCTAAATTGTTAAATTTCAAATTTCATAATCCCGGATCTGCCAAACTGGTAATAGATGCACAAGATGGCTTTGTGATAACTCAAGCAAATACCGGTGCTTATGATAGCGATATTTTTCTAACCAGCAAGGGAGTCTTTGATCTATCCCAAATAATAGGCATCACTTCCACCGAGATAAAGTCGAGATTATTCGATAACGGCACATCTTCAACCACAATCTCAAGTAATGGTTTAAACTTTACTTTCTCGTTAAATGGAAATGGATCAATAACTGTATCAGCAAACAATCTCGAGAATACTACCGGCTCCCATGGAGGGGATATAGCCATATATATGAAAGCGGATGGGGAAGTACACGTCTATAATGTGGAACGGCTGCTACCTGATCCACCGGAAAAAGTACTTAGCAGAAACTTAGGGGTTCCGAATGATTTGATAAAAGAGCATGGAGTATCAAAGGTTATAGACGCTATGAATAAAGCAAATTCTCATAATGGGAACCCCATTTCTAACCCGCCGCCAGCCGGGGGCGGAGGTTCTTATGATAATCCTGATAATACCATTGACACTTATGATTTAAGCTCTTCATCCGCTCTACCGCTTTACTTATATGGACCAAAGTACCAAGGGACCATTAAGGATTCCACTCTTTATGTCCGTCTTTACCACCCCAGTACCAGTCAGCCACTAAACGGCCTGTCGTTAACCCTGACTGTGGTCAAGCGCGGTTCATCCACTGCTAATTCGCAGGTGGTTCTTCTGGATCAGGTTTCCTACAGCAAGCAGCGGGGGAGTTACGTATATGACTTTGATCCGGACAATTGGATGGTAGACCTCGATAATTTAAGCACCGGTGGCTATGATCTTTTCCTAGATGTGGGCAGAATCAAACGCATCAAGCTTGAAGTTACCGTGGGAAGGGAAGGCCAGGTCTTTACGGGACAGTATTAAATCCATCACCTACTCACCTCGAGCCTCCATTTTTGAGAGTCTTAGGCTTTCTTTCGTATAATTTTCGGTGAAGGAGGAGATCCAAATGGGAGAAGTGAAAGTAAAGCATCCCTATATAACTAGAAAACAAGGGGTTTGCGGTGGAAGACCCATCATAACTGGTACCCGGATTAGAGTAATGGATGTTGCTATAGAGTACGAACTGCTAGGATATACTCCCCATCAGATCATTGAGGCTCATCCCCATATCAACCTGGCCCAAGTCCATGATGCCCTATCTTTTTACTACGAGAATAAAGAAGAGATTGATCGAGCTGTAAAGGAAGCTGAGAAAGTAGAAGCCCGCTTCCGAAAACGATATCCACCTAAACTAAAAGATGCCCAAGATTAAAATATATTGTG
Source organism: uncultured Thermotogae bacterium (assembly GCA_964443275.1). Classification (GTDB taxonomy): domain Bacteria; phylum Bipolaricaulota; class Bipolaricaulia; order CAYUCE01; family CAYUCE01; genus CAYUCE01. The sequence goes on along the minus strand of CAYUCE010000005.1, from coordinate 14,093 downwards.
ATGAAGATATCAATATGACAATCATCGAGGGTTTGGGGAAGCAAGGGTTGGTTATTGTATCAGGAAGATAAAGGCGATTTATCAGAACCTCTCGCAGGCAGATATGAAGAACCATATCGAGTTTTTATAGTGTAAATTCATAAGTTTTTTATTAATCTTAATTTTCCTATCGATGGAACGGAAACTCCAGTCCTGCCGGTATTTAATTTTCCTACCCGGTAATTACTCCCTATCTTCTGGTTAGGTAACGAGAAGTATTTGTTTGAACTGGCTTCATTAGAAAAGGTTGAGTATTCAAAAGATTTCCCTTACTATCTACATATAGAGAAAGAAATAGAAAGGGGTTGATCATCATGACTAAATTACGGTGGTTTTTGGTTATGGGAGTACTTATTGTGGCTAGCTTAGTCTCTATCCAGCTATTCGGCGGCGCCGATTCTTTATCCTATGGGAAAACTTTTTTGAGTTATCAGGATGGAGATGTGGAAGAGAAAATAAAAGAGTTGGAGGAGTCAATAAATCAACTTGACCAACAAGTCCTTAAGGTGGGAATCATAAGACCAGAGGAAACTTTTACCGTATTTAGCGAAGCCGTAAAGGAAGAAAGAGAAAGGGTTAAACAGAAGGAAGAGGAAATTGTGGAACTAAGACGAAAAGCTTCCAAAGAGGAAGTAAGTGAAAAAGAGTACAGACATCAAAACGACGTTCTACAAGCCGAACACCTCCAAGCCCGGTTAAATGTGGACCTAGCTATGATTGATACCATGATCGAAGCTAAAGGCTTTAAGGAAATTAGCGAAGACCTGAAGGAAATTAGGGAAAAAACCGAGCCCATACAAAAGGAATTAAGTAATCTAATCACAGATATAGAAGAAAAGCTTACTAGCCCCCAAGAAGCAACAAATAAATTAAACAATTTGCACAGCCAATTCCAGGAATTGGATCAGCTTGTAACCAGGGTGCTCGATGAAAAGGCAATCATGGTCACCCACGACCTGGCTAAAGAACAGAATTACGACCTGGTAATTAGACCTGAGAACGTGGTGGTCTACGGAAATCTTAAAACAATAAAAGACTTCACCGAGGAGGTGAAAGGGGTCTTGGAAAAAGAACTTCATTAGTTGTTAAAGCACGATCATTTACCTGAAAAATGGAGATAATTTGTGAGCAAATAAGAAATTTTAGCCTATGATGTCGGTATTTTTGGCAGGAGCTTATTTGGAAGTGACATTTGTCACTACTAAATGAAAAACCTATGATTATAATATAAAGTAAGTAGGGGTGAGAAGGAAGGAGGTAAAGGATCCAGAACTTTCTATTGAACAATCCACACTGAGTTGAAAAAAATGTTGAAAAAGGTTGTTATCATAGCCTTAATTATCTTGATAGTTCAACTCTTTTCTTTTGTAGCTTTGGCACAAATAAGAGGAAGCTTTGATTTCGAAATCACCCTTGAGCCAGAGTTACAAACCCCTTCAGTCGAAGCTTCTAAGTTTGGGATAGATTTGGGAAGCCTGCTCGATTTAGACTTAACTCTAAGCGGTTTAACTTTCAATAATGATCTGGCAATCGGAATAGCCGGGGTAGAGCACTACATAGCCACCCTGGAAACCCGTTTGGGGATTCTTGGATTGACCAATCAATTTGTTTTCGCCGCTCCTTTTGCTATCGATGCCGCCGGAGATATTGTCCGAGTAGGAGATGTCCTATTTGTCAAGAAAAGAGTTACCACTCAATTTTCAATTGCTGGGTTATACATTGATACTTTATTTATGTACGAGGATCTTAATTTCCCAAGACCCGATGATCAAGTGGGCAGTTTAACTAGTTTGACAGACGGAATATATGATTCTACAGATCAAGTCTTTTCCTTCGGAACCATTATTACTCTGGACGGGGTGACAGAAGGTAAAGTAAATGTAACCAGTAAAACCGCCTTCAACGCTGAATGGGATCAACTTGATTACTGCGGGCGTGGGATGCTATATGTAAGTTACTGTCCTAACTATATCAAGAAAGCAAGTTGGGATGAAGCAGTAAGAGGAGAGACTTTCGAGTTTTCCAAAGAGGAGATTATTATCAGCAATATTGAAGTGTCCGGGTTTACTCTAAAAAGTGATATTATGTTTGAACCTGTCGAACCAATATCCCATACCTTAACCGTCGAGGCAAATCTGTTTGACTGGTTAGATATGAGTGCGGAGCTTAGTAGCAAGGACATTATATCATTCGGCTTTGATGAAGTTGAATACCTCGTGTCATCTGAACCCTTCACCTTTACCTTAACGGATAAGGATGGCGATTTGATGATTGGCACTGATGATGTAATCGAAATTGAGGCAGACTTACCGATCCAAGCACTCACCATTGATGTATATTGGGAGCAAATCGTAGGAGATGAGCCAGAGGAAGTGGACTTCGGAGTTGAATTAAATACAGATCTTGGAACCTTAGCTATGAATTTTGAGTATGGTGATCCAGAACCCAATTTAGACCTCTATCGGGTGAATTTTGCCCTCTCTGCTAAGATGAATAATTTCAATTTCGAAATGAAGGCTGACTTCAGACCCTCAGGCTTATACGAAGCAACCGTTGCAATTGGAACCACTTTCTCACTTTAAAACTGCTGTTTATCCGAGTTCATAAGCGAGAACCCGAATTTGATCATAATCACGTTACAGTTTGATTAGTTCGATTGAAAATCAAGCGCGAACCTTCTACCTTAAGAGACAATAAGAAGGAGGTAAATGTGCCTTGGTATATATGTGAAAACTGCGGTCAAAGATCCTATTCAGCAGCTCCATTGCAGTGGCTGCGAGATCCCCATTGTAGGAGGTGTAGGGGGAAATTAATTGAGCTTCCAGAAGAAGAGCGGATGCAAATCAGGTTTGAGAATGACTCTGCTAGTCCCGCTCAGGCACAGAAAGCTGAAAATAAGGCTGATGGGTAAGACAAGAGAACCTTAAACCATTCATTTAGTCTAAAGAGCTTTTGAGTATGGTATAATTTAACAATAATGATTTTGCAGGGAAAAAGTGAACTACCATCAACTTCCCAAAGGCTGTCTATTTTTGTTATTTTCACCTATAGGAGTTTATCCGGATCACGACTGGGGATTACCGGTCATAATGCTATTTCAGACGTTTTGGTCAGTAAATTTGACTTTTCAAGAATAATGTACTATACTTTTACGTTTACTAAGCTAAAGAAAGATAAATTCTCTAATTGAAAACAATACTCAATCATTTTAATGGGAGGTGTATTTAAATGAAGTGGGGAGGATACAACGACAAAGCTGCAGAGAAGGTAACTAAGTTCGTAAGCAATCTGATTGGAGCCAGAGGTCTTTACATCTTGTTGGTACTGGCTATGTTCATTCTATTAAGTGGTGCTGGACATAAGTTCGGTCCTTAATGCTTTAATTTAAACTACTTCACTTGGAGGTGTATTTAAATGAAGTGGGGAGGATACAACGACAAAGCTGCAGAGAAGGT
>CAYUCE010000005.1:0-10499 GCA_964443275.1 uncultured Thermotogae bacterium | reverse complement strand
GGTACTGGCTATGTTCATTCTATTAAGTGGTGCTGGACATAAGTTCGGTCCTTAAATTATTTCTTTTCTCTTAACAAAAAAATAATATGAGATCATAGTTTTTTCGGCCTAAAAAGATCACAGTATTGTCAATAAATGGATATTACTTTTAGAGGGAAGTTTTATATTGCTATCATTACGGGTTGTGGAATAGCGATTGGGTATGTATACCTTCCTGAGATTCCTTTTACAACTAAGACCGTTCTGAGTTTGTCAATTTTCGCTACATTAGCTTTTCTTAGTGAAATATATGAAGTCGAAATAATCCGAAGAAGGCGGACCTCCACCGCTATAGCAGTTTATACTGCTACAATAATCCTAGGTGGTGCTCCTTTAGCTGCCTGGACGGTCGTTTTTGCACTTTTTTTATCTGAACTTATACTCAGATGGGAAATTGCTGCCAAAGGAAAAATTTCGGACTTCATTTCATATATGAGTTTTAATACCTCACAACATCTGATTTCTGTTGCTATTGCAGCATCTGTTTTTAACTTAAGCGGTGGACATTCTCCCCCTTTCGAGTCACCAGCTGACTATGTACCCGCTATGTTAGCTTTCTTGGCATATTCACTTACCAACACTTCCCTGGTTTCAGGAGCCATTTCTTTAGTTGAAAAAGTGAGTTTCATTTATCAGTTAAAATTCGATTTTAGACACCTTTTGGTACAATTACTATCTATGGGAGCAATTGCTATACTGATTTCGTTAGCCTATGCCATTTCCCCTTGGAATATAATTGTCGTTCTGATCCCTCTAGTATTAGTTCACATCTCTCTACGCCAATATACGAAGTTAAGACGGGATGCAAAGGGTGCCTTTAGAAAGATGAATGATCTACTGGAAAAGAGGGACCCCTACACTGCCCAGCACTCCGAGCAAGTGGCCACACTTTCGGAAAAAATTGCCCGGCAAATGGGCCTGCCGGAGGAGAGGGTGGAAAGAATCAAGTCGGCAGCCCGTATACACGATATCGGAAAAATCGGTATTTCAGATGAAATACTGCTAAAACCCAGTAAACTAACGGATAAAGAATGGAAGGAGATGAAAAAGCATCCGGTTATAGGCGCGGATATGGTCAAGGACCTGGAAATCTATAAAGATGCAGAAGGTATAATAAGGCATGAGCACGAACAGTGGGACGGAAGCGGTTACCCAGATGGTTTGGAAGGGGAGGATATACCATTAGGAGCCAGGATAGTAGCCGCTGCTGATACCTACAGCGCCATGACTACCGACCGTCCGTACAGAAAAGCTCTCAACAAACAAGAAGCGCTGGAAGAAATCAAGAGAGTAAAAGGTACGCAGCTTGATCCACAAGTCGCTGAAGCCTTAATCAAGGTAATAAAATAATTCACAAAGGTTTCCGGTTGGGGACATCCAGCACTCACTTCTAGCTATCCCCGGTAGACAGTTTACTATAGTTTTCTAGAAGTGAGTGCTGGACAACCCTACGAATTCACGGATACGACCAAATGTACGAAACGGGTACAATTGTACATGTAGGGAATGGCCTCTGTGCCATTCCTAAGCAGGTGTCCTAATCACCTATGAAACCCACTACCAATAGATGATTCTCCTGTGGGCCGTACTAGTTGGTGTAGCAATCGGCTGGCTCCGTAGAGGGAAAATAAAAAATCTCGCTCGTCTGGAATTAAACGGTATCTGGTTGATAGCTTTAGCTTTGATAATTCAGATTTTGATCTTCCCTTTAGGATCATCTAAACCCGTGCTATCCCAATATACTCAAGTTTTACATATAATCTCTTACCTTCTGCTTTTGACCTTCGTCTTTTTGAATAGAAGATACAGACCGATCATTTTTATGGGAATAGGGATGCTTTCCAACATCGCAGTAATTTTAGTCAATGGTGGTTACATGCCCGCCTCGGAGGCTTCCTTGCGCAAGGCCGGACAAAGTCAAGTGGCAGAGAAGCTAATAATCGGGGGAGTATCCGGAAATACAATACTTATGGGGGAAAATACAAAGTTAAATTTTTTGGGAGATTTGTTATATATGCCCGAATGGTTTCCACTTGCCAACGCCTTTAGCATTGGAGATTTAATCCTAGCCCTGGGATTGATAGTATTAATTCAAAACGAAATGAGTTAATGAGGCAAAGTCAATCCTTAACATCGATTATCGGAGATAGCGGAATCTTTTTAGGTCCACGGCGAAAACCCGCTTGGATAGGTTAAATTTCAATTGTCAGTCGGTAGCGGAACCTTTTAAGGTTCCATAATGTTTTTACCTCGATTCGAAAAAACATGGAAGGCTCAAGCCTTCCTCTACTACGAAAAGCAACGAGGAGGAGTTAGATCCCAATTGTCACCCGTAGCGGAACCTTTCAGGGTTCCATATTATTTGGGATGGTTAAATATAAAAGAACATGGAAGTCTAAAGCCATCCGCTTGCCAATGCCTTTAGCATTGGAGATTTAATCCTAGCCCTGGGATTGATAGTATTGATTCAAAACGAGATGAGGTAATTTGGATTTGGGGATTAGGATCTAGGATCTGGTCTTAGGAACTGAGAATAAAGTAAACCTAAATTAACAAACCTCTAATTTTATTGGATAATCATTTGTTCAAATCGAACACAAACTCTTCTACGCTACTACGTAGCTTCGAAGAAGCGAAGTATGTACGAGATCCTAAATCCCAACTCCTAATTACGAACCCTTTAAGGGGATTACTTAAAAGCCACGTGAGTGGTGCTTTTCTTTACCCCTTTTATATTTTGTATCCTATCAGCCACAGCTTTTTTCATATTGGAGACATCATCGACTTCAATACAGGCTATGGCATCATAATCACCGGTAATAGGATAAGCTTCAACGACCTCCGGTATATTCGATATCTCATCTATAACAGAAGAAATTTTGCCCGCCTCAATATTGAGCAAAATGTATGCTCTAACTGGCATAACCTTCCCTCCCTTTTTAAAGGCTTATTAACTACCATTAAACATTTATACTTAAAAAAAATCTGATCTGCAAAACTTCAAGCCAACTAATTACCTGAGAATCTAGTTTGCCGAAATCCTCTACAATGTTATAATGTAAGAATTTGGGATATCATCAGTTAAAAACCGTAAGCAGAATTATAGATCAAAAATCGATCTGAATCCTACAAGGAAAATAACCATGGACCAAAAAGAAGTTGATTCCATAACCAAGAGCAAAATATTGACTGCCCAAAAAAATGAGATCACCGAATACCATATTTATAATAGGCTCACTCGATTTATAAAGGATACCCATAACAGGCAGATCATAGAGCAAATAGCCGCTGACGAACTAAGACACTACAACTTCTGGAAGAATTATACCCACAAGGAAGTAAAACCCAGCCGGCTCAAAATATGGTTCTATTTTATCATTTCAATAATCTTTGGGATTACCTTTGGGATAAAACTTATGGAAAAAGGCGAGGAAAAAGCCCAGGAGTCTTATGCCGATATTGCCAAAACTATCCCTGAAGCTGAAGAAATCCTAGAAGATGAAAACCAGCACGAAGAAGAATTAATTGGACTGATGGACGAAGAACGACTAAGGTACGTGGGCTCCATAGTTCTAGGGTTAAATGACGCCTTGGTTGAGCTCACTGGCGCCCTGGCTGGGCTGACCCTGGCTATGCAAAATACCCAGCTTATCGCCATGGCCGGCTTGATTACCGGAATAGCAGCCTCATTGTCTATGGCCGCATCCGAATACCTATCAACCAAATCGGAAGAAAGTGAACAAAATCCAGGTAAGGCTTCTGTTTATACTGGAGCAGCCTATATACTCACCGTGCTCTTTTTGATTTTACCCTATTTATTCTTTACTCACTATTACTTATGCTTGCTTCTGACCCTATTAATCGCCGTTTTTGTAATATTCGTGTTTACTTTTTACATATCCATCGCCCAAGATGCTTCTTTTAGACACCGATTTGGTGAGATGGCAATCATTAGCTTAGGCATAGCAGCCTTGTCTTTTGGCATAGGTTTTATCATCCGCCATTTTATGGGAATAGAAGTATAGGTCTTGAGAGTTAAGGTTGAATCTTAGTTTAGATGTTAAGTGTTGACTCAGGACTTAGGACCCAGGACTGTCTTTAGCTTTTCGGAAAGAAGCGAATATCTAAGTTCTTCTTTATCATTGTTGACTGCAATTCCGATTGCTTTTTTACTTCCTACAAAAACCGCCAATTCCTTGGCTCTAGTCAGGGCCGTATAGAGCAAATTCCTCTGAAGCATTATGTAATGTTGAGTCAAAATAGGCAGGATTACAGATTTATATTCGTTACCCTGGCTTTTGTGTATGGTGATGGCATAAGCCAGTACAAGCTCGTTTAGGTCCGCCGATTCGTAGAAAACTACACCTCTATCCAAAAATCTGACCATTATCCGCTTACCTTTTTTGTCTACACCCGTAATTTTCCCGATGTCCCCGTTGAAGATATCTTTCTGGTAGTTATTTCTTATCTGCATCACCTTATCTCCCAGCTTAAAGCGTCTGGTTGTAAAAGGAATTTGGTCCTTACTTGCCGGGTTTAGACTCTCCTGTAACATATGGTTTAGATGATCTACTCCCGACGGGCCCCTATGCATAGGAGTAAGCACCTGCACGTCCTGAAAAGGATCGTAGTTAAATCTAGTGGGGATCCTCTTACTGGCCAACTCTGCAACTAACTTGGCCGCTTCACGAGAGTCCTCTTCTTCGATAAAAAAGAAGTCGTTACGGGGGGAGTTTTTTAACCGGGGAAACTGACCGCTATTTATAAGGTGAGCATTGATAACTATTTGACTTTCTCCTGCCTGCCGGAAGATTTCGGTTAGTTTGCCCACCTTTACTGTGTCAGATTTAATCAAATCCTTGAGAACATTCCCTGCTCCTACCGAAGGTAATTGGTCCCCGTCCCCGACCAGTATGAGGTGAGCTTCATCGGGAATCGCCTTGAGGAGATTATACATCAAGATGAGGTCAACCATGGAAAGCTCGTCGATAATTATAGCATCGGCATCTAATGGATCATCTTCGTTTTTTAAAAATTGGTGGGGAGGTCTAAATTTTAACATACGATGAATAGTCTTGGCCTCCCTACCCGTGGCCTGACTTAATCTTTTAGCTGCCCTGCCGGTAGGAGCTGCCAATTTAACTTCCCAACCCAACCGCTTCATTAATCTAATGATACCTTTTACCGTGGTAGTCTTTCCGGTCCCCGGCCCGCCGGTAATCACCATAATTTTGTTGACCAGAGCCTGCCGGATGATGCCTTTTTGATCAGGGTTGTACTCTATGGCTTCCTGTTTTCCCAACTGGCTTATTAACTTATCGGCTCTTTCCGGCTTTACCTTGCAAGGGGTTGAGCTTATTTCACTTAATCTATCCGCAACCCCTCTTTCTGAGAAGTAAAAAGGAGCCAGATAGACCGCCTGATCAATATCTCCTTTTTTTGCCGATCCCTCTTCCAGCTCTTCCAAAATTACCTTCTCTTGATAGAAGAGTTCATTTATTGCGCTCTTAATAGATTCTTTTTCAACTTCAAGAATTTCTACGCATTTTTCTTCCAGTTCGCTTTTAGGAAAAAAGGTATGGCCTTCATTAGAAGCTTCTCTCAAAGTATATTCCACTCCCGCTTTTATCCTTTCCGAAGAGTCCCGATCCATCCCCAGCTTCATGGCTATCTTATCGGCAGTCTTAAAGCCTATCCCAAATATGTCCTCGGTTAGGCGGTATGGATTTTCCTTAAGCGTCTTTATGGCATCCTTACCGTAGGTTTTGTATATCTTAACCCCGTGGTTAGTGCTTACGTCGTGAGATTTTAAAAAGAGCATTACCTCCCTTATGTCCTCTTGCTCTTTCCAGGCTTTTTTGATATTTTTAAGTCTGTGGGGGCCGATGCCTTCTATTTCTTCTAGCCTATCTGGATCGCTTTCAATCACTTCCAAGGTCTCCTCCCCCCAACGTTTGGTTATCTTCTCCGCAATCGACGGTCCGATGCCTTTCATTAACCCGGAAGAAAGGTATTTTTTAATCCCCTCCTCAGTGGCCGGCATGTCCACTTGGTAATTGGTTACCTTAAATTGTCGTCCATATTTGGGATGGATGACCCACTTGCCTTTAAGGGTAAGGTTTTGGCCTGGCAGCACAGAGGCCATCCTACCCACAGCGGTTATCTGCCCTTTTTCATCGGCCAATGGGGCTACCTTGGCTACCGTGTAACCGCTCTCTTCGTCTTTATAGATTACCTCTTCTAATACACACTCTATTTCCTCTCTTCTTTCAAATAACTTTTCAGTCTCTGCCATCATATCCCTCGCAGGAATTTTGATATAAGTTCAATAGAATTTAACCATCCCAAGTAAGGTGGAACCTTAAAAGGTTCCGCTACCTCCCCATAATCGAGGTTAAGGATTCACCTTGCAGTTAAAATCGTAGCGGGAGCTCTACTATGCTGCTTCGTAGAAGCAGAGAAGAGTTCGCAGAAGCGTAGAAGAGGTCGTAGAAGCAGAGAAGAGGTTTTAATCTTCCACCTTATCAGGGATACCCCATATTCTGCCAAGTCCTTTTGGTCCTAACTGCATCAGTACTATTATTGTTATTATTTTGAGCAAAATCAAAGGGAACCACAGGAAGGCTCGCCGTCCTGAGTAAAAAAATGCACTTAGAACGAAAGATAAAAAGCAGTTTTCTCCCATGCCCGATTAGGCGAGAATCAGAAGACAAATCATCACTGACATTCAACTAAAAGCTCGAAGGTTGCTTCTCCCTGATACTGTTCATCCGCTGAAAGTTCCCACGTACCCACGATAGAAAATTTGGGATCAGGGGTTACTCGTATATCTTCTGGGATTTCCACGGTATGAGCTTCGCCATTTGGATCAATTTTGTTAAGGGTCCAAGGGGCTACTTCGGTTGCCTCGTAAACAACCCTTATGCTATTTACCATAATTGCCGGTGAGTAAATCTGCTTCTTTGTCTCTTTTAGCCAATACCAACGTTTGGTACTTGGATCTTGTGTCTCCTGCGCGCTGATTGTAATCGGATCTCCGGGTTGGACCACATGGACGGTAGCAGTAGATCTTGAAGTACAATCTTCACCCTGAGCAGTGATAGTATATTCTGCAGTACTGGTCGGGGAGACTGTAACCTGGCCGCTGTTATTTACCTCTCCCACCTCTCGGTTTATATCCAGTTGGGTAAATCTGTTACTAGAATCCCATTTGAGCAGGGCGGATTCTCCGGCGCAGATATAGATATCTTTGGCAGATACAAAACCCTCCTGCTGTACCTCCGATACATCTCGGTTTGCATAAATCACTGTCCATGCCCAAAGACATTGACAACCAGCAAGAGCTAAAAGCATCACCCCCAGAAGGAAAAGAAATACTAATTTCTTTTGCACAGCTATCACTCCTAATCAAGAGATAATATACAGTAAAGGTGGAAAAAATACAAATTTCCTACTTTTAATGTCTCGACCTTAATATATACGCCTTGCAGTCAGAGTACCTCCTGAGTTTCCTGAAGCTTGGTTCTTGTGGTTGTAAATTATCGATAAATGAAAGCTAGAAGAAACCGTTTGGAAATAGATCTGCTCGATAAACTAAGATTCTTGAATCTCCGTAAAACTCAAGTCCCAATAATCTCCCTTTATCGGAGTAAGTTCTTAGGGTAAGGTCCTTGTCCTGGTAGATGTCGTTTATTTTTAAACGATAACGCTGGGCAGTTATTATTTCTGATCCCCCAGAAAGAAGGGTCGGTTTTGATTTCCAAACTTCAATCTCTTTTAATGATGGTTTTAGCGGATCCGTAGGGTATAAGCCGAAAAGCTTAAAACCCTGATCTGAGAACTTTGGAGACCAATTCTGGTGGATGATCCTTTGTAAAATCATCAACTGAACTCCCGAAACTTGAGTAAAAATAAACCGATCCCCGGGATCAGCCTCCCTGGTAATGATGTTTTCCTCTCCGCTCTCGGTGGTCAAAACGGTGGTTACCGCAGCTTTACTATTTTCCATATCCACTTTCACCTGTAGCTTCCCTTCTTTAGTATTCATCTGGTAAAGATAGGATAATAGGCCAAAGTTTTCATCTAAACGAAAAACCTGTGTGTAGCTTCCGGAAGGGATATACGCCGTGATATCTTCTTCACCCACCAGTTGAAAAGTAGAACTCACCACCATCTTGTCCTCGGAGAGCTTCTCCACGGTAAAGCTCTCTTGGGCAATTTTCCTGCCGTCCCTTTGATAGACGAACGTTCCGTCTTCTTTGTGGGCGGTAAAACCAAAAAGTAGGGTTAGGCCGATGACTAAAACTATAAATCCGAAGGATGATTTTCTCACAGCTACCTCCTTTAAAAGGGCTTTCCATTATTTTTAGCTTGTTCATCTTCTTATGTCAATGAGCACCTACTGGTACTTACAGGAATTTTTAATTTCTAAAACCTACCCGACTCTTAGGGTCGTGTGCAGGCTAATGGTTTGATTTGAATATTTAGCAACATTTAATTAGATTAAGGTGGGAATTTAATTAAGGGAGGTTAAACTGATGAGACCTTTGGTGTTTGATATCGAGACCACCTACAACTTGGATTTACTGGAGCTTGCTTTGGAAAAGGCAGATTCTGAAATTGCAGAAGAGAAAATCAAAGGGGAGATGGCCTTAAATCCACTGTGGGGGAAGATCATAGCTATTGGCGTAATGTCTGAGGATAGCCGGGGAGAGCGGATCAAAATATTAGCCGGAGAGGAACCAAACATAATAAAAAATTTTTGGACCATTGCCAAAAAATTCACTCAGTTTGTAGGATTTAATTCCATACGGTTTGATCTTCCTTTTATAGAACTTAGATCGAGATTGCATCAAATCGATACTCCAATCAACATTTCCACGGCCAGATACAGAACGACAAATCACATTGACTTATATATGATAGTTACCCACTGGATGGGTAATCAAAGTGAGAATCTAAAGTTTGACTTGGAAACGGTGGCCACCGCCCTGGGAGTAAATTATCTGGTTGGTGAATCGAGCCTGGTTCCCCAATGGAATGATTTGGGTGAATTCGAGAAGATAGAAGAACATTTAGAGGGAGATCTGAAGACTACCAAGGCACTTTACGAGCTGTTGTATAGGGTTGAAGGAACTTAAGTTAGCTTATAAACCTAGCCTAACCTAATTGACGAGCTTTTTGATTTCATATAAATTTCTATTTACCCACCTAATAGGGACATCTCCGAGCGGGTCTTTACCCCCCGATGCCAAGGATGGCCGTCTGGTTTCGATCTAATAGCTTTCGCTATAAGTTCCTTTAATTTTCGCTTTCTTTTGGGTGGTTTTAATTTTTTGGCAAACGCCTTATTTAACGAAATATGAAAATCATGGGCCAAGCAAGGTCTAATATTTCCTTGAGAGGTAAGACGAATTCGATTGCAGTGGGAGCAGAATTTATGAGAAAGTGGGGAAATGAAACCGATAAGTCCGGTTGAGGTTTTATAGTATTTTGCGGGGCCGTTTCCCTTCTTGAAATTTGCTGGGGTTAATTTTGACTCATTTTCTAATTTAAGGATGGCTTGATCCACCGGGAGAAACTCCCCTTCCCAGTTTTGGTTACCGATGGGCATAAGCTCTATAAACCTGGGTATGGTATTTTCCCGGTGAGCAAATTTGACCAGTTTAACTATCTCTTCCTGGTTAAAATTTCTCATCAACACCGTATTTATCTTAACCGGAGTTAAGCCCACCTCAACTGCCCGCCTGATACCTTCCAGTACCTGCTCTAACTTATCCTCGCCGGTAAGTTTCTGAAAGCGCTCGCTATCTAAGGTATCGAGACTTACATTTACCCGGTTTAACCCTTTTTTTTTAAGCTCTTTTACATTGGGGGCTAATAACGTCCCATTGGTGGTAAGAGATAAGTCGGAAGTATCACTACTTTTGGAGATCATTTTTACCAGGGTAGGCAGGTCTTCCCTTACCAGCGGCTCACCTCCAGTGAGCCTAATTCGATCTATTCCCAACTTGTTGGCCGACTGGATTATCTGCAGGATCTCTTCAAAGGATAAGATTTCATCCGGGGAAACATAATCAATCCTGTCCCCGGCTTCGCAGTAAGTGCAGTTTAGGTCGCACCGGTCAGTTACCGAAATTCTTAGATAATCAACTTTATTCATAACTTTAGATTACCTTTCAATGGACACCTTTTAGTAGATTAAGTCTCCCTCCCAGGCTACCCTCCTGAAAAAATAGAATACCAAAATGTTACTCCTAATGCTATACTTACTTGAGCTTTTCGATCATTAAAGAAACAAAAGATCGATCATGGATGTTATATTCTCGTACTTCGCTTCTTCGAAGCTCTCTGCTTCGCAAGCCTCTACTACGCTCCTTCGTAGCTTCGTAGAAGCGGAGAAGAGTTCGCAGAAGCGGAGAAGAGGTCGTAGAAGCGTAGAAGAGTAGGTAGTCTTGTTA
>CAYUCE010000004.1:31847-60026 GCA_964443275.1 uncultured Thermotogae bacterium | reverse complement strand
TGGTAAGGATTTTACATATCGATAATTTCAGATTAAACTACTTTTGTAAAAAACTCATCCCTACGGAAGAAACTAGATGAAAAATAGCAAGTTACTTAGCTATCTAGAGTTATCAGCGGTAAGTGTGATCTGGGGAGCCACTTTCATAGCTGCTAAACAGGCGCTGGAAGTGACTTCACCAATTATTTTAGCCTCCACCAGGTTTGTTATTTCTTCGCTTTTGTTTTTACCTGTAGTTTATCGTAATTGGAAGAAAGGGCGTTCTATTGATCGACAAGATGTAAAGACCATTATCCTACTTGGTCTGTTGGGAGTTACCTTCTTTTACATATTTCAATTTCTGGGACTGGAATATACCACAGCTACCAACGTCTCTTTATTAATTGCTTTGATTCCCGCTTTTACCTTGCTTCTTTCGGTGAAGATGCTTAAAGAAAGGCTAAGCACTATGAAAGTTGTCAGCATGGGGATCAGTCTTCTGGGAGCCTTTTTGGTAGTAACAAACGGTCATTTTGACCTATCCGCGCGGATAGACGATTTGATTGGAGCTTTATTCATTTTCTCTAATATTATCTGTTGGTCACTTTACACTGTAATCGGGAAAAAGGTGCTCCAAAAATATCCTGCCGAGATTGTTACCGCTCACATCGTTATATGGGGAACAGGATTAATGATGCCCATTGCATTTATATGGGGAGATCTAACTGAGATCGCCAACCTCGGCTTGATTCATTGGGTTGCAATTTTGTACTTGGGAATATTTGGATCGTTCATTGCCTATTTCCTTTGGTATCACGCTTTGGAAAAAGTGGATGCATCAAAGGCTTCTACATTTTTATATTTTATCCCCTTAGTGACTATAATACTGGCCAGCGTATTTCTAAAGGAGCCGGTCACTCCTTACATTCTTACAGGTGGATTTATGATAATCACCGGGGTTTACTTTACTACAAAGGATTATTGAGCTTTACGATGTTAATGGTACATTTTAAGATAAGTTCATGCTCTCGGAAGTTCCGACTAATCGTGACGGGGCTCCCTCGCTCACAATGAGTCAGACATGCGCGCGCTTCCCCGGGAACTTCCTCAGTCATAGGCAGTGTTGGATAAGAAAGATTACTCTGGAAACTTGCAGAAATTGGGAGAGATTTACCACTCATAAACCAAATTACTTAATGACGGTTGGCAGTACATATTTGGTAATCCTCGTGCAATTAATCTAAAAAGCAGAGGTAGCTTGTAGGGATTTTGGAGGCAACACCTATCTCACCCTGTCAAACCCGCTTGTAAAATTACGGTGCAAGGGGGTAAAATATTTATATGAATTTAGCTCGTTACATATCTGTCTAAAAGGAGGTGATTATAATGAGAAGAGGATTGATCCTTACTACGATTTTAATTGTGGTAATTGTACTTTTCGCATTTTCTTTCACTAACTCATCCGAAGAAAATATGAGCAAGTTAAGATCAGTTGAGATAAGTGTATCTTGTGATGAGTTCCAAGCAAAAGAGCATATCACCAAATCCGTCAAGCTCAGCGTACACGGACGGTTGGAAATAGCTCTCTGTTCTAACCCCTCAACAGGTTACCAGTGGTCGGATTCGGCACAAATTAGCGACCATACTGTACTGTGGCAAACAAGTCACACTACCTTGCCCAGTAGCAGCAGCATGTTAGGTGCACCAGGGACTGAAAAGTGGACCTTTCAAGCATTCAACAAAGGTACCACCACCATTTCGCTCGAATACAGCCGTCCATGGGAGGAGTCAGGTGGTGATGGTTGGTCCTTACGGGTTAACGTAACTGTGGTGGAAGAACCCAAGCCTGAAGGCTATGATGAACAGATTGGTGAAGAACTGGTCCGTAAGGTATTTGAATATATCAAGAATTCAAACATTTCCGCCCTTGAAAGTATGCTTTCAGAAAAATTCCAGGCGGTGCACGATTTTGGAGCAAGTAACCGCCAACAGGAAATAGAGACATTAAAGGGAATAGACTTACAAGAATATACTTTAGATAACTTCAAAGTGACCAGAGAGGGTCAAGTATTAATTGTGACCTACACCATTAGCGCGGAGGAAATAATAAGAGGTGAAAAAGTACCTAAAAAGCCAATTCCAAGACTAAGCGTGTTTATTAAGACCGATTCCGGCTGGAAATGGATCGCCCACGCCAATTTATCCTAAAACAAATTACAGCTAAAGCCGGGACTTCATTTTCCTTTTTGACAGGATTTTTTACTTTAGCTAACCACAGACATAAAAATTGTTATATGATTGCTGCCTTTTTTTGTCACCACCATATCGGAGATTCCATCGCCATTTAAATCCCCTGTTGCAATTGCCTTTAAAGAAGACCCGGTTTTGATATCAGTTCCTTCTTCAAAACTTCCGTCGCCAACTCCCTTTAGGATCTTTATAGAGCCATCTGTTTCTTCCATTAGGACTAAATCCAAAATTTCGTCATTATTGAAGTCCCCTTTAGCCAGTTGAACGGACTGGGATTGGAGTGGTTGGATTTCAATAGGGGATTTAAAGGTGCCGTCTCCTTGACCTTCAGCCATTAGCACCCTACCTTCGGATAAAATCACCAGGTCTAAGGAGTCGTCTTGGTTAAAGTCCCCACTCACCATAAAAGAGGGATCTTCTATAGGCAGTATATAATCAGTCTGTTTGAAACCATGGTCTTCTCCAAAGTGGATTTGGACTAAGTCGCTGTGGTAATGACTTATAACTAAATCCTTAAATTCATCACCATTGAAGTCCCCGACAGTTAACTTACTAGGAGGGCTTTGTACGGGGATAGTTAAAAGTTCTCCAAAGGCCCCATCCCCTCTCCCGGGAAGGATAAAAATATCCTTCTTCTTCGGCAGGGCAAATATTATATCCTCAGATCCGTGCCTCACAATATCTCCGATAGTTATTGATTCAGGTTGACCTCCTAGAGGCAAATTGATAGTTTGACGAAAGCATCCATTTCCATAGCCTAAGAAGATAAAGACCTGGCTGCTCAGCTCAGTGGTCACGGCTAGATCAAGCCTGTAATCCCTGTTGAAATCACCAACGGCTACTTTGTCTAATGGTAAAATTCCATTTTTTACCCTGATTTCATTAAAACCGAGTTGAGAAAAGTTAATAGGCCCCTGAGGAGTGATTTTTTCCTTAGTTGGAGATGGCCAGCTATCCAAGCAATACGAAGGCCAACAGGGTCGGTAACATGAACCGCACCACGACCTGCACGGGGAGGAGTAGCAGGGTTTACACGGTTGACAGCAAGAATCGACTATTTGAAAGCTTGTGCTGAAAGTACCGCAACATCTAGTTTCAATTATCAGGTAATAGTGATCGGGTGGTACTTGATTTCCAAAATTATCTTTTTGGTTCCAACTCCAAGTCCAGAAAGTTCCAGGTATGACTGTGCAAGGGAACTCTTTATTGTAGATTACCCCACCACTTTGTCGCTTAATATGTATTCTCTCTAATACAAAATCATAACCCAGAGGATTATATAGGTTAACTGAAACCATTTCACCTTGCTGGTAAACGTTCTTATCTGTATCTAAACTAATTCTGGAGCTGGGACAACAGGCTCGGCATCTACATTGCGCATAAGTTGGCGCCGCTGCCATTAGCAAAACGACTATCAGAATAACTACTGAAAGAGAAAAACCTTTTATTGACCACCCCTGAATTCTCATCTTCATCTAACCTCCTATGTTACTTATTTTTATTTGGATACCCTTATTGCGCTAGTCAGGCTGAAGTTTTGACAGTTACAAAGCAGACTGATTTTACCTGTTTCCCCCCTTAACTTACTTGATTACCTAATCACCTCCATTCCGGATTCTCGCTTATTGAACGATAATTTCCATTTAGATATCCCTTGCATGGTATGAGTAGCATAGCACAAGTGAGAAAAATATCAAATTTTTGTGAGTATGATCTAAGCATTCAAGTTCCAATCGTAAAGCGGTTTTGAGGTAAACGGCTTTGACAACCGGATAATGGAAACGTTATATTATTCTGTAGCACACAAATAATAACCGGAAGTGATGTAGATGATTATAAGGGAGCACATGGCTACGAAGGTGGCAACAGTTTCTCCTGATACTCCCATTATGGAAGCAAGAAAAGCGATGAAAGAGCACAATGTTCGGAGGCTGCCAGTAACCGAAGACGGCAGGCTAGTGGGGATAGTAACTGAAGGAGATATCCAGGAGGCGGGACCTTCTGATGCTACCAGTCTTAATGTATGGGAGTTAAACTATCTTTTAGGTCAGATCACCGTCAAAGAGGTGATGACAAAAGAGGTTTTGACCGTAGGACCGGATGATACTATAGAAGAAGCGGCATTAATAATGAGGGAGAACCAGGTAGCCGGCCTTCCGGTGATGGAGGAGGGAAGCTTAGTTGGTATTATAACTGAATCCGACGTTTTGGATACCATAATCGAAGTGGTGGGATTTAAGGAAGGTGAAATTAGAATCACTTTCTCCATCGAGGATAGACCGGGGACTTTAATTGAAGCCCTAAAGCCAATTAGGGATCAGCAGGGCAATATAGTTAGCATTCTCTCTCACCGCCATCCGGAAGCCAATATCGACGAATTTGTGGTTAGGATCGAGGCCCCAGATATTGATAAGGTCATCCAAGCCCTTAAGGACAGCCGGGTGGAAGTAACGGATATTCGCTAAAGAATTTTTAAAAAAGATCTTATTAAGTTATAGTGACCATTCATAATTATCCGATCGAATCCACTTCTATTAAAAATATGCTCCAAGTTTCGAAAGGAGAAAAAGGACTCTAAGTGTCAGATAAAAATGAAGTTGAGCTAGCCACATCTTTAAGCTCTGTGAAATTGAGAAACCCGCTGGTGTTAAGCTCCGGAATTCTGGGGACCACCGCTCCCTTGCTCAAGAGGGTTTTCTGCGCCGGAGCAGGTGCTGTCACTACTAAGTCCATCGGGCCCAGACCTAGAGAGGGCCACGACAATCCCATAGTAGTGGAAACTGAAGGTGGTCTTTTAAACACGGTGGGACTCCCCACTCCGGGTTACAAAAAGATGTCCAAAGAGTGGGAAGAGCTTACAGAGATGAAAGCACAATACCCCGATTTTGTATTGATAGCAAGCATCTTTGGGGGTACAGTCAGTGAATACCAAAGTATAGCTAAATACATAGCCGGGGAAAACCCGGATATTATTGAATTAAATTTATCCTGTCCCAATGTAAGTTTTCAGGAGCGGATTTTTGGATCTGATGTGGATATGACCTTTGAGGTAGTCAAAAAAACCAAAGCAAGAGTTGGAGAAATTCCTCTGATGGCCAAGTTATCTCCCAATACTCCCCAGATTGTAGAAATAGCATCTGCATGTGAAGAAGCGGGTGCGGATATAATTTCTGCCATAAATACGGTGGGGCCAGGGATGGTCATCGATATTGGAATGGGCACCCCGGTATTATCTAAAAAGAAAGGGGGATTAAGCGGGCCGGCAATAAAGCCTATTGCTGTACGGTGTGTTTATGATATTTATGAAAAGATAAGGCTTCCCATCTTGGGTATAGGGGGAGTGACTAAAGGAGAGGACGTGGTAGAGATGATGATGGCCGGTGCATCGGCAGTGGGAATTGGCTCCGGGGTTTTTTACTGGGGAATAAACGTATTTGAAAAGATACAGGGTGAGTTAATCACCTGGTTAGCTAAGCATAACTACCAGAGGGTATCAGATCTGATAGGAGCTGCTCATGATTGAAAAACCGCGGATGGTGAAAATTAAAGAGGTAAGAAAGGAATGCCGAGATATAAAGACCCTTTTTTTCGATGAATCTCTTAACGTAGATCCGGGGCAGTTCATGATGGTCTGGATTCCCAGTTTAGGGGAAAAACCTTTTTCACTATCTTATAGAGACGCTTTCACCGTAAAAGAGGTGGGAAGCTTTACCCAAAAGCTAGGTAGCCTTAAGATAGGTGATAAAATAGGTATTAGGGGACCCTATGGGCACGGGTTTTCGCTAAAGGAGGGGAAAGTATTGATTATCGGGGGCGGTATAGGGGTGGCTCCTTTAAGGCTTTTGGGAGAGAGTCTCAAAGCGAGGGTCTTTTCCATTCTCGGATTCAGGACAAAACAGGAAGTATTTTTAGCTTCAGAATTCAAAAGGTTTGGCCAAACGGTGATCTTGACCGATGACGGAAGTTATGGCCAAAAAGGCACTCCCCCCCATTACATAAAGGATAAGGAGGTGAGTAGCTACGATTACTATTATGCCTGCGGTCCGGAGCCGATGATGAAAAAGGTGCTTGAGATAATGGACATCCCGGGGGAATATTCGCTGGAACGGTATATGAAATGCGGTTTGGGTATATGTGGGGCATGTTCATTTGGGCCTTTTAGAGTATGTAAGGACGGGCCGGTATTAAAATCCAGTAAATTAAAGGATATTCCCGATTTTGGCAAATTTAGGTACAACCGGACAGGTAAGAGGGTTAATTTTTAAGTGTAGATAATCCAAATCAAAATTGGGCTTTGGAGGTGTGCATTATGAAAAAGGAGAAAAGTAAAATAAAAGAAGGGCTCACATTAGATGCTCGGACAGTGGCTTTGGCCGCCGTATTTGCGGCCGCAGTGACCGTAGCCACCATGATGATCTCCATTCCGGTGGGGCTGGGCTATTTGAATTTTGGAGAAATTGTAATCTACACAGCCGCCTTTTTGTTCGGTGGATTAGTAGGAGGACTGTCAGGAGGAATCGGTGCCGCGGCCGCTGATATAATTTTAGGGTGGGCATTTTATGCCCCAATTACCTTAGTGGTCAAGGGATTGGAAGGATTCATGGTGGGAAGATTAAGTGGGAAAAGCGTCAAGAGTAAGCTGGTAGCTGTAGGGATCGGTGCACCTATAATGATTATTGGATATACGATCGCTAGAGCTTTCTTTGAAGGAATACCGGCGGCAATACTTCAAGAGCTGCCCATAGATGTAATCCAGGCCGCAGTTGGATTGGCAGTTGCCTTACCTTTGGCCAAAGCCTTGAGGTCCCGAATACCACAACTTAGAACATGAGTATCTTAACCATAAATTCCCTGTGTGTAACCACCCCCCAGGGGAGCAAGCTTTTGGATAATATTGACCTGGAAGTCAAGGCGGGGGAAATGGTAATTATTTGCGGAGAGCCGGGTTCAGGAAAGACAATTCTTTGTAAGGCTATCCCGGGATTATTAGGAGAGGATTTTCGGATTTCGGGAGATATAAGCTGTCCGGCTAAAGTAGGGATGGTATTTCAGAATCCGGCCAAACAAATAGTAAGAAGGTATGTCAAAAGCGATGTGGTTTTCGGGCTAGAAAATTTGGCTCTTGCCCCAGGTGAGATTGAAAAACGCCTGGGTGAATATACAAAACTTCTGGATGCCGAGCACCTGCTTCAAAGAGAAGTAAGTAAGCTTTCTCTGGGAGAGACAACTAAGATTGCCTTGCTTGGAGTCCTAGCATGTGAACCGGAGGTGATCATCCTGGATGAGCCGCTGGCTAAACTGGACGGCCAGAATAGATCCATCATCCTCAATTTGATTGATAAATTACACCGGCGCAAAAAGACGTTGATTATAGCTGAGCATGATTTAAGTGATCTACTGCCCAGAGTGGACAAGTTAATTCTTTTAAAAGACGGAAAGAAGCTGACCGAAGGTGAACCTCTCCAAGTTGCTTCCCTGCTCAGAAGGGAAGGGATGAAACTGCCATATCTTACCGAATTATCGCTGGCCCTAAAAGATAAGGCAAAAGACGTGGAGATATTTATTCCTGCCATCCAACCTTAGGACATAAATCCCTCATGATAAAGGTCAAAAACCTGCATTTTGCCTATCCGGATTCCGAAAAGGAGATAATTTCAGGAATTAGTCTTCAGGTAAAAAGAGGAGCTACATTGGCCATAATGGGGAAAAACGGCTCTGGAAAGTCTACATTGCTTAAATTAATGGCGGGATTGCTAAAACCGGATAGAGGCAAGATATCTATACAGCAAAAGGATGATTCCTTTGATTTAACTAAACCGGGCATGGTAGGTTTTGCACCGGAAAGACCAGAGGCTTATTTTTTTGCTCCCACTGTACGCGAAGAGGTAGAATTCTTTCCAAAAAATTTAGGCTTAGATTTTAAAACCGCGGCATCCGAGGCCATGAGCAGACTCGGTATTTACCATCTTAGCCATAGATCTCCTTTTTCCCTTTCCGCCGGTCAACAAAGAAAGGTTTCTATTGCCTCCATACTTTCTGGTGGCCCTCAAATTATAGTTTTAGACGAACCTACACAAGGCCTTCACAAAAGTGGCGAGCGGGAGGTAGGAAAGATATTAAACGACCTCGATAGGACCGTCATCCTTAGTACCCACCACTCCGACTTTACTTATCAATTTGCCGACCGAGTAGCCTTTTTAGACAACGGAAAGTTATTAAGTGAAGGAAAGGTATTTTCCGAACTTTGCGATGAAGATGTTGCCAATAAGGCAGGCATTGATTTACCCGGTATGGTCAAGTGGGCCAAAAGACATTCATTTAATAAGATACCCCGCAATTTAGGAGAGGCAGTGAAATTGGCTCAAAACCACCCGGATTGGGCAAGTTAAGATGGTTTACTTACCTTCCAGGCTCGACCCCCGAGCTAAGATATCCTTTTCTGTAACTATAGTTATTTTGGCAATATTGGGTAGTAAGGTATTTGTTCTACTTCCCCTATTTATTTTGCTGGTCATATTTGTAGCCCTGGGAAGTGGTTTTATTAACTGGCTGCGATATCTATCCTTTTTCAAGGTTTTGATTCCAGTTCTTTTTGTGATAAACTTATTTTTCTACGGGAAAGGCTCAGCTTTATGGGGTTTTTCAGTTTTTGGGATTCCAGTAGAGATTACTTACCGAGGAATCTATATATCTTCTCTTATAATTTTGAGACTTTTGACTGTAGCTGGGGTAAGCGCTTGGTTTGCTCTAAATACTGAGTCAGAGGAATTTGAAGTTGCTTTGGTGCAGCTTAAAGTTCCTTGGAAATTGGCCTTTATATTTTCTTTGACCCTTAGATTAGTTCCGGATATGAAAGATAAACTTCAGGCTATACAGGAAGCTCATACTTCACGGGGGGTGGTCCTAAGCAGGGGGCCTATCCACAGAATCAAGGCAAGAATACCTATGCTTGTTCCTTTCTTTGCTTCTGTGATACGCAGCGGATACGAAATAGCAGAAGCTCTCAAGGCGAGAAATTTTGGAGCCGAGCCCACCCGGACGTATATGACCCAGCTGGAAGCTAGCCGGGATGATTATCTACTATATACCTTCTCATTTTTACTTCTTATAGGCTTTTTCGTTGCTCGCTACCTAGGTTGGGCCTAACTTGTTAACCCCAACTAATACACTAAGTGGTATTTTTTGATTTATTTTTAGCTAATGCTTGTTTACCAGGAATTAGCTAATTCTTTGGCTTTTTCTTTAAGTATGAAATGTCTAATCTTGCCGGTAGCCGTGCGAGGAAGCTCCTTTACAAACTTTACGTATTTGGGGACCTTAAATGATTCCAGGTTTTTTCTAGCTAATTTTTGCATTTCTGTTTTCAAATCACCGGCTTTTTTTCTGCTTTTTTCTAGCTGCTGTAAAGTTTCCTCCTTTAGCTGTACAAAGGCTGCTACTTCCAGGCCATATCTCTCATCCGGTACCCCCACCACTCCGGCATCAACAATTTCAGGATGTTGTCTCAATACATTTTCGATGGGAGCTGGAGCCACTTTTCTGGCCCCCTTTTTAAACATCTCGTCCAACCTACCTATAAAATGAACAAAACCTTCTTTATCCATAAATCCCACGTCTCCGGTTCTTACCCATCCATCTTCAGTGAGAGTTTGTCTTGTTTCTTCATCCTTTTTCCAATAGCCTTTGAAAGTAGAAGGTCCTCGCCCCCAAATTTCGCCCCCCTCACCGGGAGGCAGAGTCTTTTCAGTCATAGGATCGACGATTTTAAGCTCAGAATGAGGTATGATTTTTCCGATTGGGGTGATTTTTGAGGGGGGAGCCCCAGGGGGAGTAATGGTAAAGCCTCCGCCCAGCTCCGTTGATCCCCATACGTTTTGTAAGGTATCCAGTTTTAATTGATTAAACATAGAATCTATGAGATCTCCAGATAGTACATCAGAGCCGCAAAAACAGTGTTTCAAATCGGTTAAATCATAAGTTTCTAGATCAGTTAAATTTACAAAAAAGTTATAAATTTGGGGAGCAGATCCCATAGTTGTACATCGTTCCTCTTCCAGACATTCCAAAATAGAATCCGGTCTTACGTACGAAGTTGGAAGCACTAACTTCATCCCTCGAAGCATAGTGATTATGCTCAAAATCCAGCCGAAGAAGTGAAACATAGGTACTGTAAGAGGCATAACGTCGCTTTCATCGTAATTAAATAGATAGGAGAGGAAATTACAGTTGTTAACAAGTGCGCGGTGGGTGAGCATAGCTCCTTTCGGGTCACCGGTGGTTCCAGAAGTATAACATAATCCAGCGATATTGTCTTGATGGAGTGTCTTTCTTCGTTTGTGAAGCGCGCTATCGGATATGCCTTTAGCAGAGGCAAGCAAAGTACTCCAACCAGCAGCTCCATCAAAGTCCTCATCCTCAATAAAGATCATTTCCTGCAAGTTAGGTAGATCCAAGTTCTGAGCTATCTCTATATTTCTCTTATCGGCGAATAAACACTTAATTCCAGGCTGGTTAATCATGTATGTAAGATGCTGTGGTTTTAAGGAAGGGACAATATTTACTGGGTAAGCCCCAATTTTGAATAATGCGAAAAAGGTGGCGATCCATTCAACGGAGTTACCGGTAGCAATTCCCACTCTGTCCTTCTTTTGAATGCCCAGGGAGATCAAACCTTTGGCCACCTGGTTGGTGAGCTGGTCGAACTCCTTAAATGTTAACCTCTGGCCGGTTTTTACACTTACTAAAAATTCCTTATTCGGGTAATTATTAGTGGTCTCAGCTTGTATTTCCGGGATGGTTTTTTCAATAAGTTTTGGTTTGTCTCCTCCTGATACGTAGCTTAATCTTGAATTAACCAAATTACTTCACTCCTCCACCGCCTTTGATTTTATCAGACCGGCGGCCAGAATTACTCCCTTTGAGTTTAAAACTTGGTTCTCAGTTACAAAAATTCCGTGGCGGGCATCTTTTACTTTTCCTCTAATTAAAATTCTCTTCCCTAAGGGAACTGGTTTAACCAGTTTTAGATTTAAATCGTAGCTGGGTGCGACCACCTCTTCTTGAAGTATTATCGCCCAGCCAGCAGCTTCGTCAAGTAGCACAGCCACGATTCCCCCATGGGCAATGTTTTGAAAGCCCTGATAGTACTCACTTAAGTTGGTGGTAGCTATAACCCACTGGCCATCTTCTTTAAATTTAAGACCTAAACCATAGGGATTACGGCCACAACCGAAACAGTGGTTTTCATCTTCTGACCATTTAAAAGAACCCATTTTATTATCAAGCGCCTTCCTATTTTTGAAGATTAGCGGGCCTAATCAAGATTTTCCGGTGTATATGCTACTATCTTATAAAGAGAGTATAGACAATTTACCAAGTAAAGATCAAATCAGCTAGGTGGTTTCGGAAATCAGTGGTGGAGGGTGCTTTTTAGAATTGCTTTTGAGGATAAGGTTACTTATCACCGTACAGGTGACTGTAGATCAAAAAATTCCTATATACCCTCTTCACATAATTTTGAGTGCTACTGGAGGGGATCAATTCCACGAATAAATCAATATCCTCACTGTTAAATTCTTTGCGCCAGCGGCTTAAGTTTCCTGGGCCCCCATGGTAAGAAGCAATAGCAAGTCGTAAGTCTCCAAATTGTTCCAACCGCTGGCAAAGATAATAACTTCCCATCTGAATATTGGTTTTAGGATCAAAGAGATCTTTTAGCTCAAAATCGCTAAAACTTAGGTCATGGGCAATTTCTCTGGCCGTAGCTGGCATTAACTGCATTAGGCCGTGGGCCTTTGATGTGGAAAAAGCGGCGTTGTCAAAACCGCTTTCCTCTTTTATTACCCCGTAAATTAGCTCTTTTGGTATAGAGTATTCTAGGGAGGTTTTTTTTACTTCTTGGTCAAAGTGGCGAGGGTAGGAGCCTTGAATAACTGATATGCTCGGTGTTTGATTTCTTTTTTTATATAATTCATAGAGATAGCTAGCGTGTTGCATTGCCAAGCGGTATTCTCCACCTTCTTTTTCCCATAAAAAGCGAAGTTTAAGGACTGCCTCTTCCGGCAGGTAATCGGCTATCATGTTCAACCTGCGGATGGCTGGATAGATAAGTCCCAAGCTATTCAAAAACTCGGCCTCTTTTACCCGATTTTGAACATTCGATGGGTAGCTTTCCTCTTTCAAAAGTTTACTGGTCACTTCTTGGGCCGTGAGCTTAGCTTGGTGATAGATACTATCGATTGAGAAAAGGCCAAAATCATATTTTTTCTTATGTGCTAGCAAACTATAATAATCAAGTGGACTCTGGTTAAGTGTACTAATTAAATCAAAGAATTCTTTTGCAGTTAAATCCTCATTTGCTTTGGCAAACTTATAATTCCAGTATGCCAACCGAGGAGTGACTGGGTTAACTTTTGAATTTAATTGGCTAAGATATTTGCCGGCCGTGGCCAAGTCTTTGTTACTATAGGCGAGAAAGAATAATTTCCATAGGAGCTGCTCCCAACAAGCGGTATTTTCAAAACGTGGTTTGAGGTCTTTTTGCAATTCTTTCGCTTCTCTTAAGTTTTCCTCACCCCCATAATCTTCAATCACATTTTTTGCAGCCAGGCAACTGTAGTAACTATCGGGATAATCGGCCATTAAACGTTTGAGAATTTCTAACCAGTGTTTCTCATCTCCTATCTGTTTGAGATTAAGGGCTTGGTAGTAAAGTGTCCTTATCTTTAGGCTGATTTCGGGTTTTTGGTTTAGTATTTGGGTAAAGTCATCTTGGGCTTTTAGGTGCTCACCTAAGCGAAAAGCCTTAAGATAGGCAAGTTCAAAAAGAGCTTGTAGCTTAAGATCCGCTGGCCACCTGTGTTCATATAATTCAAGTATTAATCCGGCTTTTTCCCATTCTCCATACTTTAATATCAATAGCGTATAACGAAATAAGCGGCGCAAGTTCTCCTCTTTTTGGAGGTTTAGGTTTTGAAGATATTGATAAAGTTCATCAAACAAATTGGCTCTTGAAATTTCTGAAAATCTCAAATCCGATAGTTCAATTAGTTTAAACAAGTTATCTGCAGCAGGGGCGTATTCTTTCTGCCCGGAAAATATGTCTACCAAAAGCCGCAGAGCAGGGATTTTTTCGCGATCGGTTAAGGCATTTTGATAAGCACTTTCTGCTGCCTTTCTAGCTTCATCCAAGCGCTTCATTTTCAAAAAATCTCTAGCTTTACAGAGATCGATTTCGTAGGCCAGATTCCACTCCTTACCGCTTTCATCCTCTAAAACCTGTAAGGCCTTTTTAAACTGTCCGAGTGCAATATGTGATTTGGCAACTATAATACGGGCGTAGCTATAAATGGGGTAATCTTTGTACAAATTATTCAAAACAGCTACGGCTTTTAGGTAATCCCCTTTTTGATGAAAATTAACCCCTTGGATAAAACTCTTTTGGCTACTAGAGGGGTTTGAGCCGGCACACAAGAGAGAGATTATGAAAAGCAAGGAAAACAAGCATACGGTAAATCGCAAAATTGATTTGCTTATTTTTCTATTAAGTTGCCTAAACATACAGTTCATTATGATAATCTAGTTGCGGATGGCAAACGACATTTGTCTGATTAGCACCGTCACTTAAAGCTTACAGCCTTGTTTTCACATCTTAGCGTTTGCTATATTTAAGTGTCAATCCAGCACCTACTTTTGATGATACTCGGTATTGCTTGAAGCAATACCCGATGCATGTAAAGTAGGTGCTGGACCACAAAAGGAGGTTGAAATGAAAAAAGGTGTGCGTTTATTTTTGATCGGTTTAGTAGTTATATCTTTTGGGGTCTTTTTACTCAATCCTATGGGTCGTGCTTTCAGTCAAGAAAACCAAAAAACGGTGTGTCTTTACTTCGATCAAACCGGTCGAGGCGATCTGAGTTTCAACGATATGGCTTACCTGGGAGCGGAGAGGGCCGCCAATCAGTTCGGGCTGGAACTAAAAGACGTGACTGCCTCTAGTTCAGCAGATTATCTTCCCGATTTAACCACTCTGGCTAGAACTGGTCAGTGTGAACTGATTATTGGAGTAGGCTTTTTGCTGGCGGATGCTTTGCCAGAAGCGGCCAAGCAATTCCCAAATCAGAAATTTGCTTTCGTTGATGGATCCGCTGGTGGAGTTCCTAACATCCTAGGTTTACTTTTCAAAGAACAGGAATCATCTCCCCCCATCGGGGTGTTGGCAGCCTTAGGAGCCATCGCTTATAACTACCCAGCCGTGGGAATATTGGGTGGTATGGAGATACCCCCCGTATGGAGGTATGAAGCTGGTTTCCGGTTCGGAGTACATTGGGCTCTCGACTGGTATCAGAAACGATTCAGAGAAAAGAAAGAAATAAAGATACTCTCCACTTATGTGGGACGCTTTGACGATCCGGCAGGGGGGAAGCAAGCGGCGGAGACTCAGCTAGCCAGTGGTGCCTTCGCCATATTTGGAATAGCTGGAGCCAGTCACTTAGGCGCCTTCGACGCGGTGGAGGAGAAGGCAAGAGCAGAAGGTAGACAGATGGGGCCGCCATTTGCCTTTGGGGCAGATGCAGCTCAAGAGTATGTAAAGCCTGGATTTATTCCAGCTAGTGCCATGAAGAGGGTAGATGTAGCAACTTATACGGCCATAAAGCAGGTGGTCCAGGACACATTTGAAGGGGGCCAAGATTTGGTGCTCGGTTTAGCTCAGGACGGGGTGGGTCTTTCCACTCTAAAAGATGTCTCTTCATTTATCGAGTTGGCAATGGAAGCTGGGCAGTTCCCGGCTGAGCAGAGGAGAGAAGTCTTTGAGAAAATTTACCAAGCTCGCTGGTCACCTCCTGCCTGGGTATGGGAAGCAGTCACCGAGTTGGAGCTTCAGGTTTTAAATGGAGAAATTAAGGTACCCCAGGCTAATACTGCCGATCAAATCAAACAGGTAAGGAAAGATTACCCGTAGGTAATTAAAATAAGAGTTTGATGAGAAGGAAACCCTGAGTCAACTAACAATCTTAAACCGAGATTTTACCCGTCAAGACTCAGGGTTTCTTACTTGCTCTGATCAGATTTGATAAGGGTTAAATTGACTTCTCTTTTAAATAAAGAATTTTTTAAGCCCATCTGGGAAGTGGGTTCTGTTTTACTTTTGGGAATGGGGGTGGGAGCGGCACTTATGGCCGTATGGGGATACGATCCACTTAATGCCTATGGAGCCCTTTTTAGAGGCTCATTTGGTGATATAAGTAGCGCTGCCAACACCCTCAGCCGTGCTACTCCGTTGATACTCACCGGATTAACCTTCGCTGTGGGGGTGAGAGCCGGCTTATTCAACATAGGTGCGCAGGGACAGATGATAATGGGAGCTACGGTAGCAGTAGCCCTTAGCTCACTCCCCCTACCCCCGGTTCTCCTTCTGGTTGTGGCCTTGGGAGGAGCGATTTTCGCTGGCGTTATTTGGAGCTTACTCGCATCTATACTTAAAGTAACCCGAGGAGTACACGAAGTTATATCCACAATCATGCTCAACTGGATAGCGGTCTGGTTGGCCACGTATTTAATAGTTAACTTGCTGAACGATCCCCAAAGAGGGCTTAGATCCATCTCCGCTCCTCCTGGCGCCCGTTTTCCTTCTCTCCTTCCTGGTAGTAGTTTGACTGCTGCCCTTTTTTTAAGCCTTATCATGGCTTTAATTGTTTACTTTATTCTTTGGCGTATGACCATAGGGTTTGAACTACGTTGTACGGGTTTTAACCCTCAAGCTGCCCGATATGCGGGAATAAATCCAGCCAACAGTATAAACCTAGCCTTTATTCTAGGAGGGGTCCTGGCTGGAATGGCCGGTGCTACCCAAGTTTTAGGACGTTTTCCTTACGCCATTACCAATGACCTTTCAACCCTGGGTAATTTGGGGTTCGATGGTATTGCAGTGGCTTTGGTAGGGCGAAACCACCCTCTGGGGGCCATTGGAGCAGCTATCTTTTTTGGTGCCCTGGAATCGGGAGCGGGTTTGATGGGGTTCCAATCTGGAGTACCTTTGGATATGATAAGGGTAGTTCAAGGAGTAATAATCTTCGCGGTAGCGGTACCTGAAGCTTGGCAACTGGTCCGAAAACTGCGTATACGAATGAATATGAGGCAATAATGAGCGTTTTAACTATAGTGCTGCTTGCTTTTAAATCCATGGTCCCCATAACTCTAGCCGCTATAGGAGAAGTCTTCGGAGAGCGAGCCGGAGTAATAAATATCGGCCTGGAAGGGATTATGGTGATATCTGCCTTTTTAGCGGTGGTGGGAGCTCAAGTTAGTGGTAGTCCCACCGTGGGCATATTAGCGGGAATGGCAGCCGGTACAGCTATCGGTCTTCTCCATGGAATAATCAGCGTGTATCTCCGTGGTAATCAAGTGATAAGTGGGGTGGGGATTAACCTTTTTGGATTGGGTATTGTAGGAGCAGGGATACATGTACTGTGGGGTGGCCCCCTGCAACTGCCGGTGAGGCTTCAGATACCTAGCTTCAGCGTTCCGGGAGGGAGCATAAGCCCTCTGGTACCAATAACAATCTTATTGGCTTTATTTACCTGGTGGATGCTTAACAAGACAAGTTTTGGTCTTAAAATTAGAGCCTTAGGTGAGAAACCAGAAGCTGCCGATGTAGCTGGCGTCCAGGTCAAGCGCTTGCGATTTATAGCTACTCTATATGCTTCCACATTGGGCGGATTGGCAGGTGCCTTTTTAAGCCTTGGGTGGTCACATACCATCACCAAGACCCTGCCTGCTGGTCGGGGATTTATTGCCTTAGCAAATGTGGTATTTAGTGGTCTAAATCCCTTGCTTACTTTAGTGGGAGGGTTCATATTTGGATTTTTTGATGCTTCGGCTATGTGGATTTCTAGCGTCCCAGCGATCAATAGATTAATTCCCTATCAGTTCGTCCGAATGATTCCTTATATTGTTACTTTATTGGTTGTGGCGGGGGCGATTGGCCGGGTAAGGTTTCCTGCCCGCATTGGCGAACCTTACGAAAGAGAATAAACCATGTCTTCTAAATTTAAGCAAAAACCGGGTACCCATAGCGAAAAATTGAATGATACGAAAGATCTACTTCGCGCAGAGGGTATATCAAAAGGATTTCCAGGTGTTTGGGAAAATCTGATTTTGGATGCTATAGACTTTAAAATTAGGGCCGGTGAAGTGCATACTTTACTGGGCGAAAACGGAGCGGGCAAGACAGTATTGGCAAATATACTCTCCGGTTATTATCGTCCTACCCAGGGCCGTATTTATGTAGGGGGGAAGTCAGTCACCTTTGATTCACCAAAAGACGGTCTCCAACACGGTATTGCTATGGTGCATCAGGAAGTCATGTTGGCCGGCCCTCTTACTGTAGCCGAAAACGTGGCTCTTGGATTGTCAGTAACTCCCTTTTCTTATCCCCTTAAGAGCGTGGAGAAAGAGGTAGGCCGTCTTTCCAAAGATTTTGGCCTTGAAGTGGATCCCACAGCCAGAGTGGCCGATCTCTCCGCCAGCGGGATGCAGCGGGCTGAAATCCTTAAGGTCCTCTATTACCAACCCCAAGTCTTGATCCTGGACGAACCGACATCACTTCTTACCCCTCAGGAAAGTCAGAAATTGTTTAAGATATTAAGAAAAATGGCTGATGAGGACTACGGAATTGTATTTATTACCCACAAGTTGGAAGAAATTATGGAAGTATCTGACCGAATTACCGTCCTCAGATTGGGTAAAGTAGTCGGACAAAAGCTTAAAAATAAAACCAGCAAAGAAGAATTGACTCGAATGATGTTGGGTAAGATTGTTCCTATCCAACTGGAGCGAGAGTTGATAAAAGAAAGAGAAAAACCGGCTATGAAAGTTAAAAATATACACGTTCTCGGCCCATATAAGGAGGAGGCATTAAAAGGCGTATCATTTAATCTCAACAAAAGCGAGATTCTGGGGATAGCAGGTGTTTCCGGAAATGGACAATCCGAGCTTCTTGAAGCACTTACTGGCTTGCGGCATATTGAAAGAGGGCAGGTAGAATATGGGGGAAAAGACATGACTAATTCATCTCCCAGAAAGATCATGGAAGCCGGCGCAGCTCATATCCCCGAGAAACGGCGGGAAGTAGGGGTGATAGAACCTATGACTGTAGCTGAAAATATGGTGCTAAGAGATTACCGAAAACACCCATTTTCTAACCACAAGGTTTTGGACCGTTCCTACATAACTGAACATACGAATGAACTTATCTCAAAGTTCAATGTGATAGTGCCTGACTTGTGGAAAACTGAGGCCCGGATCTTATCCGGGGGAAACATTCAAAGATTAATTCTGGGGCGTGAAACCTGGCGAGAGCCGCCGTTAATATTAGCCTCTCACCCCACCCACGGTCTGGATCGGAAGGCAGTTAAACACACTTGGGATCTATTTTTGAAACTGCGAGATAAAGGCTCGGCCATTTTACTGGTATCTTCAGATCTGGGTGAAATAATGACTTTATCTGACCGTATTGCGGTCATATTTGAAGGCCAAATTATGAAAATTTTCGACGCTCAATCCGCCGATAAAGAAAAGATTGGTTTATTGATGGCCGGAGTGAGGGATTAGAGGCTTTTTAGGATCAACTTTAGCAGTTGGGCGAAGGGTTCTCTTCTCTTTTTCGTAATTTCCAGTACTTCTTGGTGGGATAATTCGGCCTCTGGTTCAATGCCTGCGGCCATATTGGTAATACAAGAGATTCCCAACACCTCCATCCCCAGGTGACGAGCCGCTATTACTTCCGGAACGGTAGACATGCCCACTAAATCCGCCCCTAAAGTCCGGTAAGCCCTTATCTCGGCCGGTGTTTCATACATAGGCCCGGGGGTAGCCACATAGACGCCTTCTTTTAACTTAAACCCTTCCTGTTTACCCACCTTTGTAGCTTTCTCTCTTAACTTCAAGCTATAGGCATCGTTTAGGTTAGGAAATCTGGGTCCCAATTCATCGATATTGGGACCCCGCAAGGGATTTTCTCCAATCATATTTATGTGATCGCTAATTAGTACGAAATCCCCCACCCTAAAATCAGTATTTATAGCCCCGGCAGCATTAGTAATTAAAAGCTTATCCACACCTAACAAATTAATTACTCTCACCGGAAAGACAATCTCTTCCATAGATCTACCTTCATAGTAGTGAATGCGGCCTTTCTGAAGGACAACATTTTTATCAGCTAAGAAAGTAAACACTAGCTCTCCGGCGTGTCCTTTCACAGAGGCCACCGGGAAATTAGGAATTTTGTTCGGTGGAAATACTTCGGATTGACCCGAGATTTCGATAGAAGGTGACAAACCGGAACCCAAGATTATACCTATCTCTGGTAGGCTGTCAATCCTATTCTTTAAATATTCGGCCGCTTTCTGTAATCTATCTAGTTTGGGATAAAAATCCGATATAGGCATGAACTTCTACCGAACCTCCATTAGTGAAAGCCCGCGTTGCAGCCTATTTAGACCGGACTGGATCGATTTGGCTCTGACTTCGGCTATTCCTTTGATATCCATCAGCTCTTCCTTTTCAGCTTTCATAATATTTTCCAAAGTGCCGAATTCATCTACCAACCTCTCTATAACCGCCATGGGAATTCGCGGAATCTCTCTTAGAGCCATGTAGCCACGGGCGGGAAGTCGGGTATCTAACACCTCTTCGCCTATCTCGTAGCCTAATTCACTCATGATATTCTCCGTCGAAACCAAATCCTCAGTAGGAAGGTCCTTTAACTTAGATGCAATGGCGGAAGCGGGCCTTTCAGAACCTTTTTGGAAATCTTTGATTACCAACTGGAAAAATTCCCTTACATTTAGCATAAGCCACTCTAGTTGTACTTCTAAAAGTTCCCTATCTTCCCCCAGCTCGATAAACCATCGCTTAATTTCCTCCTCTGTGTCCATCATGCGCACTGCTATTTGGATTAGATCGGTAACGTTGGCCGGCAACACCCGGCCCTCAAATTCCAGATAAATAAGTTCACGAGAAAGTTCAGAGAAACTTTCCCGATACTGCTCCAGAATGCGCAGTGCCTGGTTTACCTTAGAGTGAACGGTGGCCAAATCTGGCAACACGTACTTTGTATCCCCAAAATAGATAGTGACGCTTCCCTTGCTAGCTGATACGGCAATGGTCACCACCCCTAATTGTTTGGCCGTCTTCTCAGCCGCTAGATGGCGGGTTCCCGTCTCTTGAGAGGATATAGTGGGATCGGGGACTAGGTATGCATTGGCATAAATTATCTCATCCAGATTCTCGTCCACGATCACCGCTCGATCCATCTTCGAAAGCTCGGCCAGCTTTTGAGAGGTAAAATTGGAATTTAGTTTAAAGCCACTCTCTACTACTTTCTTTGCCTCATTTTCATCAGCTAAAACTATTAACCCCCCCTTCTCGGTTTTCACTATCTGATCTATTCCTTCCCGTAAAGGGGTTCCGGGGGAGACTCTTTTCAAAATTTCTAAAAATTCTTCACTTTCCTTTATATCAACCATAATTAAAGTTCGAGTACATCCATGGCCTCTTTTATATTTCTTACCGAAACGATTTCCATAGGCAAATCAAGCTTATATCCATCATCCACCATAGGGATCACCGCTCTTTCATATCCCAATTTAGCTGCTTCGTTTAGTCTGGTCTTTAATTTCTTAACTCTCCTTACTTCACCATTTAAACTAACCTCTCCCACAATTATAGTCCTGGAGGCTAGTGGTCTGTTTTTAAAACTGGAGACCACTGCAGAAGTTATCCCCAGATCTAATGCGGTTTCCTTTATGGAAATACCCCCGGCCAAATTTAAATATATATCCTCGGATCCTATATGTAGGCCCAAATTTTTCTCTATCACCGCCAAAAGCAAGAGAACTCGGTTGTAATCCAGGCCGGTACACCTACGTTGAGAGTTCCCGTAACCGGAAGAGGTGACTAGGGCTTGAATTTCTACCAGTATAGGCCGGGTACCCTCCAGGCTGGGAACGATACTGGAACCTGACTTAGACCCATTATCTCTACCGGTAAAGAACTTAGATGGATTAATCACCTCATTTAATCCGTTCTCTTTCATTTGGAAGACCCCAATTTCATCGGTGGCCCCATATCGGTTCTTCACTGCCCGCAAGATTCGTATGTCACTTTCGTTTCCCCCCTCCAAATACATGACTACATCCACCATATGCTCTATCGTTTTGGGACCGGCTAATTCCCCTCCTTTGGTTATATGGCCTATTAAAAAAATAGCCGCTTCCTGCCTTTTGGCCAGTTTATTTAACTCATAGGTAGCTTCCCCCACCTGCTGAATGCTTCCCGGCCCCCCGGTCTTGGACAAGGAGGGGATGATTGATTGTATGGAGTCTACTATGATGGCCTGCGGTTTAAGATCTTTTAGCTTCTTTTCGACTCGTAGAAGTGACTGTTCGGATAGAACCAATAGATCGTATTGGTCACCTACTCCCAATCGATTGGCTCTAAGCTTTATCTGACCCGGAAGTTCCTCTCCAGATATGTACACAACGGGGCGGTTTGATTCCTTCTGGTTTGAGGAAGACAACTTCCCGGCCACCTGTAACATGAGAGTGGATTTACCCACTCCCGGTTCACCGCCAATTAAAATAAGAGCCCCCGGTATTATTCCTCCTCCTAGGATCCTATCAAACTCGCCTATCCGGGTCCTCCACCGCCTGGTCCTGTCCAGCTCTATATCAGCTAAGGGTTTTATATCTGATTCAATCCAGGTAAAATCTTGATTAGCCCCTTTTTCTTCTGCCTCAGTTACCTCTTCAAAGCTATTCCACTGTTCACAATCCGGGCATTTCCCCATCCATTTTAGAGAGAAATGCCCGCAATTTTTGCATCTGTAGGCCATTTAGTCTATTTACTCTTTCCGATCAGTAATTACTCAAAACTAAAGTTTTAATTACCTACCTCTACACCTTCTTGGGCTTCAAACTTCATCTTACCTTGAGAGGAGCAGACTTTTACCTTATCTCCAGCCTTGAATTTACCTTCCAAGATCTTATCCGATATGGGATTTTCAATCATTCTCTCTATAGTCCGCCTCAAGGGTCGTGCACCATATTTGGGATCGTAACCCTTTTCTACCAGTAAGCCCTTAGCAGGTTGGGTGATCTCCACCTCGATTTCCTTATCCGCAAGCCGGGTTCTAAGTTCCTCCAACATCAGATCAGCAATATTGTAAACCTGATCCTTGCTCAATTGATGGAAGACGATGGTATCGTCCAGTCGATTTAAAAACTCGGGGCGGAAGGTATCTTTTACCTCTTCCATCACTGTGTCTTTCATGGCTTGGTAGGACTTTCCACTGTCTATTCCCTGTGAACCAAATCCCAACGCTTTCCTATCAGTGATTGATTTACCACCTAAATTGGAAGTCATTATTAACACCGTATTCCTAAAATCTACCCTTCTTCCTTGGGCGTCAGTGAGAATGCCATCATCCATCACTTGAAGCAGTATATTGAATACGTCTCTATGGGCCTTTTCTATTTCGTCAAACAGAATTACTGAATAAGGTCTTCTTCTGACCGCCTTAGTTAGTTCGCCGGCCTCTTCGTAACCCACGTAACCGGGAGGAGCACCTATCAGCCTAGATACGGCGAATCTTTCCATATATTCGGACATATCAACTCGAACCAGTGCCTCTTCATCCCCGAACAGGAATTCGGCTAGTGCTTTGGATAGTTCGGTTTTACCGACTCCGGTAGGTCCCAAGAAAAGGAAACTTCCAATAGGTCTTTTAGGGTCCTTGACCCCGGCATACGCCCTGCGGATGGACTTTGATACTGCCTTTACCGCTTCGTCTTGGTTGATGTAACGCTCATGAATTGTCTCTTCCATTAAGATTACCCTCTTTGACTCCTCTTCTTTCATGTGACCCACAGGCACACCGGTCCAGCTAGAGACCATCTTGGCAATCTCATCCCCGGTTACCACTCGCTCTTCAACTCCGGTTTCTATCTTTAACTGGGTAAGTTTGTCCTGTAGATCCCGAGATTTATCGCGCAATTCCCTTGCCCTTTCATAATCCTGTTGGCTGGCCGCTCTTTCTTTTTCCTCTTCTATTTCTTTTATCTTTTCCTCCAGTTCCCGGATTTCAGGAGAGGGTAAAGTGCTGCCCAGCTTGATCTTGGCTGCCGTTTCGTCGATTAAATCTATCGCCTTATCCGGCAGGAAATGATCAGTAATATATCGGTCGGATAACCTTGCCGCTTGATAAAGAGCGCTAGCTGTTATTTCTACTTCGTGATGCTCTTCATATCTTGGCCGTAATCCTTCCAAGATTCTTACAGTTTCCTCTATGGTGGGCTCTTCGATAGCTATCTTCTTAAACCGTCTTTCCAAAGCCGGATCCTTTTCGATGGACTTACGGTATTCATCCGGGGTGGCAGTCCCGATACACTGAATCATCCCCGATGCCAATGGTGGTTTTAAGATGGAAGAAGCATCTATTGCTCCTTCCGCCCCCCCCGCCCCTACCAGAGTTTGTAATTCGTCTATAAACAAGATTATATGGTCTGATTCGGAGACTTTATTCACTAAGGATTTAAGCCGCTGTTCAAATTCACCCCGATATTTTGTACCCGCTACCATAGCCGCCATATCCAGCTCGATGATTTCCTTCTCCCGCAGTATCAAGGGTACCTCTTTATTGGCAATTTTTTGAGCCAACCCCTCGACCACCGCAGTTTTTCCCACTCCCGTCTCTCCTATCACCGCCGGATTATTCTTTTTTCGCCGGGACAGGGTTTGAATTATGCGTTCGATCTCGTTTTCCCTGCCTATAACCGGGTCCAATCGACCCTCTTCCGCTTCCTCAATCAAGTTACGGCCGAAATCTAGACCGGTTTTCTTCTCTTTCTTCCGTAAGTTCCTTCCCACTACCTTTTTCCTTCTACTTTGGAGGAAATACCACCTGGCTTTTCCCAAATCCATGCCGTACTCTCTGAGCAGTTTGGTAACCGGACTTCCTCCTTCTTCCAATATAGCCACAAAAAGGTGTCCCGGTTTAATCGCCTTATACCCTTCTTTTTGAGCTAAGTCATATGCCTTGTTCATAACGCTTTTAAGGCTGGAGGAAGAACCCAACTCGTTAAGTGAAAACCTAGCTTCACCCCTTCCCACTTCCTCTCTAACTCTTCTTGCCACTTTCTGATAGGTTAAGTCGTTCTTAGTTAAAAACCTGTTTACCTTGCTTGTCTCATCCTTAAGGAAAGCCAGAAGGAGGTGTTCGACATCTACCTGATCGTGATGCCACTTCTCCGCTTCATCATAAGCAATACCAATTATCTCTTTAGCCTGTTCAGTAAAGTATCTATCATAGCTGCCTTTCATTAGCTCATCCCCCCTTTCTTTATCTCATAACTTATGGGTTCGATATTTTGAGCAAATCTTGTCCACATCACCATATTAGTTGAATTTATTCATCAGGTGAGCAATCCCTGAATCACGGAATAACTGAATCGCTTCACCTGCCTTATCTAAAATCGGATCCAACAGCTTTCTCTCCTGGTCGGTGAACTTACTTAACACATAGGTGGCCCGATCTACTTCCGAATCAATATTATCACCTATACCTATCTTTAAGCGAGGAACCTTGTCCGTTCCTGTGGTATTAATTATTGATTGCATACCTCTATGACCACCGGCTCCCCCTATATATTTAGCTTTGAGCTGTCCCACTTCGATATCCAAATCATCATAAATTACCAGACAATCCTTCAAAGCCAGGTCAAAGTATTGACAGATAGCTTTCACCACAGTCCCACTTAAGTTTATAAAAACCATGGGTTTAATTAAAAGCAGACTCCCAGATTTATAAATTTCGGAAGTAATCTCAACCGAGACCCTGGGTGCGGCTTCGGTTTTCGAAACTTGGGCCAGGAAACGGTCGATTACCATAAAACCTACATTATGCCTAGTATTTTTGTACCTTTGACCTGGGTTGCCTAAGCCAAAAACGGCCTTTAGAACCATTATGATTCTATCTTACGAACAAAAGTCCGCCACAAATAGGTCCAGAGTTAGGTCCCGGTTTCCTCTTCTTCCATCTCCTCTTCCAGTTCGCCAACTTCCGGTTCCTCACCCTCTTCTAGTTCCTCTTCACCCTCCAGCTCTTCTAGTACCTCTTCCTCCATCATTGGCACTTCTTCTTCCACTCCCATAGTGAGCTCTTCCAGTTCCTCTTCGGTCAGCGGTGCGGCGATAGTGACCACAGCTATTCCCGGTGGAGTGAGGATCTGGGCTCCTTCTAGTTCCAAGTCACTTACATGTATTACATCCCCAATCTCTAGACTTGAGATGTCCAAATATATCGCTTCTGGTATCTCGGTAGGAAGACCTTTTACCGAGATGGTGTTGGTGATGCGATGCAGGATCCCGCCTTCTCTTTCCCCTTCCGCCTCACCTTGAACGATCACCGGAATGTCCATTTCCATGGGCTGGTTTAGCTTCGGTTGATAGAAATCGATATGAATTACCGTATCCGTTAGATCATTATATTGGATTTCTCGGATAAAGGTTTCCAGGTTTTCGCCGTCTAAATTAACTTCGATCCTGGAACTCCTGGTTATTTGAGCTAGCAGATCTTCTAAATCTTCATTTTCCACTGCTAGTAGCTGGTTGTCAATCCCCGGTCCATAAACCACCCCAGGTATTAAGCCCTTTTGTCTAAGTGAGTTGGGGTTCTCATTTTTATCTCTTTTTTTTACATCTAGTTCATATTGCTCAGTAGACACTTTATCATCACCTCTCTTGCCATTGCTTTGTATTTACGGTTTATATTCATTTTGATACCGCCTAGTAATGTGGGAATAGAGCACTAACTGATTGTGAATTATGTATGCGGTCAATGCTTTTAGCAAAGATATGAGCAACCGAGATATACTCAACAAATGGATCATTAACAACTGGGCTGATACTATCAGTAATCACCACTTTTTTAAAAGGTGAATCTTTTAGTCGTGCTACTGCATGGTCACTGAAAATGCCGTGAGTACAGGCAGCATATTGGTCTCCAGCTCCTTTTTTGGCAAGGATTTTGGCTGCTTCAATTAAAGTTCCACCGGTGGAAACCATGTCATCTACAATTAAAACTTTCTTCCCTTCTACCTCCCCAATGACGTTTAGAGCCTCCGTCTCTTCTTTGAAATCCATCCTTCGTTTTTCTACGATAGCCAGAGATACATTGAGTCGCTCGGCGATCATTCTGGCCCTTTTTACTCCACCCACATCCGGAGATACTACCACCAGCTCCTTTGAATCTTTGAACATGGGTTCAAAATAACCAGTTAAAATGGGCTTCGCCCAAAGATTATCCACCGGGATATCGAAGAAACCTTGTATCTGCCCGGCGTGAAGATCCAAGGTGAGTACTCTGTCTGCTCCAGCCACCGTTATCATATTCGCTACCAACTTGGCACTTATGGGAACCCTTCCGGTATGTTTTCTGTCCTGTCTTGCATATCCATAGTACGGCATGACTGCAGTAATTCTTTTAGCGGAAGCCCGCTTCAGTGCATCGATAATAATTAATAGTTCCATGAGATTATCATTTACCGGCGGAGAAGTAGATTGAATGATAAACATGTCCTTTCCCCTAACCGTCTCTTTAATATGAACATTGATTTCTCCATCGCTGAATTTTCTTATCGCCGCATCAATTAACTTTTTTCCCAGATTTTCCCCAATCTCCTCTGCCAATTTTGGATTTGAGTTGCCGGCTAGAATTTCCAGATCTTCGTTAACCATCTTCTTATCCTTCACCTCTACTGGTCCAGTTTTTTATGTTTACCTGCCTTTTTCTGGCTACAGCCAAAGCTCTGTCCGGTACATCTTTAGTTAAAGTTGATCCAGCACCTACAACGGTGTTTTTACCAATTTTTATAGGAGCAACCAAGCTGGTATTGCTCCCAATGAAGCTCCCTTGGTCAATATAGGTCTTGTGTTTTCGCACCCCGTCATAATTACAGGTTATGGTCCCTGCTCCCACGTTAACTTTCCGACCGATCTGACTATCGCCTATATAAGTTAGATGGTTTATCTTTGTACCTTCCTTTATTCTCGACTTTTTTACTTCTACGTAATTTCCTATACTTACTTCCGGCCCTATGTCCGCCCCCGGTCGCAGGTGGCTGAAAGGTCCTATTTGACAACGGGTACGTACTCTTGACCCTTCAATTACCGAATATCTCACCACTACCTCCGATTCTATCTGGGAATTAACTAGGAAGCTGTGGGGGCCGATAACACAATCTTGGCCAATTTTCGTATCCCCTTTGATATGGGTAAAAGGTAAGATAATTGTATCCATACCGATCTGGGCATCTTGGTCTATGAAAGACGTTCGGGGGTCGGTAATGGTAACACCGGAACCCAAAAGCTCATCTATTTTTCTTTCCCGAAATACGCTTTCGGCCTCAGCCAAATCCCTTCGTGTATTAACTCCTTTAAGAGAAGTCTCCTCATCTACTTTCATGCATCCGACTTTAAATTCATGGCGTCGATAAATGGAAATCAGATCCGTGAGGTAAAATTCACCCTGTTCATTATCCCGGTTGAGCGATTCCAAAAAGCTCCATAAGCTTCCGTCATTCCTAAAGCAGTAAAAACCCGGGTTTACTTCGGTTATCTTTTTTTCTTGTTTATTGGCGTCACCCTCTTCAATTATGCGCTCCACGCTTTCTGCCTCGTCCCTAACTACCCGACCGTAGCCAGTAGGGTTATCAAATTCCGCAGTAAGTAAGGATATTTTATTTTCGTTTTTCCCGTGGAACTTAAGAAAATTCTCTAATATTTCCGTCCTTATCAGCGGGGTGTCCGAATATAGGACCAACAAGTTACCCCCGGCCGGCTCAATAGCTTTCTTTGCTTGCAGGAGAGCATGGCCAGTTCCTAGCTGATTAG
>CAYUCE010000004.1:0-31747 GCA_964443275.1 uncultured Thermotogae bacterium | reverse complement strand
TGCAAATAGAAAATATTAGGGTTGGAAATCAGACTCCCCATTACAGCATCCAGGATACTTTGATGAAAATAGACTTAAACCAAGCTTTAGATTTTCATAAAACAATTGAGTTAGAAATAGAATTTACTTACGATTTAATGGAAACCACCGATCAATCCAAAATGGCCGCACGGTGGGGGGTGAGATCAGGTCATAGAAACGGGGTTTATACCATCAGCAAATGGTATCCTAAAATAGTGGTTTACGACCAGACAGGTTGGAATTTGAACCCGTATCGTTATTTGGGTGAATTTTACGCCGATTTTGGAAATTATCGGGTTCAAATAACTGTGCCTAACCAAATGGTGGTAGGAGCCACCGGAAGTTTACATAAAACCACCCACAACTCGGATGGCACCAAGACGCTGGAGTTTGAAGCTCAAAACGTTCATGATTTCACCTGGGTAGCGAGCAAAAAGTACCAGGTGATGGAGTACAGATGGGAAGATGTAGTGCTTAGAACCCTTTATTTAAATTCAAATAATAAAGATATTGGCCAGTATGGGTTGAAGGCTTTGAAATACTTTAGTCAACTGTTTGGAAAATACGCCTACCAGAATTTAACTGTAGCTGAAGTTGAAGTAGGTGGAGGGATGGAATATCCGGGTATAGTAACCATAGGCGGGGGAGAGATGAGAGAAGTGGTACACGAAGTCGCCCATCAGTGGTGGTATGGGACAGTGGGTAATGATGAAATTGACCAACCTTGGCTGGATGAAGGATTTACCGTTTATTCTACCGAAAAGTACCTGATAAGCGATGGCCATAATCCCCGGTCAGTTCGCCACTCAGCCGATTTTGAAGAAGTGGGGATACCGGTGTTGACCTCGTCTAATGATTTTAGTTCCATAAACTCATATTTTAAGGTAATTTACGAAAAGGGATCGGGCATCCTATGGATGTTAGAAAATCTTTGGGGTGAAGATCTATTAATAGAGGTCTTGCGCCAATACTACAGTCAATATAAGTTTAAAAATGCGCAGGTGCGAGATTTTGTGGCTACAGCTCATACTGTAGTTGGCCAAAACTATGACTGGTTTTTTGACCAGTGGCTGACCACAACGAAAAAGCTTGATTTCTTTGTAACCTCAGTCACCTCCGAGGTCGCTCTGGATGGAGATTACCCGCATTATGTGCATAGGTTTGAAGTAAAACGGGCCGGCGAGGCAATAATGCCGGTTCAGATAGAAATTTCTTTAAATATCAATGGAAGAGAGGAAAAAATAATAAAATTCATGGAGGCAAAATCTGACTCAACCACATTCACCATACGGTCAAACGGAACAATGGAGAGCATAAAAATCGATCCTAAAGGACTCATATTGGAAGAAAACCGATTGAATAACCGCTGGTTTTCCAATAGGGGAAGACAAGGGGAGACCCAATATCCGTGAGGAATCTCACGGGCTAGAAGTAATTTAATACAACAAGGAGTGATTTGATGGAGCTGTTACGCCGATTATCCGAAACACCCGGAGTACCCGGCCGGGAAGAAAGGGTTAGAAAGATCATAATAGATGAACTAAAGGGCTTAATGGATGAGGTAAAAACTGACGTATTAGGCAATGTAATCAGCAAGAAGAAAGGTGAAGGTGTTGGACCGGCAATAATGCTTGCCGGCCACATGGATGAAATAGGCTTCATAGTAAAGCATATCGATTCAGAAAGCGGGTTTTTAAAGATCGAACCGCTGGGTGGATTTGATGACAGAGTCCTGTTAGCACAGCGAGTAGTAGTCCACGGCCGCCATGGCGATTACATTGGGTCTGTGGGTTCAAAACCCGTACATATTCTGGAAAAGGAAGAAAAAGAAAAGCCTATCAAGATCAAAAATTTGTTTGTTGATTTAGGTATGGATAAAGAGGAAGTGAGCCAAAAAATTAAAGTGGGAGATCCGGTCACTTTAAAACAGGAGTTTGTGGAAGGTGAAAGAATAGTTTCTGGAAAGGCTTTGGATGATAGAGTTGGAGTTTATGTAATTATCGAAGCCTTAAGAAAGGCCAAGAAACACCGCGGTGACGTTTTCTTAGTAGCCACCACTCAGGAAGAGGTAGGCCTTAGAGGTGCCCGGACCTCCAGTTACGAAATCTCCCCGGATGTAGGTATCGCTTGTGATGTAACTGCGGCCTGTGACGTACCCGGCGTGGAGGAACCGGACCAGATAACCAAGTTAGGCCAGGGCTGTGCAATAAAGATAAAGGATTCTGCATCCATATCCAATCCCAAACTGGTTGATGAATTGCGACAAATTGCTGAGAAGCAGGGGATAAGGTACCAAATGGAGATTCTCCCTAAAGGTGGGACGGATGCCGGTGCCCTACAGCTTACCAAGGAAGGGGTAGCCAGTGTAACCATCTCCGTTCCTACCCGTTATGTTCATACGGTGGTAGAAACGGCGAATAAAGAGGATATTCAATCTGCCATAGATTTAATCGCCGCCTACTTGGAGGAATCTACAGACAGAGATTATTCATTATAAAAAAGATTG
The DNA here is from genome assembly GCA_964443275.1 of uncultured Thermotogae bacterium. GTDB lineage: Bacteria > Bipolaricaulota > Bipolaricaulia > CAYUCE01 > CAYUCE01 > CAYUCE01. Next base: position 29,220 of record CAYUCE010000004.1, on the reverse strand, counting down.
AATCTACTGACCGTCCAGGAGAGCCGGCTTTTAATCACCGGCATTGGAACGGGTTATCTCTACCTCCGCACTTTTTGTAAATCTAAGTGCACCCGGTTTTTGGACCGAGACTTTAACTTGTTTTATTTTTTTATTTTTTAAGCAAATATCAGCGACCTCTTCCGCCAGGGACTCAATTAAATGAAATTTGGAATTTTCCACCGTATTTAGTATATCCCCCTTGAGCTGACTATAGTCTACTGTATCCTCTAAACGATCGGTTTTGGCCGCTTTCTTCAGATCGGTAAACAGGGTAATGTTAATGATTACTTCCTGTTTTTCTTGCCTTTCTTCCTCCTTTAGACCTATAATGCAGCGGCCCACAAGATCGTTAATATGTATCTTATCCGTAGTCATAAGCCAAGTGCTGACCTCCATCTATGTAGATAATTTGGCCGGTAATAAATGTGTTGTTTAACAAGTAAAGAACCGCCTGGGTTATATCTGTGGGGTCACCGTGGGTTTTTAGTGGAACTTGGCCACTTTTTTGAGCCAGGTAATCTTTGCCTTTTCCTTCCGGGGGTAGTATCAATCCCGGAGCTATCCCATTGACAGTAATATGGGGAGCGAACTGGAGCGCACACATTCTAGTTAAAGTGGCCAACAGCTTCTTACTTAGATAATAGGCTACATGCTCTTTTACATAGCCGGTTATCCGGGTATCTAGGAAATTTATTATCTTCCCCTTCTGAACCCGGCGGGCAAATTCTCTTGCTAGGATAAAAGGAGCCCAGGCGTTGATTTTGAGACTTTCATTTAACTCATCAAGGGTTAGATTAAATAAACTGCTTTTAGGAAAGATAGAGGCGTTATTAATCAAGATATCCAAATGGCCGGCGTGCTCTTTTGCTTCTTTAATTAGCTTTTCATATCCTTTTTGGTTCGAAAAATCGGCCTGACTTGCCCACGATTTCACGCCCAAACCAGAAATTTCGGCTTGTAGTTGTCTGGCTTTTTCTTCCGATTTATTGTAGTGGATGACTACATTTACCCCTTGTTCCGCCAAGGCCAAAGCCACCGCCTTACCTAATCGCTTGGCGGAGCCGGTGATCAAAGCAGTTTTTCCACGCAGTGTTTCTTTACCCATCTTTTATAAATAAAATTTTCTCCTATTTGAGAGGCCTAATCAATGGTCCCTCTTAAGTCTCGGGGAGATATAGGTTTACCTTTTTTAATCAGCTCTCTTGCCCGGTCTTTCTTTCCCCATAGATTACAGAGCATGGCCCCTTTTAGGACCCCCTCTTTAAGATAATAAATCACGCCCTTTTTGTATTCTTCCTTCCAATCGGCAACCATCTCCAGCTTTGTGTCGACCTCTCCTACCGCTTCAAAGCCAAAGTCGAATAGATCTGAGTAAAAGTAGGGCATATAAGTGAAAGGTTCCTTTGCTCCGGTCATATTCCTCCCCGCGTATTCGCCTTGACTTAATGCATTGTCCCAGTGTTCTATGCGCATTTTTTTATTCAATACAGAATAGGGAAAGTAGGCATTGTCACCGGCAGCGTAAACATCCGGGTTAGAGGTTTGAAGATATTTGTTAACTGAAATGCCGTTTTCAACTTTCAAACCTCCACTTAGAGCTAAATCCAGTGAAGGAGATATTCCTATCCCCCCTATCAAGAGATCCGAGGTTATTTTCGTTTCGTTTTTGGTTTCCGTTATATAACCCTCTTTTCTAACCTTAATGGAAATTGGTAAATCGTTGGGTAAGACCTGGATTCCGTGTTGCTGGTAATCATCCTGAATATGCCTTCCTAAACCTTCTGGGAATATGTTCTTTAAAAGATAACTTTCCGGAAATACCATAGTTACGGCTACTTTTTGGGTGGCAAGTGCGGCGGCCATCTCCGCTCCGATGAAGCCACCCCCGATAATTAGGGCTGAGTCCCCCTCTGAAAGTTGAGATTTTAATTCCCGATAGTCATCCAGGTAGCGATAATAAAAAATTTCCTCCAAATCTCCACCGGGAATATCCAGTCTCTTGGGCTCTCCTCCGGTGGCAATCAGTAACTTTTTATACTGATAATCAACGCCTTCACGGTCAGTAACTAAGTGATTAGAGGGGTCAAGTTCAACTACCTCGCAGTTTAAGGCCAAATCAACATCATTTTCTTTGTAATAATCTTTTTTATTGATAAATATCTCCTCTTCCTCTTTTTTCCCAAACCAGAGATCCTTGGAGAGGGGAGGGCGATTGTAGGGCAGATGATTTTCTTTACCGATTAGCAAGATAGAACCATCTTTATCTTCTTTCCTGATGCCTCCGATAGCGGAAGCTCCGGCCAATCCGCCACCTATGATTACATATTTGTACTCACCTTTTGGCATATCTAAAACCCCCTATGAGCTTTCAATAAATTAGTATAATATTTGGAGTATAATCAGGCAACTTGTTGGGCCCTTTCCCGCCCCCCCCGTTGCAATCCTCATTTTGAAATGATAAAATAAATCACACTCTCGATTATAAATTAAGGAGAAGATATGGCAGTTCCAAAAAATAGAGTTTCCAGATCAAAGAAAAGAACCAGAAGAGCTAATAAAAAAATGGGACCGGTTACAGTCAGTGAATGTCCTCACTGCCATGAACCCAAACTACCCCATCGGGTATGTTTAGCTTGCGGATATTATAAGGGCCAACAAGTAGTAAAAATATCTGAAGAAGATTAATTATGCCGATAAGGTCTCAATCCCCCGTTTTTTCAAGTTATTTAGAAATTCTTGATTTTGTCTCCTCCACTTTTTAACCAGGTGATGACCGTAGAAAGCAAAGAAGGAGTTTCTGAATTTGCCCTTTATAACTGATTTAACTCCACGCCAAGAGGAGTAAAAACGAGCCATAGCCTCGATCACTGAGTTTTGGAGCTTAAGAGGACTCATCAAATTAGGTTGATAAACTACGTGGTGGGCGTCATAATTCTTCCACTGATCAACCCCCTCAGCAAATATCCTTCCTTGTTCGCTTAATTCCTGGTATATGGTAGTTCCCGGAAAAGGGGTAAGGATAGAATACTGGGCGGTGTCAATTTGATTGTTTAATGAGAAATCCAGTGTCTCTCTGACCGTGGAAGGTTTATCGTTTTCCCCTCCGAACACAAACATCCCGTGTACGGATAGATTATGATCATGTAGGGCCTGGATGGAATTTTTGATTTCTCCAACGGTTTGCCTTTTACCATAGTCATCTAATACATCAGGGTCAATTGATTCCAGACCCAGACAGAGATGGCGACACCCGCTTTTCTCCATCAGTGCAAGCAACTCCTGGTCTTTAGAGATTTTGACGCTTTCCTGCGCTGACCAAGAATGAGGTATCAAATCTTCTCTGAGCATATTATCCAGTAGATGCTTCGTCCTTTCCGGGTGAGCAGAAAAATTGTCGTCATAGAAGAAGATATGAGATTTAGGTAGTTGCTTAGATAGAGATTTAAGCTCTTCTGTTACACCTTCTACGCTGCGTGTGCGGTAGTTGCGCCCGAACATCTTCCAAACCGAGCAAAACTTGCAATTATGGGGGCACCCCCGGGAGGTCTGAATAGGGATCAAGCTTATGTTCTCTGCTCCCTCCACCAGGGTGAAATCAGGATACGGTAAGTCGTCCAGATCAGCTTTAAAACTTCTATCGGGAGTATGTACAAAGCTACTGCCATTACTAAATGATAGGCCTTTTACGTCTTCTGGCTTTTGGTCACCATGCTCTAAATGATCCAGGAGCTCAACCAGGGTTTCTTCCCCCTCTCCCCTGACTACGTAATCTGCTCCTTGCCCTAAAGCCTCCTCGGGCATAAACGTTACGTGTGGCCCTCCCATAACTACGGGGATGTTTTTGCTCGCTTCCTTTAGTTTATCCACCATTTGGTATGCCCGAGTGGCGGTAGAAGTTATAGTTGATATGCCTACCAAATCGGCATTTAAAACCTGATTCCAATCAATTGTGGCTAGATCTTCACAAAAGATCTTTACCCTGTAGCCAAGTTTCTTTAATATCGCACCCAGAAGCGGGGTGCCCAGGCGGGGAAGTTTAGCAAACCGGAAGAAATGCTCTCCGGGTGATTTAGGCTCTATAAGTACTATCTCATTTATATTTTCCATATTTATGTTCACCTTTATTTAAGTTGAAGTAAAAATAACAATTTGTCTAAGATAGGCTAGTTTATAAAAGTTAGAATCAGACTGCAAGCAATTACAGCTGTACACCCACCAGCTTTCTTACCTTCTTTATATTCCTTTGAGCTATTTCTCTAGCCTCTTTTGCTCCTTTATTAAGTACCTCTTTTACATCTTTTTTATCAAGGCTTCTTTTTTTATCTCTAATTGGTTTAAGTTTCTTCCTCAAGTTTTCGAAAACGACCTCTTTCAATTTCTTGTACATAAGCTCCCCCGTCTCAAATTTCTCTTCCATCTCCTCTATGATATCTTTATCTGCAGTTAACTTAAGGAGAGTGAATAAGTTTTCTACTCCGGGACTCATTTCTTTTCCTTCTTCTAGGCCTGTGTCCGTCACTGCAGTTTTTATCTTCTCCCATATTTGATCCTCCGATTCCATGATTCCAATATAATGTTTTGGACCTAAGTGAGCACTCATCTTTTGAGAGGGATCAGAAGTGGATTTTATACGAGAACCGGTAGTTAGGTAAGGTTCGGGCTCCGGAAAGAAGTCGCTATATTGACTATTGAATCTTCTGGCAATTCTTCGAGTTATCTCCAGGTGCTGAATTTGATCTTCTCCCACCGGGACCAGGCTGGCTCGATAGATCAAAATATCAGCGGCCATCAAAACCGGGTAGTTGAAGAGTCCTGCGTTTACCTGCTCGTCTTCAGACATTCTCTGTTTGAATTGAGTCATTCTAGTCAGATCACCGTAGGAAGTTACACAGCTTAATATCCAGGCTAGTTCAGTATGCTCGGGAACTTGAGATTGTATGAAAAATAGGGATTTGGCAGGGTCTATCCCACAAGCAATATAATTTTCGGCTAACTCTAAAGAACGTTGGGTAAGGGTATCCGGGTCGGGATATGAGGTAAGAGAATGGTAATCAACTATGCAATAGATGCACCTGTATTGATCTTGCAAACTGACCCAATTCTTGATAGCTCCAAAATAATTCCCAATGTGGAGTTCACCAGTAGGTTGCACCCCTGAGAAGACCTTCTTTTCGGACATATTTGCAATCACCTGTTACTTTACGCTTGTTTATCCGTAAGCTATTAGGTGGGTAGTATACGAAAAGCCTCTTATATCCTGCAAGTACAGTACAAACTAGAACTGCAATTTAAAGGTAGGAATTTATGAAAGGGCCGGTTGGCGATTCGGTTATTTGACAAATTTTAAACTCTCTGCTATAATTTCTTAACTCATAAATCAGGAGGTCCAAACAGAAATGAAAAGCAAAAAGTTACTCAAAATGCAAAATTTTGTAAACCTTCCCCAATATAGGCGATCTTACTCTATCCTGCCGTTTGGACCTCTGAAGACGTGGCGGATTAGGGAAGGACAAAACTCCTAAATCCGCTCTTAAACTTATACCTTCCGAAGTCCCAGCTTTAAATGGCTAAGAGCGCGGATGGATTAAGTCTACAAGCAGGTTCAAATCACCAACAATTCTTACGAGGGCAGGTTATGATTAAAGATAATTCTCACTTATACAATAAGAATATCCCACTTTGATTTATCCCGAGGGAAGGGGTCCTCCACCCCCGTACCCTTACGTTACTCCAGGGCCCCTTCCTTCCCCTCCTTAAGTTTTCGTAAATCTATCCATTTGTTTGCTTTAATCGAAGTTGTTTTCCCATTAGGTATTTATTATGCTAAAAGCAGTTCATTACAAAAGGGGGGTTAAAATGACAACTTTCATATTACTTTCCAAAGTTACCGATAAAGGGGCTGAGACCATCAAGAAAAACCCGGAAAGAATTAAGGAAGTAAACAAGGAGATAGAGTCCTTTGGAGCAAAAGTCATCCAGCAGTTCGCCGTACTGGGATCATATGACTTCATAAACATTGTAGAAGCTCCAGATGATGAAACTATGGCCAAAGTATCGGTGGAACTCGGCTCCCGGGGTACGGTAAAGATAGAGACTTTGGTTGCATTACCACTGGATGATTTTATTCAGAGTTTAAAATAAACCGAGCCGAATAGGGTTTCAAAAGTATTGCTCAAGGTAGGAACTGATAATATAATATTTTCTATCTGATTTAGAAACCCAATATTAAGGAGGACATCTCAGATGGCTTACATTACCAAAAAGGAGTTATTAGAAAAATTAGAGCCTCTCAAAGAGGAACTTGACGATCAGCGATACCAATTGGTGGATTTAGTGGACGAAATGAGCCGCACCCTTGATGAGTTAGAGAAAGCCATGGAAGAGGCCGAAGAAGATTAAGCTAGGTAGGGAACACTATTGAAAGTGGGTTTGGGGATAGATTTTCACCCTCTAAAAGCCGGGGAGGACCTAATTTTGGGAGGGGTAAGAATCGAGCATGACCAAGGTTTGGCCGGCTTCTCAGACGCCGATGTACTTACCCATTCCATTTGTGATGGTTTGCTCGGTTCAGTGGGGTTGGGAGATATAGGAAAGCACTTTCCGGACACGGAAGAACGCTACCGCAATATCTGTAGTCTGAAACTTTTGGAAAAGGTAGCCGGGATGGCAACTGAGTCCGGGTATCGGATAGTAAATATAGACTCTACTGTGGTGGCAGAAAGACCGCGGCTTGCTCCTTATAGGGCAAAGATGGTGGCGAATATCGCCAAAAGCTTGGGAATACCCGAGTCACTGGTAAACATTAAAGCCACCACATCTGAAGGTTTAGGCCCTTGGGGTAGAGAAGAAGGTATTGCTGCCTATTCCATAGCCGCAGTGGAGAAAGTGTAATCTAAAAAGCTTTATGGATATTAAATCTGGGGAAGTGAAAAATGTCTATAAAAATTGGCTCACATGAGATACCGGAGGAAGATTACGGCCGAGTCTTGGTTGAGGAGGAGACGGAGTATCAAAGAAGGACAGACCTTTCAGATCATACAGACTTTAAACCTCTCAAATCAGCGGTGATCACGGTTATCGGCCTTGATCAGAAACATCATGATTTTATGTTGGGCTTATACAAATCTCGGGAACCTTTTTCCATCCGGGTAACTGAGAAGAATTTAGAAGGGGAGGATTGCCGCATGCCCAGACCCCCTTCTTCCTTCTTAAAGATAAGATCAACCACCATAAGATATATAGAAGAGGAAGAAGATTAGTCCCACATTACAAAAGCTAACTTTAACTTTTCTCTTGCGTGATACTTATACTACAATCAAGAACCCTGCAGCCTTTTGGTTTATCTAAAACCATTAATGGGTTGATATCTAATTCCACGATATCAGGTAGTTTATCCACCAGCCTTCCTACTCGATAGATCGTTTCCACCACAGCTTGTATATCCTTACCTTTCTCCCCTCTTACCCCCAGCATTAAAGGATAAGCTTTAATTTCACCAATCATTTTCCGGATAGCGCCACGATCCAGGGGAGCCACTCGAAAAGATACATCTTCTAAAATTTCCACATAGATCCCTCCCAGCCCGAACATAACGGTAGGGCCAAACGAGGGATCACGGGTGGCACCCACTATAACTTCTAGACCTCCTTTAACCATCTTGTTCACCGACACTCCCTCGATTTGGGCTTGGGGATATTTCTTTCGGGCAGAAGAGATAATGGTCTGGTACGCATTTTTTACTTGAGACGAGTTACCTAAATTTAGTTTCACCCCCCCCGCCTCAGTTTTATGTACTATATCTTTTGACTCCACTTTCATGACTACCGGATACCCGATATCTTCGGCCGCTTTTACACTTTCTGCAACTGAAGATGCTAATCTGTAGCTAGGGATCTGTACACCTAATATTTTCAAAATTTTCTTGGCCTCGCTTTCCAAAAGATTTTTCCTTTTTTGTCTGCGGGCGAAACTTACAATTTTAGCAATTTCTTCCCAATCAACGGCCAGCTCCTTCTCAGGAGGAGGAGACATATTTTGGGTATATTCCTTCCATCTGTAAAGTGCTCCCAATGCACTTACCGCTTCTTCCGGTTCCTCATAGGCAGGGATACCTAGTTTGTTTAGCTTTTTGCGGCATTTTCCAGCCTCGCTACCACCCAGCATGGAAACCGATGTTGGTTTGGGCATCCCTTGTTCTTCGATCGCGCTTTGGATAGCCTTTGAATATTGCCCTGGATCGTGTCCGGCTCCCATGCAGTAAAGCAAGAGGACGGAGTCGATTTTCTCCTGCCCAAAGCAGGCGGCCAATGCCTTTTTATATTCGCGTGGAGTAGCCATACCGGTCATATCTACCGGATTCTTAGTGGAGCCGAATTCGGGAATTACTTCCTTAAATACCTTTGACAAAAGCTTTTGATCATCTAGCAAATGAAGTCCTTGCTCCTGGCAAGCATCAGCAGCCATCACCCCCACGCCACCGCCATTAGTGACAATAACCACGTTTTCACCTCTAGGTCGAGGTTGGGAAGATAACATCTGAGCCCAATTGAAAGCTTGATGGGCGGTGGTAGCTCTAAGCATGCCTCCCTGTTTAAAGGCCGCGTCGTAAATTTTGTCCGACCCGGCAAGAGATCCAGTATGGGAAGCAACCGCTCGGGCACCTTTTTCTGACTTACCGGCTTTGATCACCACTACCGGCTTTTTGGGCGTTACGGAGCGTGCTGCTTGCAGAAGTTCCCTGCCCTCTTCCGTGCCTTCTAGGTATATGATCACCGTTTTAGTATGATCGTCTTTTTCCAGAAAACGCAAGAAGTCCACTTCTCCAATGTCCGCTTTGTTACCCACCGATGCTATACAGGAAAGCCCAATCTCCTCATCCACTGTCTTTTCAATTAAAGCTATCCCTAAAGCCCCAGATTGAGAAATTAAGGCAATTTTTCCCGGAAATATTTTGGTGGGACCAAAGGTGGCATTCATTTTGGCCGGAGCGTAGTAAACGCCGAAGATGTTAGGTCCCAATATCCGCATCCCATATCGATGTGCGATATCCACAATCTCCTTTTCCTGTTTATTATCGCCAATCTCGCTGAATCCGGAAGCGATGATAATTAGATAGTCCGTCCCGGCTTTTCCGGTTTCCTCTACCACATCTTTTACCAGCGGTGCGGGAAGTGCTATTATCCCTAGATCGACTTGGTGGGGAACTTGCGCAATGCTTTCATAACATTGTAAATCAAATATTTTTTCAGCTTTAGGATTAACCGGATATACTTCCCCTTCAAAATTATTAGTGACTAGATTTTCAACCAAGCTGTATCCGACCTTGCCGGGAGTACGGGAAGCGCCAATAACCGCAATCCGCTTGGGCCAAAATAATTTTTCCAGGTCGGCTTCTGAAAATAAGTCTTTCATAAAACACTCCCTTCGATAATCAGTTTTCACTACCGGTAAGCTTAATGAAGCGGGGTTCCCTCGTCAAACTAGTTTTCGTCCATAATTGTCAACCACATCCATGGGTAGACAGAATGAGGGATAAATAGTTATAATGAGACGATATGAGCAGAGTAAGAGTTTCAGTTATGATAAAATTTTTTGCCGTCTGGTTAGTCCTCCTCGGCTTTTGGGTTATATTTTACAATGCTATAAACTTCCAAATTTTGATTTCCGGCAGTTTGATTTCTTGGCTGGTGTTATTTCTATATCGGACGTTACTAGGCAGCCTGGAGTTTCCCACCTGGGCTTTTAAAAAGACATACCTGTGGTTATTATTCTTTTTGCGGTTGGCTTATCGCATTGTTTTGTCTACCGCCAGAACCCTGTTTTTAGTTATAACTAACCGTATTAAACCCGAAATAGTTGTCTATCCTTGTGAAGTAAGAAGCAGTTTTGGTCGTCTACTGCTTATGAATTCCATTACCCTCACCCCTACCACCATCGCCATATTGACTGAAAGAAATCTTCTATATATCCACCATCTTTATTTACCGAGCCGGGAGAAATACCAGAAAATGAAAGATGCTATCCAAAGAAACTTCGATAATCCTCTCCAAGAACTTTTGGGATAATCAGAATGGAATTATACATAGTGATCTTGATTGCTCTGGCTTTTTTTATTACCTCCTACAGGTTGTTCAAGGGGCCTACGGTCCTAGATAGGCTAATGGCCTACAGTTCACTAAGCGCTAAAATCATCGTATTTTTGATGATAGAAAACATACTTAACCGGAAGACTGTGTATATGAATCTAGCTTTTATTTACGCTGTGCTTAGCTTTTTGGGAATAGTGGTGGTGACTAGGTTCATAGAGCGAAAGGAGGAACTTTGATTTCAATTGCTGTTGTCTATCTGGGATTGGTAGTGATGCTCATAGGCTCTATAGGCATTGTCAGGTTTCCCGACATTTATTCCCGCTTGCAAGCTAGCAGCGCCTCGGACACGGTGGGAGTAGTAATAGTCCTATTGGGTCTCATACTCCATCAGGGGTTAAACCCTCCCGATCTTAGAACCTTTTTGTTAATGGTTTTCATACTTATTACCGGTCCAATAGTTACCCATAGCATAGCTAAAGCAGCATTTTTATCAAAAAGGAAACCATATACAGATCGAGAAGAAGGGGATTAACATGCAATTGTTCCTTTTATGTATCCTCCCTCTTATAGCAGTAGCAATACTCACTCAAAGAAATCTTCTTAACGCGGTAATTATAATGGGGGTGTTCAGTCTGCTTTCCTCAGGTATTTATTTTCTTATGGGAGCTCCGGATGTAGCAGTTGCAGAAGGAGCTATCGGAGTTGCTTTAGCCACCTTTATTTACGTGATCGCTTTAAGCGACCAAGGTAAGTTGAAAGTTATAGCTGAAGAGGTTCCCCGCTTTCTGTTTCGGGAAGGAAATCAATTGAAGGGGATCGATTACCAAATACTGGAAGGTTTTGCCCGGGAAATTGGGCTTAATTTGGAAGTTCAGTTCGCCCCTGGAGAAGATCTGGTTTCCAAACTAAAGGGAGGGGAAGAGGATCTAATCGCCGGTGCTTTTAGCCATCCTGATTCTGGAGCTAATAACCACTTACTTCTCTCTACCAGTTATGCAAAAAGCGACCTGCTTGAGATCAAAAGAAAAGAGATAACGGAGAAACCAGTGGGAGCGGTCAGAAGAGAGTGGATCTCTTCTGAGGTTCAAAAAAGCGGAAAATTCATCTATTTTTCCACTCTACTTGAATTGTATGAGGCTTACCAAACTGGAAAAATCTCTGCGATGATAATTGATTCCAGCCGGCTGGAAAAATTGCTTACCATGATTGGTGAAAGATTTAAGGAAGAAGATATGGTTACTCAAATAGGACACCTAGAACATAAATTTGCCTTAAGTTCAAACCGGGCGGACCTGTTTGAGGAACTTGAGTTATATTTAGACCAATTAAGAAAAAGCAATCAAATCAAAGAGCTTACCCGTAAATATTTAAGATGAATAAAAAAAAGAAGATGATATGGTCAACCTTGACCTTGATGGCATTTGCCGCAGTAGTCATCTGGGGGATTTACAGGGCCCCTCAGATAGGAGATAGGGTAGGGGATCTATATATTCAGGAGGTAACCGATGAAATAGGGGTCCCCAACGCAGTCAGCGCAATTTACATCAATTATCGCTTTTACGACACCCTGTTGGAACTTTTGGTATTTTCAGCCGCCGTCTTCGGGGTATCCTTCTTTAGCAAGCTAGAGTCCAGACAAAAGTTGGCTGGCAGTAGGGTTATCGAATCACAGGTGGTTAAGGCCTCTGCTTCTTTATTGTTTCCTGTGGTGGCTTTGTTTGGCTTTTATCTTGCCACTAGTGCTCACCTGGGGCCGGGAGGGGGATTTGTAGGGGGAGCAATCGGAGGTACCAGTATACTGCTTATTTCCATGTCCATAGGAGCTGAAACAGTGGGGAAAAGATTTCACGAAGATTTTATGAAAAAGATCGAATACCTAATGATTTTGGTGATCATTTTAATCGGGTTTTCCACCTTTTTACTTCACTTTAATATGATCCCCGCCGGTTGGTCGGTAAGCTATATGACCCTTATCAATTTAATAATAGCTTTGAAGGTCTTTATCGGCACTTGGGCTATCCTACACTTCTTCATCCAACACCGAGGTGAGATATGAGTTTTATAGCTAGCTTTGTAGCCACCTTAGTCTTTTGTATCGGTGCATGGGGGATGATAGTGAAGAAAAATTTAATTAAGAAGCTCCTCGGCTTAAACATAATAAATACCAGCTCCATTCTATTTGTCATTTCCACCATCTACCAACAAGGCGACCAAGCACCGATTATCGCCCCTGGGGTAACCAATTATGCCGACCCCCTCCCTCAAGCTTTGGTATATACAGCCATAGTGATCAACTTCGGAATACTGGCCCTCTCCCTGATTTTTATTATGGTAATTGTGACCCGCTATCACACTCTGGACGTGGATAAAATCGAACGTGAGGCCCGCAGAGATTTAAAGGAGGAAAGTGGATGAGCGGTATTCTGATAGCTCTGGGGGGTTATTTGGCGGTAGGGACCCTTATTTTAATAATCGATGGTTATAAGTCCACGCTGAGTTATATTTCCTGGGGGGTAGGAACGGGGGGGTTTATCTGGGCTTTACTTTCCTACCTCCAATCTGGCCCGTTAATTTGGTACCTAGGTGGATGGAATGTAAAGGGTATCGAAGTGAGGCTGGATCTAACCTCGTTGCTCTTTATGGGATTGATTTTGTCCCTTAATCTAGTCACTTTGCTTCATCTTAAAAGCAGTGAGAGCAAGAGTTTTTACAGCTTATACAATTACCTGTTGGGAATGGGCACCTCACTGGCCATCACTCACGATATTTTTAACTTATACGTTTGTATTGAACTGCTTTCGGTGGTTACAATTCTCCTTATCGGGTATGAACGAAAGACCCATCAGATATGGGCAGGTATAAAGTACCTGTTTCTTTCTTCACTGTCCATGAGTATCTATCTCCTTGGAATGTCTCTATTATACAAAGCTGCAGGGACATTGAGTATATCTGAACTGACTGCGATTCTCAGTCAACGGAATTTGCCCACGGTTAATATAGGGTTAGCTCTTATGGTGGCCGGTCTAGCGGTCAAAGGAGGAATATTTTTCTTCGGTATGTGGCTGCCGGATGCGCATGCCTATAGCCACCATGTAGTTTCGGTCCTGCTTTCGGGGATGGCCATCAAGGGGGGGATAATGGGGATCATCAGAATCTCTTCGGTAAGTGATCTGACCCCGGTACTTACAACTTTGGGGGCCGTAACCGGAATTGGTGGAGTAATATATGCCATGTTTGCCACTAAACCAAAGCGTATCCTGGCTTTCTCCACCATGTCCCAAATGGGGTACATTCTGGTGGGGTTAGGCTCAGGCACTATAACAGGTATTGTTGGGGGGACTTTTCACTTACTCTTTCACGGTCTATTTAAAGGCTTGTTATTTCTTTCAGTGGGTTTTTCGGGAGTGGGAGAGGAAAACATATATGAAATAAGTGATAGGAAAGTCCCCCTTATGTCCAAAGTCGGCTTTTTGATAGGTTCACTGTCCATTGCCGGGGTTCCTCCCCTAAACGGCTTCATCAGTAAGACACTGTGTGTGGAAGGTTTTCCCTCACTATGGGTAAGTGGGCTCTTGTTTTTAGTGGGTATAGGTACTGCAATTTCTTTTATTAGACTAGGGTGGTTTTTCTTAGGAGGAAAAACAATCTGGGAGTTTAAATCAGGGACAGCCATCCTTTTGCTAAGTGCCATAGTATTAGCGTCAGGTTTTTTAACCGGTGGATTGGTGGGGGAAGTTAATTGGGCTGAGCTCTTAAAACCACTGCCTATTTTGGAGAGCTTGGTAACCCTTGGGGTGGGGGGATTATTATATTTCCTGTTAAAAGACCACCTTCATCAGGCCAGAATTCCCCGCAACTTGTTTAATATTGATAACTCTATATTATCCATCTTTCTCGGATTTATCGCTATTATCAGCCTTTTAATTTATTTATAAATTGGATTTTCTCTCACCCTTACTTGCAAGTTGGACATACCTTCCCTTATCAACTAGAATGCTTTTAGGCCAATGGTTTTGAATATCATATTATTAGCATCAACGTACCTCTTTTAAGAGGGAACAAATTGTATGTAAAGGGTGATTAAAATCATTCTCACCGTAACTCTCAACCCTGCTTATGATAAGATTTATTGGGTCAAAGATCTTAAATTTGAAGGAGAAACCATCCTATCTCGTGCTTACCAAAGTCACGGAAGCGCCGGTGGTAAAGGAATAAATGTGTCCATATATCTCAGCCGGCACGGAATGGACAATATCGCTATGGGTTTTATAGCCGGGCATGCGGGAAGAGCGATCAAGAGATCAGTCCGAGAGGAAGGGGTTACCACCAACTTTACTTGGATAGACGGGGAAACAAGAACTAACGTGGCCATTTTACGAAAGGGAAAAGAAGACCGGCCTATAGAAATCAATGAAGCCGGTCCCCGGGTTACCGAGAAAAATATACACCAGTTTATAAATCAGTATAAATTAATGTTAAAACGGGTCTCTTACCTAGTAATTTCGGGCAGTCTTCCTCCCGGTGTACCCAAGGACATCTACGCCCAAATGGTGGGAATGGCCAAGGATTCGGGGATTAAAACCTTCCTGAATACCGGCCCCCCTCAGCTTAAACCGGCAGTAAATGCCGGTCCTTTTTTAGTAAAACCGGATATCCGGGAGAGTAATCGGGTGCTTGGAGAAAAGTTAACTGATAGTGCTGCTATCATCAAAGTGGGTAAGAAGATATTGGATCTGGGGGTAAGATATGTGCTCATCTCCCATGAAATAACCGGGGATATCCTTGTGGGCAGGGAAGGCTGTTGGGACCTGGAAGTCAAGCGAGAGAAGCTGACCGTAAAGAACAAAGTGGGAGCCGGGGATGCCCTAATTGGAGGAATAGTTTACAAACTAGCCGGAGGAAATTCCATAATACAAGCGGCGAAGTACGGTATGGCTTCCGCTACCGCAAGCTGTGAAACGTATGAAAAAATGTGTAAGGATAGTTCCATTATTCAAAATGAAATGAATAAAATAACGATTAGGAAACTGGAGGAAGCTTCTTTATGAAGGTAAAAGAGATAATGACTAAGGATCTAACTTCGGTGACCGAAGCCGAAAGTGTTGAGAACTTAATCTATTTGCTTGACAGGAGTGAATTATCAGGAGTTCCAGTGGTTGACGATCAGGGAATAGTGGTGGGTTTCATTTCCGAACGAGATGTAATAGAAGCTATATTACCAGATTACTTCGAGATGCTTCGTACTGTCTTCTACAGGCCGGATCTCAATCAACTGTCCAAGGAACTGTTAGAAATACAAGATCATCCAGTTTCCAATTACATGACAAAAGAGGTGTTATCGGTCACCGAAGACCAAGAAGACGTACAGGTGGCGGACTTAATTATCCGAAATGGTCTAAACAGAATACCGGTAGTGAATAAGGACGGTATGCTGGTGGGAACAGTGCGCAGGATAGACCTCATGGAAGCCCTGTTGTGATTTTTTCGGACTCTCAAGGTTCTAGAATTTAAAGACCAAAGCGTCTCATATGACAAAAAGGAGGAAAAGGTGGAGATTTCCTTTGGCACAGATGGTTTGCGAGGAAAAGCAAACCTCGATCTCACCCCGGAGTTAGTATTAAAACTTGGCCGGGCGGTGGGCTTGCGGGTATTTATATGAAATATATCAAATTAGACTGGGGGAACTTGTCAACTACTGTATTAGGTGATGCTTTTGCAGGTAGATAGTAATTATGTAGGTAGGAGATGATGTCCAATGCATTCACCGCTACCCATTCCGGATCATTTCGACCCGGATAAAATGGATAAAATTTGGAAAATTCCTTTTCAGAAACGGGCCGAAGAGGCTGAACAATGGGCACACAAACACAATATAAAACCGGCAGCCGAAGATGAATGCAAAATTTGCTTGGTGCTAGTAGACGTTCAAAATACTTTTTGCATCCCCGATTTTGAGCTTTTTGTGGCTGGTCCCTCTGGAGAGGGAGCAGTTGAGGACAATCAGAGATTGAGTAGGTTTATATACCGCAATTTAGCCATAATCTCCCAGATATGCCCTACTATGGATACCCATCAAGCCATACAGATTTTCCATTCGGCCTTTTGGGTTAACCAATCCGGTGAGCATCCGGATCCCTACACCCTCATAACCTTAGAGGATATAGAAAGTGGCCGCTGGAAGTTTAACTCTCCGGCTGCCTCTACCTTGGGAATAGATGAGCGCTTTGCCCAAAAGTACATAAAACATTACGTAAAAACACTAAAAGAAGGCGGCAAGTACGATCTGACTATATGGCCGTATCATGTTATGCTGGGAAGCATCAGCCACGCTTTAGTCGCATCGATTGAAGAAGCCATCTTTTTTCACGGCATAGCTCGGTACAGCCAACCGGATTTCCAAGTTAAAGGCAATAATCCACTCACCGAACATTATTCAGTCCTGGGACCGGAAGTGACAGAGGGGCCGGACGGAAAGCCAATCGCCAGGAGAAACCAGGAGTTTATCGAGAAATTACTAAAATTCGATATGATAGTTATAGCCGGGCAAGCAAAGAGCCACTGTGTAGCCTGGACCATCGATGACCTGTTGAGGGACATCTACATGCGGGATGAGAAACTAACCCGGAAAGTTTACCTCTTAGAGGACTGCACTTCTCCGGTAGTCGTACCCGGACTTATGGATTACACAGAAGAGGCCGACAAAGCTTTTGGCAGATTTTCTGATGCCGGAATGCACGTGGTCCATTCAACCGAGCCCATAGATAGCTGGCCGGATGCTAAACTTTAAGACTTGAACCGCACATAGGTTGACTGCTACATATCTAGATTTTATAGGCTTGGATGAACTATAAGTTGGAAAATCCGAATCCGATGTAGTAGAGTTAGCGGGGATGAGAACTGATTACTGACTAAAATAGAAGTCTTTAGTTTGAGAAAAGGATGATTGCAATGACCTTAATATGGTGGCGCTTCATCTCAATTTGCGTGCTGGCTGCCGCTTACGTAAATACCTCGGTGTTAATCAAACGAAAAGAAGACCTGGACTTAACCTTTTTTCTGGGAGCACACCTGGCTTTATGGCTTTGTGTCCTGTGGTTTATGATTCCCAGAATCTGGTTTTAAGGCAGCGTACCCCGTGGCTCCGCCATTTTAAAATTAATAAAAAGAACTGATTAGTACTAAAGTGGTATATTCCCGTGCTTTTTGGCCGGGTTTTTATCCACCTTGGATTCCAACATCTTCAGGGATTTGAACAAAATCGGTCTGGTTTGAGCAGGTTCTATTACATCATCTACGTAACCTCTCTCAGCGGCAATATATAGATGGGCAAACTTGGCCCGATATTCCTCAATTTTTTTGTCTAGAATTTCCATCCTTTCTTTTTCAGTTTCTGCACTTTGTATCTTTTTTTTGTATATTATCTCTGCGGCTCCTTTAGGTCCCATTACCGCTATTTCTGCAGTTGGCCAAGCGTAATTCAAATCTCCCCGTATATGCTTTGAGCTCATTACGATGTAAGCCCCACCATAGGCTTTACGGGTTACTACGGTCAGCTTGGGCACCGTAGCCTCACAATAGGCATGTAGCAATTTGGCCCCATGTTTAATAATTCCTCCCCACTCCTGATCGGTCCCCGGAAGAAAGCCGGGAACATCAACAAAGGTAACCAAGGGGATATTGAAGCTGTCACAAAACCGGACAAATCTGGCTGCCTTCACGGAGGCATCAATATCCAGTACACCGGCCAGCACCATAGGTTGATTAGCTACTATACCTACCGAATAACCACCCAAACGGGCAAAACCGATAGTTATATTTTGAGCGTAATCCTTATGAATTTCTAGAAATTCACCTCCGTCCACCACGGCTTCAATAATTTCTTTTATATCATATGATTTGTTGGGATTGTCCGGGATAATTTCGCTTAAAACGGCTGATCCTCTACTCGGGGGATCTTCAGGTTCGATTCGGGGCGGATCAGATCGATTATTTTGGGGAAGATAACTTAAAAGTTCCCTTATCCTTTCCAGGCAGCTTATATCGTCTTCTTCAATAAAATGGGCTACGCCGCTTTTTTCAGCATGGACTAACGCGCCTCCCAGCTCCTCATGAGTAACTTCCTCTTGGGTAACTGTCTTTACCACCTTAGGTCCGGTGACATACATGAAACTGGTCCCTTCCACCATGAAAGTAAAATCGGTCATGGCTGGGGAGTAAACTGCCCCTCCGGCACAGGGACCCATTACCGCAGAAATTTGAGGTACTACCCCGGAAGCCAAGGTATTTTTTAAAAAGATGTCTGCATAACCACCTAAGCTGACTACCCCTTCTTGAATTCTCGCTCCTCCGGAATCACATAATCCAATTACCGGTACCCCGGCCTGCAAGGCCAAATCCATGACTTTGCAGATCTTTTCGGCGTGAGCCTTGGAGAGAGAGCCCCCAAAGACGGTAAAATCTTGTGAGAAAACGTAGACCTTCCTACCGTTTATATATCCGTATCCGGTGACTACCCCGTCGCCGGGTATCTTCTTTAGATCAAACTCACTTACCCGGTGGACCACAAAGGGATCAAGTTCAGTAAACGAACCTTCATCCAACAATATATCCAACCTTTCCCGGGCGGTGAGTTTTCCCTTATCATGCTGTTTTTTAATTCTCTCTTTGCCCCCGGCGAGCCTAATCTGCTTTCTTTTCTCTTTAAGCTCTTCTATTCTTTCATCTTTCGGTTCTTCATGATCGTTCATCCGGTCCTCCTTAAGTTTTGACTCTAAGAGATTAGCTTCATCACATACCCTGCCTTTGGTTGTTTAATACGTATAATAGTCCTTCCATGTTGGGTGTAGTATAGGTAATTTGTTGTGGATGGAGCAATGAAGCCTCAGGCCTCTTTTAGTCTTACTCTGACCGCCCCTTCCTTTTGGTGATAATCCCCCTTGGAATCGTAGTAGGCCTTTATTTTGCGCAAAATACAAGCTTGCCTTTTCTCGGATAGGTATAATATACTCAGGGAAAAGTAAAAAACGTAAATACGTTCAGTTGACACAAAAAGATCCCTTTGACCCTCCAGAGTGGAGGCTTTAAAATTTTCGTATCATATAAAGATGGGAAAAGTTTTAATAAAAACTACGATGTAGTGGTGGTAGGGGCTGGCCCCACCGGTGCTGTAGCTTCCCGGACGGCATCCCGATACAGGGCTCGAACCTTACTGGTAGAAGAGCATGGCGAAATCGGCACCCCGGTGAGATGTGCCGGCCTAATAAGCAAAAAAAGTTTCCAGGCCCTCTCCTTGAGTAAAGATACAATCATAAGGGAAATTTACGGGGCCCTAATCTATGCTCCTAACGGCCAATACGTATCTATCGGCGGGGGCCAAACCAGAGCCTACGTAGTGGATAGAAAGAAACTGGACATAGATTTGGTGAAGAAAGCAACCGAGGAAGGGGTCCAACTTAGGACCGGAGCCAAAGCGGTGGATAGGGACAATAAGCGCCTCGTTCTGACCGTTGATGATAAGATGGTCAACATCAATGTACCCGTGGTGATCGGAGCAGACGGACCTTTCAGCCAAACGGCCAAGTGGGCTAACCTTCCCCCGCCCCGAAAGTACATCTACGGCATTCAAGCAGTATTAGAAGCCGAGCCCCGAAGATCCGGCTTTGTGGAAGGCTATTTAAGCAATCAAATAGCACCGGGCTTCTTCGGCTGGGTTATTCCCTACCATAAGGGTTTTGTATTGGCCGGTTTAGGCACTGTTTCCTCCTACAGGCAATCTTTACGAAAACTTTTAGATGATTTTTTGAACTACAGGTTCTCCATGCACATAGACCAGGTCGAGGGACTAACTTCTGGTCCTATTCCCATCGGATATGCAAAAAGAACCGCTGCTGATGGGATCTTGGTAGCAGGGGATGCAGCCGGTCAGGCCAAGCCCACCAGCGGGGGTGGAATTTACACCGGCACGGCGTGCGCTCGCATTGCAGGGGAAATAGCAGCAAAATATGCACTAAATGGAGGCTTATCACCCGGCTTTTTAAAAAATTATGAAACTCGATGGAAGAAGGCCTTGGGAAAGGAGCTTAATTTCGGCTTTAAGGCTCACCAGCTTCTAAGTTATCTAAACGACGAGGACCTAAACCGAATCATAGGGATTATAAACGAGCCGGAGATAATTGAAATTATCAATTCTTACGGGGATATGGACTATCCTTCGAAACTTATTTTGAAACTGCTTAAGATCAGCAAAGTCTGGCAGGGACTTTTTAGCCTGGTACCCAAGCGGGTAGCGGAAATGGTCTCTTCTTATTGACCCTACAGATCTCTTCACATACCGGTCTTACTTTTGTATAAATGAATGGGAGAAGCCATGATTGATAAAGTATTGATAGCAAACCGGGGCGAAATTGCCCTTAGAATAATCAGAGCTTGTCAAGAGTTAGGTATTGAGACGGCAGCCATTTATTCTGAAGTTGACCGAGGCGCACTCCACACCAGGATGGCAGACGAAGCTTATCTAATCGGCCCCTCACCCGCTGCTCAAAGTTATCTAAATATAGATAAGATTATTCAAATTTCCAAAGAATCTGGAGTTCAAGCCGTACATCCGGGTTATGGATTCCTGGCTGAGAACTGGAAATTTGCAAAAAGAATACAGGAAGAAGACCTGATTTTCATAGGCCCCAACCCGGATTCTATGAGACTGATGGGGAACAAGATTGAAGCCAGGAAAGCGGCAGAAAAGAGCGGGGTTACTACCATACCCGGTAAAAACGAAACTATAAATAATTTTGAAATGGCAGAGAAAATAGCGGCCCAAATCGGGTTTCCTCTCTTAATCAAAGCTGCGGCCGGAGGGGGAGGAAAGGGGATGCGCATAGTTAAAGACCCTCAAAACTTCGAAGGCTCTTTTAACAGGGCGGTATCCGAAGTGGGCAAAAGCTTTGGGGATCCTTCGGTTTATATCGAAAAGTTCATTCCTAAAGCGCGACATATAGAATTCCAAATCCTAGCTGATAAAAAAGGAAATACGATTCATCTGGGAGAACGAGAATGCTCAATCCAGCGCAGACACCAAAAATTGTTGGAGGAAGCCCCCTCTACGAAACTTAATCCAGCTAAACGCCGGGAAATGGGCAAAGCAGCTTTGAAAGTGGCCCAGGCATGTAAGTACCTAAATGCCGGGACGGTGGAGTTTTTATGGGATGAAGAAGAGGAAGATTATTATTTCTTGGAGATGAACACCCGACTGCAGGTGGAGCATCCCATAACTGAGGAAACTTGCAACGTAGATATAGTCAAAGAACAACTCAAGATTGCTTCCGGCCAGCCACTTTCAACTTCCCAAGATCAAGTTAAGCCAGAGGGCTCGGCCATAGAGGCCCGAATTTACGCCGAAGATCCACAAGGTGGATTTCTTCCTTCCACAGGGATTATTGGGCGCTTGCAGTTGCCCTCCGGCCCGGGAGTAAGGTGTGACTTTGGGATCTACTGTGGGGAGGAAATTACCCGTTTCTACGATCCCCTGCTTGGAAAGCTGATAGTTTGGGATATTGATCGGGATTCGTGCATCCAGCGAATGAAACGGGCATTATCCGAGCTGGAAGTAGCGGGAGTTAAAACTACGGCCAACTTTCACCGCCAGGTAATTGAAAACCAAGATTTTATAGATGGAAATTACTTTACCGATTTTATCGAGCACCTGGAATTGGGGGAGGTCCTCTCCGAGGATGAACTGGACGTGTTAACCATAGGTGCAGCGATAAAGGCGGATCAGGATAGGTCACCAGAGAAAAAATCCAGTGGTGAAGACGAAGATTACCGGGAATGGAAAGCCAAGCGGTTTGACCATCAATCTCTATAATTTTAGGCATAATTTGAGTTTAAGAAGCTACATAGTAGAAATCGCAGGTAAAGAAAGAGAAATCCAGTTGAAAAGGACAAAGAGCACAGGTTATCGGGTAAAGCTGGACGATGAAGAAATAGATTGCCAGTTGTTACCTCTGCCCGATCCCCAATCCGGCCTCACTAAATACATCTTATATCTTCAAAATCGAGCTGTTGATCTGAATATCTTCGGCCGGGGCCGAAAGTACCGTATTTATAGAAGTGGTCAGGAACACCTAGTTCAGGTGGAGAAAAGCCGCACCAAAGAGTTAAAAAAACATGTGATAAAAAGGGGAGGGCGGTTCATCAAAGGGGAGAAGGTGATCTGCGAGATGCCGGGACTTATAGTTAAATTGGAAGTTAAAGAAGGAGATCGGGTCAAAAGGGGACAGGAACTGGCAGTAATAGATGCCATGAAAATGGAAAATGAAATCCTTGCTCCCAGAAGCGGCGAAGTCATCCGCATAGAGGTTCAAGAAGGCCAGGAAATAGATAAGGGCCATCTGATCTGCTGTATAAAATAGAAATTTGATAAACGCAGTCCAGGAGAGGTCGGAGATGCCTATAAATTCAAGATGGCTAATCGTATTATTCTTGCTTCTTCCCATTGTATTTGTTAGCTCATCTCGAAGGCCGTTAGCGTCTACCTCTACCCTATACCAAGTGGGAGATATTGCTGCCTATGACTGCGTTGAGTTCGGGGAAGGTGATCTGGTCCTCCCCTACGATCCGGATGAAAAACAATCATACGATCATGTAGGAATAATTATTAAAGGCGGTACTTTCGAAGAAGCAAGAGTAGTAGAATCTGCTAAATGGGTCGGGGCTCGGGAAATATCCTTGCCGGATTTCTACGCCCTTCGACAAAATAACGATTTTGCGGCTAAGGAAGTTTGGAGAGTAGATCTTCCTAAAGAAGTAAGGGAGGAGGCTGCAGAAGCAGCACAGAAGTTTGTCGGGGCCAGCTATCCTTTAGTTGGTTTTTTAGGAAAGGGTAAAATTGACGGCAGCTATTACTGTAGTGAACTGGTTTGGATAGCTTATCAAATAGCTTACCACCAATACAAAGGCACCGACTACAAATATGGGACAACTTGCTACCCCCTTCTGGAGGCTGATGACGAGGGTCAAAATAGTTCGGGCAAATTACACTGCAGGTTCAACGATCCGGTAACTCCCTCGGATGTGATTTATAGCAAATATACCTATCTTATCTCCAGCTTCTAAATTCAGGCTCTCTGTGCGAGACTTCTTTTTAGAAATTAAAGGTACGGTGAAAAAGGTTGGATAAATTTTTAAACTATAACAAGCACCTATTTATAATCCCCATTTTAGCTGGGGTTTTTATCCTATCAATAATGGCACTCGCCGAAGCGAAGGCAAATATATTTTTAAAAGGTGCTAAGTTACCCAGACCAATATTGAATATAGCACATGCCGGTGCTTCTTCGCTTGCCCCACAGAATACATTGATTGCCGGCAAAAAAGCTCTCTCAATTGGAGCAGATTTATGGGAGATAGATGTCCGTATCACCAATGACGGCCACTTTATACTAATGCACGACCAAGACCTGAAGAGGACTACAAATGCTGAAAAAGTATTTCCCCACCGTTCGCCTTGGCCGGTAAAGGATTTTACACTATCTGAAATAAGACAACTGGACGCCGGCTCCTGGTTTGTTCAAAATGATCCATTTGGTCAAATCAAACAAGGTAATGTCTCCCCAACAGAGAAGAATTCATACCGGGCTGAGAAAGTCCCCACTTTGCAAGAAGCTTTACAGTTTACGAAGGAAAACAATTGGCGGTTGGATATCGAAGTAAAACCCATGTACTACTATCCTAAGGAATGGATCGCCAAAGAGCTGATTCAACTTATCAACACGGCGGATATGGCTACTCGTGTGATGGTTACCTCTTTCGATCATCAGTTACTAAAAGAAATAAAGGAACGTGATTCCACGATCCCCACCGGCGCTTTAATGACCTTTTCTCGAAATAACCTAGTTGAATATTTAGAAGGTTTAAAGGTAGATGCCTATTTACCTAGCTCAATTGCTTTTAATCCAAAAAAAGCAAATGAGCTTAAGGAATTAGGTTATGGGATATATGTGTGGACCTATAACCGCACTAATAAAATGCGAGAACTTGTAACCTTACGAGGAATAAGCGGGATTATCACCGACTTCCCTCAACGGTTGCAACCTATTCTTGACGAAAAATTTGGCCTGTAAATGACTCTTCCGATTAAATTCGCCTCCAAAAGGCGGGTTAACTAGCCTTTTTGCGTTGATAATATCAATGCCGGCGAGAACATTTCCACTTATTGAAGGTAAGTCCATATTTTGGGTTAAATTGCGGCCTGTCTCTCTCAAGGACTGAAGTTTTGATATAAGCATGAAGCCAAGGGGTAAATGAACATAAACCTACATGATAATGTAGAGCATTTCCTTCGGGAACCCCAATCAATAGGGAGAGGAAGAGGATAAATTTTTCTGACGCTGGCGAATCTGTTTGACGAGCGAAAGCGAGGAGTTATGCAGCGAGGAAGAAAAGTTTATCCTCTCCCCTAAGCAGTGTGGCAAAGAAGTTACTGAAGAATAGGTGAAGCTTATATCAAAACTTCAGCTCAAGGAAGATTTACTTGACAGTTAAATCAGCAAATGATTATAATTTATTTCCTGCTGAATCAGGGAATTCTTTGAGGAGGGGGTGGTAATAGCAGAAAAAAATTTACCGAAAATTCCTAACTAGGAGGTATTTTTTGCTATGAGGTTTTCGCATATAACTGTAAAAGCGGTCATAATTGCGGTCTTAACTTTGGTGGTATTCTTGGCTCCCATCGGGCAATCGGAGACTAATGTCCCTGATGATCAAACATTAAGTATCGCCCTGGACGCAGCCGACTTGAATACCCTTGATCCACACCGGGCAGCAGCCACCATGGATAGAGCTGTGGTGGATATGGTTTTTAACGGTTTAGTTCGATACAAACCTGGAGACATTTCGGAGTTTCAACCTGATCTTGCTACCAGCATTCCCGAACCCACCGACGGCGGCCGGGTATGGACATTTGAACTAAGAAAAAGGGTAATGTGCCATCCCTACAACGACAACCCGGCTTACGAGCTTACCTCCGAAGATGTGGTTTATTCACTCAATAAAGCGGCCGATCCAGATAGGTCCTCCTATGCAGGGGAATATGAGGGCATGAACTTTGAAGCGGTGGGCAAATATACTGTCCAAATAACCTTGGAAAATCCCCTTTCGCCGGTCTTGTTCCTGCCCAAAGTAGCGGATTATGCGGGTGGATTCATCGTCTGTAAGCAGGCGGTAGAAGATATGGGAGATGAAGCATTTAAAACTCATCCTGTAGGTACCGGGCCCTTTATGTTTGATGAGTACAGTCCGATGGACAACGTGACCTTAGTGGCTAACAAAGATTACTTTAGAGGGGAACCTAACCTCTCCCAAGTAGAAGTCCGTTATATGCCGGACTTAAGCAGCCGGGAATTAGGGCTTAGAAAAGGAGAAATAGATGTAGCTGAGGGTCTACGTGAACAACCTTGGGTGGAAAAGATGGAAAAAGTGGAAGGTACTACGGTAGATGTGTTTGGACCTGGAGAGACGGTTACTTTGCATCTTAACCTAACTAGGGACCCCCTTAAAATCAAAGATGTAAGAAAGGCAATAGCCTACGCATTGGACCGAAACGAGTTCTTGGCTTTCTTTGGGGAAGCGACCTCGGAGCCCTTATATTCACCGGTGCCGGTAAAATACCTGGCCGGTGGGCTAACTAAAGCCGAAGTAACCGCAGCCGACATTCTTTATCCGGTAGATAGGGAAAGGGCAAAAGATCACTTGGCAGACGCCGGTTATCCGAACGGCTTCACCCTGGAAGTCACCACCTCCGAGCGGGCAAGCTACAGAAGAACCTACGAATCCATCCAGGCACAACTCAAAAAAATCGGCATTAACCTAAAACTAAATGTGGTTGACCATTCAACCATGCACTCCATGATCAGAGAAGACGTAAACCCCCTAACTATCTACATCGCCTGGAGACCCAATGCTGACGTCTTCCTCACCAGATTCTATCACTCCGATTCTATAGTGGTCACCGGGGCCAAGCCCGATACAAACTTCTCACATTACACGGGAATCGACGATTTAATCGAGGAAGCAAGAATAGAAACTGACCAGGAAATGCAAATTGCTCTGTGGAAAGAAGCACAAAGGGAGATAATGGAATATCTGGCCGCTTACCCCTTATTTGTGCTAAAGTACATATTTGCAAGAAATGAGGACATAGATTGGGGATACGAACTAATGTCAACCGTGGCTTTGTATCCTCAAGTGACAGAAGATACCAGGATCGTAGAATAAATAAAACAATACGGGAGGGCGCGGGCTGTAGCCCGCGCCCATCTATCTAAAATGTTTGCCTATGTAATCAGAAGAGTCTTGGTTGCTATTCCCATCCTGCTTGCCGTTTTAACCTTAGTTTTCCTCTTGGTCAGGGTAGCTCCCGGTGATCCGGCAGTGGCTGCACTGGGTGATTATGCCAGCAAAGAAGCTGTAGAACGCCTGCGGGACAAAATGGGGTTAAATGCCCCCCTTTGGGTACAGTACCTTCGTTTTCTAGGGGGCCTGGTGCGGGGTGACCTGGGAAAATCGCTGATAACCGGCAGACCGGTTGCCGCCCAGATAGCAAGTGTCCTACCTTACACTCTGCAGCTAGCCATTAGCGGTATCTTGATTGGAGCCATTCTGGGGGTACCTTTGGGAATAATAACCGCTCTTCACCGCAATTCCATTGCCGATTATTTAGGCCGCACATTTTCGCTGGCCGGCCTTTCCGTACCCGCTTTCTATCTGGGTATACTGCTTATGCTTTTATTCTCCATTAAATTAGATCTCTTCCCGGTAGTGGGTGGAGGAGAGCTGTCCGACCTAAAAGATAATCTTTATCATCTATTTTTACCCGCCCTTTCTTTGGGGCTCATAATGACCGCCTACGTAACCAGGATGTCCAGATCGGCCATGCTTAATGTATTAAACGAAGACTACATTCAGACCGCCAGATCCAAAGGAATAAGGGAGCAAGCAGTGATTTATAAGCATGCTCTGAAAAATGCCTTTATACCTATTATTTCGGTTATCGGGGTCTTTTCCATTGTATTAATCGGAAGTTCAGTAATGACCGAAGTGGTCTTTTCACGCCCCGGCCTGGGCAAGATGATGGTAGGGGCCATGAAACAGCGCGATTATATTATGCTGCAGTCAATAATGGTGATATTTGCATCCTTTGTGATAATTATCAATTTGCTGACCGATGTGGCTTACGGGTTAATAGATCCTCGCATTACCTATGACTGATGGGTGAGCAAAGAAAGCTTTGGAGAACCTTTCGGAAGAACAAGACGGCGGTCATCGGCTCCGTAATTGCACTCATTGTAATTATAGTTGCCATCTTTGCACCTTGGATCTCTTCCTATGATCCACTAGAACAAAACGTATTTTATCGCCTTACCGGACCGGAATGGTCACATTTTCTGGGAACGGACAGTTTTGGAAGGGACGTCTTCTCACGCGTTCTTCACGGGGCCAGGGTTTCTTTGATGGTAGGTATATTCTCGGTGCTTCTAGGAACGGTAGTAGGTACGGCCATGGGAATCTTGGCCGGCTTTAAGGGTGGAATGATTGAGAACGTAATCATGAGAGGGGTGGATATCCTAATGTCCTTTCCCACCTTGATTATGGGGCTGATGGTAATGGCAATTTTGGGATCGGGTCTGGTAAAGTTGATCTTTGCCATTGGGATAGTAATGACCCCCAGGTTTGCCCGGGTAGCCCACGGCCCTACCCTCTCCATCAAAGAAAAGGACTTTGTGGATGCGGCTAGGGCGTTAGGAGTGAGTGATTTTAGAATCTTCTTGCGCCATATCCTACCCAATATATTCGGAGAGATATTGGTCATGGGCACTTTGTGGACGGCAACCGCCATCAGAATCGAGGCCAACTTAAGCTTCATTGGATTGGGAGTTTCCCCTCCTACACCCACTTGGGGTAATATGATACGAAACGGTGTTGACCACTTGATAAATGCACCCTGGCTTTCCGTTTTCCCCGGACTGGCCATCCTGATAACCGTTCTTTCCTTTAATATGATGGGGGACGGAATTCGAGACGTCACCGATCCTAAACTTCAAGAATAACTTATCTTACCTAAGAAATATCTTTAGGCAAGTATTCCTCTCGGATAGGCGAGAAAACTTCAATGGCTACCGAATCTTCGATAAATTCTGCCTTATGTTTTACTCCTCCGGGAATACACCAGCTATCACCGGGCCTAACTTCAAAGGATTTGTCTCCAACGGATAATTTGAAATGCCCTGAAATTAGGTAACCGGTCTGCTCATGGGGATGACTGTGCAGGTCAACCGTACTTCCCTTCTCAAAGTTGATCTCACTTAATAAAGTCTTGGAGCCATGTACTAAAGGCTTCATCCATACTCCTTCTGCGATTTCTCTGTAACCTGATTTATCCTTCTTATAAAACATGCATGTAGTCCTCCTAAAACGAGTTGTGATAACTTTATCTTCCTTCCCTGATTGTGAGTTGCTAAAAGGTATTTTTATTCAACGCAACTTACGATTAAACTAGGTCAAATAACAAATTCCATGAATTTGAGGCTTGGAAAATTTAGTTATGTGGTTTAGTGTTGAGTGAAAGAGAGGTACAAAAAGAAAATTTTAGAAGATTTGTTTTGGTGGTAATTTCATAACTAATCCATTCCCAAATCCTTCTTATAAAGTAAATCTTTAAGATGCAGTAGCTTCTTTTCCAAGCCTTTCAGTAATCTCTTTAAGCTCGTAAAATTCAGTCTCTTCCAGGATTTGCATCAAGTAGTATGCTCTTGTTAGCTGATCTCCAAACTCAGGAAATTCCGCTTTTAGAAAGAGAACGTGAAGTTTTATATCGAGAGCTTCCACTATCTTAACTAAAGTGTCAAAGGATGCAGATTTATCTCCTCTTTCGATCATACTTAAATAGTTGGAGGAAATCTCCACCTTTTCAGCAAGCTCTTTTTGCTTTAAATCCTTAGCTTGCCGCTATAGCTTAATGGCTTTTCCAAGCTTCTTTAGGTACTCTTTTTGCTTTACACTAGAAGTTGTCTTTGGCAAGTAATTATTGCATAAAACGGACATTAAAAAATGCAGAGCA
>CAYUCE010000003.1:0-63703 GCA_964443275.1 uncultured Thermotogae bacterium | reverse complement strand
ACCTGATAGATTCTTTGGAAGAGATGGATAAACAAGCTAAAGAAGCATTCGTCTTAGATTTACTTCGACAAAAGAAAATATCCCAAGGAAAAGCGGCGGAACTCTTGAATGTAGACCGATGGGTATTAGCAGATATTATGAAGAAACATGGTATCTTATCTCTAGTTATAAAACCAGAAGAGTTGGATGAGGGATTGAAGAAGCTGTATACCATGAAGTGGTAGTGAAAGGAAAGGGTAAACCTGGGTCAAGGAAGATTAAATCCGCATCCTGGATTAAAAGAGTAGAAATAAAATCAAAATCTAAGCTTGTAGCATTATCCGACCGTTTAGGGCTAGGAGAAAAAGAGAGCATTATTCTCGCCAATGAAAAACAGCTTCCCCTGGTTACTGACGACAGTTTAGCTCGTAGAGAAGCAAGGAAACTTAATTTAAAGTTAATCAGCTCTCTAGATATCCTCCAGGAAGCTAAAGCACGTGGAATTATATCTGAAGTCAAAAAAACCTTAGAAGATTTCATTGATGTGGGTTTTTACATCACCTCTGATATTTACAAAGAAACCTTAAGGAAAGCAGAGGAAACATAAATCAATTCTGCCTTTTTCTATTATTCTCCCTACCAATGTCAGTTTAGTAACTGGAAGTAAATTTAGCTAACCATACAAGAGCAGCTAGATGACCTTTGAATAACGATCTTAAAAAACATAGAGGCACGTGAATATCCTTGTTTGGTCCCACTCTTTCAGCACTACAGGAACCAAAAATAAACTCAGCAATAACCCACAGTTCCATTCCTTTTCGCTTAACCAGGTCATCTTGAATCCACCTTCCAGCTCACACCAAAGACTACCGGCGCCATTCTTAACAGAAGTGTTTTACAAAACGAGGATCTAACATGCGAAATTCAAAAGACGATCAATTAACAAAAGACCAACTTTAAAAACTGTGGGAAGTGGTGGGCCTACCTGGATTCGAACCAGGGACCTCACGCTTATCAGGCGTGCGCTCTAACCAGGCTGAGCTATAGACCCAATCTCCTTTGTATATTATCAGTTTGTTTGAGCAGTGTCAAACTGAGTTTGCAACCTTTTTTGGGTTTCAGTCGTTCCCAGTATCGATATTACCTGATTTATCTCCGGGCCGCTGGTTTTGCCGGTAATAGCAGCCCGCAGCGGCTCATAAACTTGTCTAAAACCTACATCCAGTTCTTCTTTTACCTTCTTAATCAACTTAGTCACTTGGCTGGGGGATATTTCGACCCTCCCCTCTAGAGTCTGAAGAAAGCTTTCCAGTACCTGGGCTGAAATATCATCGTTTAGGATTTCTTTGGCTTCCGGAGTTAGGAGTGGAATTTCGAAAAATATATTCAAATCCTTATGCTCTTTGAGCTCAGATAAATTGCTAATTGAAGGGCGCAGTAAATCGACGATCCGTTTAAGCTTTTGGCTCTCTTTATTTGATAGCTGGTTATCTTTTAAATAACCGGCCTTCTTTATCCAAGGGATTGCTAACTTGGTTATTCTTTCTAGATCGGCTTTTTGTAAATAGTGGTTATTCAACCAGTCCAACTTATCAAAATCAAAAACCTGCGGGCTTCTCATCATATTTTCTAATGAAAAGCACATCAATAGCTCGCTTTCGGAAAAAATCTCCTGTTCATCCTTGGAAGACCAGCCTAAAAGGGCAAAGTAATTTTTTAAAGTCTCCGGCAGATAACCTTTCTCTCGAAGTTCCCTTACCATTACTGAGCCGTGTCTTTTGGAAAGCTTTTTGCGATCCTCCCCCAGCAGAAGCGGGAGGTGACCAAACTTCGGGGGAGTAAAACCCAGAGCCTGATAAAGCATTTTTTGCTTGGGTGTGTTAGATAAATGTTCTTCAGCTCTCAGTACGTGAGTTATCCCCATCAGATGATCATCGATGGTGGCTGCTAAATTATAGGTGGGGGTACCATCTGACTTAATTAAAATAAAATCTCCGGTCATTACCCGGTCAAATTCCACCTCACCTTTTATAAGATCCGAAATTACCACGCTTTTATCCGGCTCCGAGATCTTAAATCTGATGGTGGGTTCTCTTCCTTCCTTTTGGAATTTCTTCTTTTCTTGGGAAGTTAAATTTCGACATCTGCCATCATAGCCGGGAGGGCGTCCTTCACTTTGTGCCTTTCGCCGCATTTCTTTTAGTTCTTCGTCTCGGCAATAGCAGTGATAGGCTCTGCCTTCATCCAAAAGGCGGTCTGCATAATCTCTGTATATATCAAATCGCTCCGACTGCCGGTAAAAATCGTCCCAATCGATACCCAGCCATTCTAAGTCTTCAATAATATTTTCTTCATAGGTTCTTTTGGAACGCTTACGGTCCGTATCCTCGATTCGCAACACAAATTCTCCCCCATTTTTTCTGGCAAACAACCAATTATAATAAGCTGTTCTAGCCCCGCCAACGTGTAAATTACCTGTAGGGCTGGGGGCAAATCGAACTCTTACTCTCATCGAATCACCACTATTACATTCATTATAGTAAAGGAGGTTCTCCATTCACAGCAGGGGGCGGATATTACTTTACAAGCAGTGTTATATAGCGGTGTAGATTCGGTGAAGAGCCGTGATCTTGACAATCTAAGATGAGTGTGCTATTATTTCTTCTAAGCTGGTGATAGGATGCACGGAAATAGAACTAACGAGGTGGTGATTGGTAGCGGATTAGGCAACTGTTACTTTATGTGGATTTTATAATTGCTTAGTGGTCTCGCTTTTTAAAAGCTAAACCGCTATCGAAAAGGCCTGAAGCCTTGAGGGCTTGGGGCAAATTTTTTTATAAGGCAAGCTCTTATCTATATAATAAAACTTATCAGCTTTCGTTAAATTAGCTTCGATCAAATTAGAGACTAAATCATGTTAGCAATAAAGGATTTGGTAAAAGATTTTGGAGGAATTAGGGCAGTAAATCGCTGTTCCCTAGAAGTTAAGAAAAATACAATTACTGGATTAATAGGTCCTAACGGAGCAGGGAAAACCACCCTTTTTAATTTGATCACCGGCTTTTATCGCCCGGACGGAGGGGAAATACTATTCGATAATGAACGAATTGACGGCCTACCTCCTCACCAGATATTTCACAAAAAGATTTCCCGGACCTTCCAGATCACCAGGGAATTAAAGATGATGACCGTTTTAGAGAATCTTATGCTGGTTCCACCCCATCAGATGGGGGAGAGAATTTGGAATCCGTGGATCAGACCCGGATCAGTCAGAAAACAGGAAGAACAAATAAGAGATAAGGCTTTAGAAGTACTGGAATTTGTTGAATTAATTGATTTAAAGGAGGAATACGCCAAGAACTTATCCGGGGGACAAAAGAAGCTGCTAGAACTGGCCAGAACCATGATGTCCGATCCCAGGTTGGTTTTACTTGACGAACCGGGAGCTGGAATCAACCCCACATTAATGAAGAAATTAATGAGAGATATAAACCAACTAAAAGATAAAAAAGGGGTTACCTTCTTCTTAGTGGAACACGATATGGATCTGGTGATGAACTTATGCAACCCGGTAATAGTCATGTCTACCGGAGCCAAGCTGGCCGAAGGCACCCCGGAGGAAATTAAGAATAACCAGACGGTAATTGATGCTTATCTGGGAGGGGGTAGAGCAATTGATTATTCTGAAAGCTAGTGGGATATATTCTGGTTACGGAGAAGTGGAAATTCTCCATGGGGTATCTGTGGAAGTAAACGAGGATGAAGTGGTCTCCATAATCGGACCCAACGGCTCTGGAAAGTCAACTTTAATGAAGACCATATTTGGCCTTTTGACTCCCTTCCAGGGCAAGGTAACTTTCTACGATGATGAAATAACCGGCCTTCAACCCGATCGCATAGTGAGAAAAGGGATGTGTTACGTTCCTCAGGAAGGCAATGTCTTTCCCTCCTTAACCGTGGAGGAGAATTTGGAAATGGGAGCTTTTACCAGGGAAGATGATTACAGCGATCAGATCACTGAGGTCTATGATATATTCCCGGTTCTTAAAGAGAGAAGAAACCAACGCACCGGTAAGCTCTCCGGGGGTCAGCAGCAGATGGTTGCCATGGGGAGGGCTTTAATGCTAGATCCGAAACTCTTGCTATTTGATGAACCCACCGCCGGATTGGCTCCTAAACTGGCAGAAATGATGCTGAGCAAAGTTGAGGAGATAAATGAGTCCGGAGTGGCCATCCTGATGGTAGAGCAGAACGCCCAGGAAGCCCTGGCTATGTCCGGAAGGGGGTACGTTTTAGCTATGGGGAAAAAGCAGTTTGAGGATACAGGAGAGTCGCTACTTAATAACCCAGAAGTAGGAAGGCTTTATTTAGGCGGTTAAATATAGGTTTAGGTTTTGGCTGTCTAATTTTTTATTTGGTTGAAGCAAGTAAAATACTGAAACTGGAGATTTGAACTAAGTTATGTTGCAACTGGCTGTATATGGAATTATCTGGGGTAGTATCTTGACCTTGGGAGGGATAGGACTTTCCCTAACCTACGGAATTATGGGGTTTGCCAATTTTGCCCACGGCGATGTCATGGCTTTGGGGGCTTATCTAGCTCTGGCTTGCGTGACCCTGTTTAGGGGACTGGGGGTTTCCGCTCAGTCATTTGGCCCCCTTTCTTTTGGCTTACCTATGGTGTTGGCTTTAATCATCTCCATGTTCTTCACCGGAGTTTCGGTCATCGTGATTGATAGACTGTTATTTAAGAGATTAAGGAAAGCTGGCACAATTATATTGTTGATTGCTGCGGTGGGGGTCTCATTTTCGCTAAGAAATATTCTCCAATTTGTTTGGGGACCTCAGCCTCAATATTTTTTCAAGGGAATTCAAATCTCCAGAAAAATACCATGGCTGGGAGTAAGAATTAAGCCGGATGAAATCTTTATAATTGTAACTGCCATAGTTTTGGTGGCTCTCCTGCACCTTTTTTTAAAGCATACCAAGATGGGAAAGGCAATGCGCGCGGCGGCGGATAATATGGAACTGGCAAGAATAACCGGGATTGATACAGAGAGAGTAATAATGTGGACGTGGGGAATAGGAGGAGCGCTAGCTGCTGCCGGAGGTATATTAGTGGGGATTGAGAATAGATTTATCACCCCGCCCTTAGGATGGCAAATGCTGTTACCTATTTTTGCCGCGGTAATTTTGGGAGGAATTGGCAGTCCATATGGAGCTATGCTGGGAGGCATGGTTATCGGGCTTTCTGGGGAACTTTCTACAGCCTTTATCTCCACTGCTTATAAACCGGCGATCTCTTTTGCTATAATGATTCTCATGTTGCTGCTGAAGCCCACTGGATTATTAGGAAGGAGGTAGATATTGATGGATTCGTTCATCGGAATTCTCAATTACATTATATTCTTTTCCATAACCGCAGGGATCTATGCAGTACTTTGCTTAGGCTTAAACATCCAGTGGGGTTATACCGGGCTATTCAATATCGGAATCGCTGGTTTTTATGCGGTTGGCGCTTATACTTCAGCTTTTATTTCTGGATTCCCACCTGAGACGACTGCCTGGAGGGTCGTAGGAGGATACCAGCTACCTTTTATATTAGGTCTTCTAGGAGCGGCAGCTGCGGCCGGAATCGTTGCGCTTTTAATCGGTATACCTACCTTACGTTTAAAAGAGGATTATCTGGCAATTGCTACAATTGGAATAGCGGAAGCAATCAGGTTAGTCATTAAGCAAGAAAGTTGGCTTACCAACGGGGTTTGGGGGATAAAACACATTCCATCTCCACTTTATCGACCCATTCGAGGGCTCAGCCAAGGTTTTCTGGAAGCCCATCCCCAACTGCCCGGATGGTTACAAAACCTAATTGGTGGTGCTTATAATTGGTTTTTCCTAATCTTACTCTTAATAATTATTTTTCTTATTTATCTAGCTATCGAACGGATCATAAGATCTCCTTGGGGTAGAGTCTTAAGAGCTATCCGAGAAGATGAAACTGTAACCGCTATGTCTGGAAAAGATGTATTCCGCTTTAAGCTCCAGTCTCTGGTTTTAGGAGCCATGATTATGGGTATGGGAGGGAGCTTATATGCCCATTTCTCAATGTATGTAGGTCCAAGTAGCTTCGAACCCCTCTTTGGGACTTTCTTGGTTTGGGTCATGTTAATCGCCGGAGGTAGCGGAAATAACAAGGGTGCTATTTTGGGAGCTTTTGTAGTTTGGGGAATTTGGGCAGGGACTGAATTTATCACCGGTTATTTACCCCTGTCACAAACCAGGGCCGCAGCCTTGCGCATAATTACTATCGGTATTTTGCTGGAAGTGATCCTCCTTACCCGACCTCACGGTCTGCTGGGTGAAGAAAAGCACGTTTCTAAAATTCTTAAAGGCTAACTCTCCCTAATAGCCTTACTATTTTCTACTCCTTTTGTAACTTTAAATCACTCTAAAAAAAATGATGCCCACTCACTTTTAAGTTAAGCGAGCGGGCATTCTTTTATTATTAAATTAAATCGACGTGCTGATTAATCCTATCTTTACATTTCCACCAGCCAAACAGTTTTGACTTTGCAGTCTCTTATTGCCCATATTTCTACAATTCCGGCTGCCATGTCTCCGTTTTCATCGAAAGTTACCGGTCCTGAAACTCCTTGCCAGTTAATTTCCTTTCCTTCTTTTGCCAGGGCTAAGGCCTTATCCAATTCACCGTAGGTAACTTCTGTACCCGGTGGGTTGGCTACTTTTCTTATGTTAGTCTTAATAGCTGGACCGGATGCTTCTCCTGCTGCCTGCATAGCCAGTGCAACAGAGACGGTAGCGTCGTAACATTGGGCCCAGAAAGGTACTGCGGATGGTCCGTATTCTGCCTCGTAGTCTTTTCTAAATTGCTTCGGGGGACCAAAGGCGGGTGAACCAGGAGCAGTACCAAAGGAACCCTCAATGTATTGTTCTTCGGGTGAAGCATCCAATTCACAGGTGGGGCCGGGAGACACACCTTCACCTTTCATTCCATCGGGGAACAGATACTCCCCTTGGTAACCAAGCTCCAGTGTCTTGATCAATAGTTTATTTCCTCCTGCTGGATAACCGATGATGTTTATTGCATCCGGGTTGGGATCTACTGCTTTCGCCGCTTCTCCCCCGTAGGTAGGTAGTTCAACTGGATAGGGGACCATAGCGGTGACCTCCCCACCCAGTTCCTCAAACTTGGCCTTGAAAACTTCAGCCAATCCCTTCCCATACGGGTTGTCGACGAAGATTACTGAAACAGTCTCATATTCCAGGTAAGCTGCCAGCTTGGCTTGAATGACTCCCTGAACCTTATCTAATACACAAGTTCGGTAAACGTAGTCATTATCGTCCAAATCTGTTAAGGCCGGTGCAGTTGCAGAAGGTGAAATCAACACCACTTCTTTAGGTATAGTAACTGAGGAGACTGCTACTGTGGTCCCACTGGAGAGTGCCCCAATGATTGCTGGTACATTTTCAACATCCGCCAGTTTTGCGGCTGCGTCTCGGCCTGCTCCTTCCTTGGTCTGAGTATCCCTAACTAGTAATTCTACCTCTTTACCTAATACCCCGCCGGCCTCATTTATATGCTTTACCGCAAACCTGGCTCCATCCGCTATTGGTGGACCATACTTTGCTAAACCGCCGGTAAGGGCCATCAAACATCCCAGCTTAATCTTCTCCTGCCCCATCACACTGAATCCAAATGAACTGCTCATTGCTGCCGCTCCGGCCGCGGCTCCCATTCCTTTGAGAAAGCTTCGCCGGGAAAGGGATTTATCTCCATTTTTTTCAAATACTTCCTTGTTCATTGTTGTACCTCCTTTTGGTTATAGTATCACAAAGAACTTTCACTTTAGAACGCCCAAAAACAATCTTTCATCTATCACCTCCTGATAATATAAAGCGGCCAAGCCTTACAGGCTTTGGCCTTCCCAGTTTAGCGACATCACTTAACAGTAAGCGATGTGGCTAAATAAACCTAATCAGAATCAGATAGAGTATAGATAAGCTGATGTCTGCCTTCCTCATCACCTCACTGTATTTCTTATTTTTCTTCATGATTTTAATTCTGCCTCAAATTCGTTCTTGAGTTACGTGAATTTAAATTATAGGCATTTTTCCCGATTTGTCAAGAAATTCCGTGAAACCGCTCATCCAAAGTTAAACATTAAGAATGTAGTTTGACCTCTTAGCGGAATTTACTGGAAGCTATCCGGGGTTACCAACAGTTGCTTGTTATAGATTGGTTTCTTAAATTTAAACTGATACTTTTACTCAAGGAGGCCAAAGAGATGATTGCTCAGTTTAGTGTAGTACCGATAGGTAAGACGGAAAGTTTATCTCAAGACGTGGCCAAGATACTCGATTTGGTAGATAAAAGCGGTCTGGACTACAAGCTTACTGCTATGGCCACCATCATTGAAGGGGATACCGATCAGGTTTTTGATTTGATCAAAAAATGCCACCAGCAAATGAGAAAAAAATCATCACGGGTCCTGACCTATATAAATATTGATGACCGGGAAGGTGCAAAAGGGAGGATAAAGGGCAAGGTAGAAGATGTGGAGAAGGTATTAGGTAAAAAGCTTAACAAATAAATCAAACTGCTTCAATAAAATCAGCCTCGGTTGTAAACTTTTTTTCAGTTATTTTCTCCACTATCTTGATATTGGTTTTCATGTGATCGGTAAGCTCTGCGTATCTAAATACGCCCCCGTACAGCCCCATGAAGGGCATAATTTGATCGGACATATACTTATCAAAGGAGGCTCCGGTTTGGATTGTTTCAATTAGATCCCGGGCAGCTTCGGCTCCAACCTGCTCGGAAGGCTTACCCCTTTCTCCTAATGAATCAGCACCAATTATGGTATTTTCACACAATGCCCATAGGACTATGCCTGAGCCCGGACATTGAGCCTGAACGTAATCATAATCTATCTGAACCACCGAATCTGAAATGGCTAGTTTTTTGGTAAGGACCTCGCGTGCCGCTTCTGCCTGTCTTTTGGCCACTTCCGGTTTCTCCAGGTGATAAGAAGCAATTGAATAACCCCCGATTCTTTTTATGGGCCCTCTTTTTATAATTTCAATCTTTTTCCCCACAGAGGAAGGATGAAATGTAGCTTTGATTGTGGCTCCACCTTTGGGGAAAAAGCCGTGTTTTTGAATTTTAATTTCCGAAGGATATCCAAAGCGTTCCAAGAGGGCAAAGTTGACCTTATCTAGGTAAAAAATTGGGGGAGCCCATTTGCCAAATGTGGCACCGCCATTAACCTTTACCTCGACTTTATGTGGGGATTTTATGCACGCCAATTGAATAGGCTGAAGGGCAAGGCCTACAGAGCCGGCGGTGGGGATGGTAACCTTAATTTGATTCTTACAACCTTTACCTGGATAAAACTCTATTTCCTGTGCACCAAGTTTTACTCCTTTTACCTCGGCGTTTGTAAGTTTAGTACATGCCCTCACCCCGGCAAGGTGCTGTGCTTGCAGTCCCGGCTTGGACCGCCCCTCCCTTATGTTAAATACGCAAACTGGTATTTCTAAAGCGCAGGCCAGTCCAATTGCTATTCTTACTACCGAACCTCCACCAATTGCCCCATCGATGTTGATCATTGCTTGAACATTATAATAAAATATATCCAATGCGGAAAATCGAGATTTCTCAATTTTAACCCGGGAGTTTTGTGAGTTCAGGTGCATTTTATTGGATTTACTCTTCTTTTTGTGATAGTCTACTTAGTAGGCAGATTCATATATAATCGTTTCTTTATATCAAAGTCGGAAAAATATTCCCGATGCCCGCAATGCGGAAAATATCACCGCAAAGGTGCTACCTACTGCCCACATTGTGGTGAATTTTTGCCAAGAGAGAGCAGGCGAAGATGAGGATGAGCGATAAATGAATAGGATGACCGGAAAAGATGTGGAGGCCATGGAAGATGAGGAGTTTTGGGATTTTTTAATTCAGGTCGTAGAAAAATACGGCTTGGTTGGTATTTCAGTAAATAAGTCTCCTCAGCCTGAATTGATACTACAGATACTCTTGGGGATGCCCATGGAATGGGGCGAGGTTATGGAAGCAATGGTGGAAAGGTTGGAGCAATCTAACTCCTTTGAGGTATATTATCCAAATTTATAAAAGTGAAATTATTCCCTAACTTCTGGAGTGAAGTAGAATGAAGGTCCATACCACGGTAATTGGAAGTTACCCTCCGGCCGGCAAAACAATCGCAGACAGCAGAAAATTAGCTATTGATGATCAGTTAAAATCAGGTATAGATTTTATATCTGATGGTCAGGTTAGGGTCGGGTTCCGAGAGCTTTTCCTAAATGATTTGGAAGGGATCGAAAAAATAGATGATAGTCTTACCGCCACCGGCAAACTGGTGCGGGAAAGATCGGTTGCGGTGACAGATCTGGAAGCTTCTATCCAATATGTCGGTGATTCCTCTTACTTCAAAGGGATACTTACTGGCCCCTTAACTTTGGCCTATAGATTGACCATCTCCTCATCTGCCCCCTATGAATCCGGGGTAGGATATCCTGATCAAACCCTCTTAGAAGACCTTACACAAGCCCAAAAATGGGTGATAGATGAGTATGGAAAGCTAGACCTTCCCTATATCCAGATCGATGAGCCCACTTTGGGAATGGTAGGACCTTGGGAGCCGGCGATTTTGCAATTAGAAGCTCTTTTCTCCTTCATTAAGACCTCGAGTATCTTGCACGTTTGTGGGAAGCTCACCCCCGGTTTATTTGAGAAAATCTTGAGGATTGATGGACTTGACCTACTAGCCTTAGAATTTGCTGGAACGCCGGTGAATTTGGATCTACTTAAAACTGAAGCTTTTCGGAAGTCCGATAAGTTACTTTCCTTTGGCTGTGTAAACAGCACAAGCTCAGAAATAGAAGGACTGGCCGAAATAGTGAGTCTGGTAAAAAAAGCCCCTCTAGATAAGATCAAGCTAATAAATCCGGATTGTGGTCTTCGCAATTTAAAAAGGCAAACCGCTTTTAGGAAACTACAGAACTTGTCACGGGCCGCTCAGACTTTGAAAGGAGCAGAGTAGGTTGATCACCCCACTTACCTACGAAAAGGGCAAAGTAAAGCTTATCGATCAAACTAAACTTCCCCAGAAAGAAGAAGTGATTGAAACTTGTGATTATCAAGAAATATGTAAAGCTATCAAAAAGCTTGCCGTTCGGGGAGCCCCGGCTATCGGGGTGGCAGCAGCTTACGGAGTAGTCTTAGGGGTAAATGAGCTTACATCAAAAGAAAAGCTAAAAGAACAGTTTGACCAAATAGTTAAAGAATTAAAAGATACCCGACCTACCGCTGTAAATCTCGAATGGGCGCTTACCAGAATGAGAGAAGTTTTTGAAAAAAATAGCCGGAAAAGCTTGGATCAAATAAAAAACCTGTTACTCCAAGAGGCCGACCGAATAAAAACCGAAGATGTTGAAATTAACAGACGAATTGGTCGGCAGGGAGCAAAGCTAATCGAGGAAAACGACACCGTGCTTACTCACTGCAATGCCGGTGTATTAGCTACTGCCGGTTACGGTACCGCCCTGGGAGTAATTAGAGCCGCATTTGATGAAGGTAAAATGATCCAGGTACTGGTAGATGAAACCCGACCCCTTCTCCAAGGTGCCAGGCTTACAGCTTGGGAACTAGAAAAGGAGGGGATCCCTTACCGATTGATAACTGATAATATGGCTGGTTATTTTATGAGTAAAGGTGAGGTGAACAGGGTGGTGGTAGGGGCAGACAGGATTGCTGCCAACGGGGATACGGCCAATAAGATCGGCACCTATTCATTGGCCGTGTTGGCTGATTATCACCATATTCCTTTTTACGTAGCAGCTCCCATCTCTACTATCGATTTTCCCATAAAGAGTGGAAACCAGATTCCTATTGAAGAGCGACCACCAGAGGAGGTTACCCATTTTAACGGTCAACTTGTAACCCCGGAAGGAACGAAGGCCAAAAACCCGGCTTTTGATGTAACTCCAAATGAGTTGATTAGTTGTATAATCACCGAAAAAGGTGTTTTGCAAAAGCCTTTTCAGAATTCGATTAGAAATACTCTACAATAAGTATGCATTCGGTTGGGCACAGAGACCCAACCCTACGTTTTATGATACAAGCATGCATTCGGTTGGGCACAGAGACCCAACCCTACGTTTTATGATAGGCCAGATGTAGGGAATGGCCTCTGTGCCATTCCAAAGGTTTTCATACGGCTAAATAGCTACCATTTGATCAAGAAAATCGACCCTAAAGCTAGCGCTGTAAAGAAAATAAACATAAAGTAAGGGTAGGTAAGACCGAAGCTGTCGGCGATCACTCCGGCCAAAAGCGGGGACAAAAAGCTCATCCCAAACCTGGTTAGAAAAGTCAATCCATAAAACCCTCCCCTGATTGATTCATGGGCAATTTTTGCTATCAGCGTATTCACTGCCGGTTGGGCACCGAAGAATGAAAAACCAAACAGTATAACTCCCGCTATCAACAGATAAGAGTTTGCGGCCAGCACGATGAAGCTAAGGGATAGTATTGAAAGGATGGTAAATATTATAATCGGCTTTTTGGTTCCTAACCTATCAGCTAATCGACCTCCGATAAGTTGAGCTACCCCGCCCGCACCTAAAAGTAGTGAAGTTAGCAAACCGGCCTGCATTACGCTCCGACCTAATACATCTGTAATATAAGAGGGGGTGATAGTTACTGTCCCCCGATAGTAAAGTCCCCGTAAAATGGTCAAAATCAACACCAACCCCACTGAAAAATTGATTATAGCCCGCAATGATCCAAAGTAACCTTTTGATGGACCTTCCACCTCCTTTTCTGTTCTCATCTTTATAAGATAGAAGCTCCAAATTAGAAGAAATATACCTAAGATTCCCCATACCAAAAATCCGCTTCTCCAACCGAATTCAGCCCCCAGGAAAGCGGCAACAGTGGGAGCGATAACTTGCCCAAAGTTTCCAATAAAGCCGTGCTTTCCCATAGCATCCCCACGTTTTTGGGTGAAAGCCTTAGAGATAGCGTTTAGGCCTGAAGGATGATATACAGAAGAACCTATGCCCATCATTATCAAAAAGAAGGCAAAGGTAAATATGGTGGAGGAGAAAAATAGGCCCATTAAACCGGCTACTGATACGGTAATTCCCAGTTGGATGGTTTTTAGACTTCCCCACCTATCAGAGATGTAACCGGCCGGCACGGCGCCAAAACCATAGAGCATTCCCGAGATTGTGACGTAAGTGAAAATTTGTGTATAAGAAAACCCAAACTCCTGTCTGATCAAAGCTATGAGCGGAGGTACAGAAAGCATAACCGCGTGAGTAAAGGCGTGGCTGGTGGAGCAGAAATACAAAAGAAGCTTCTTTTTGGATAATAATTTATTTTCTTTCATTCTTTATTTGGTTGCCAAACTTTTTCCGCAAGTATAGACTTTGAATAAGAAGAATGCAATGGAGAAAATCAGGCCATGAGAAAAATTTTTGGAAAACTATACTTGGTGGCCACCCCTATTGGTAACTTAAAGGACATCACATTTAGGGCCGTGGAGGTTTTAAGAAAAGTAGATGCAGTTATAGCCGAAGATACCCGGCAAAGCCGAAAGCTTTTTGAACACTACAATATAAAGACCAGATTGGAGGGTAGTTACTATCAGGGAGTAGAAAAGGAAAGGGCGGGTCAAATCGTAGGAAAACTGAAACGTGGGTTAGATATTGCCCTGATTACCGACGCTGGTACCCCACTTATATCCGATCCCGGCTATCCTTTGGTAAGAAGAGCACATCAAGAAGGCATCCGGGTTATCCCCATTCCCGGTCCCGCTGCCTTGATCGCTGGCTTAACCGCCTCCGGGCTGCCCGTGAATAGCTTTATTTTTGACGGTACACTTCCTAAAAGCGTTAAAAAGAAAAGAGATTATTTTGAGGCCATAAAATTAGAAAGAAGAACTATAGTCCTTTATGAATCACCGCATAGAATTGTCGAGACCTTAAATATAATCCAAGAAGTTTTGGGACCCAGAGAGATGGTCTTATGCCGTGAACTAACCAAAAGATATGAAGAAATTGTCCGGGGGAAACCTTTTGAAATTCAGAAGTTTCTGAAAGATAGGGACAAGGTTAAGGGGGAGATGACCTTGGTCATTAGCGGAGCCAGTGAGGGTGAAATCAACCAAGCAAAAAGGGAAGAATATAAAGACATATCCATCAAAAACCAAGTGGAGAACTTAATAAGTCAGGGAATGAGCAAAATGGAAGCTATCAAAGAAACAGCTGAAAAACGAGGTATGAGCAAAAGCAAAGCTTACAATAAATTGCTGGAAGAAGAAGGAAAGAAATAGAAATTTACTGTTGGTTTGATCAGTAACACCTAATGGTCCACTTCAGTAACATATGTTTTAAGATTATCTTCGTCTATTTCTATTCCTAATCCCGGAGTATCTGGTAAAACTGCACATCCATCTTTAATCTCAATACCTCCTTGAAAGGACTCAATCTCAAGCGATTCTAAAAATGAGATATGCCCTTCAGCATCTACCGGGTAAGGGTCCTTAATAGTTGCGGCTAAATGACAAAGTGCGGTATCTCCAATTTTTGTGAAAGGGTTTGTATCCACGCTTATCCCAATGGATGCAGCTTCAGCAATGTTTGCTATTTTATGAGAAGGCCAAAGGCCTCCTACTCTGTTTAATTTCAGTACGATTCTGTCAGCCGCCTCTTGCTTAACAATTTCAATCATCATTTCCGGTGAAAGTACAGATTCATCAAGAATTACTGGGCAATCAATAGACTTTCTCACATAACTATGTCCTGAAATATTAAAGTATTGAAGTGGTTGTTCAATTGAAAGATTAGTGAATTCGTTCAGTTTTCTTTGCACTGTGTTTACAGTTAATTTAGGGCTTTTCCAAGCCTGATTTGCATCAGCATCTACATAAGTTTCATCAGGTACAGCTTCCAGTGCCGCAAACAATTTATCGATTTCTTCATTGAAATTCTGCTTACTCCAACCTCTATTTAATAATACATCTCCAACTTTAATTTTAAGACCGCGAAAGCCTCTACTCACATATTTTTTACAGGCCTCAGTCA
The DNA here is from genome assembly GCA_964443275.1 of uncultured Thermotogae bacterium. Classification (GTDB taxonomy): domain Bacteria; phylum Bipolaricaulota; class Bipolaricaulia; order CAYUCE01; family CAYUCE01; genus CAYUCE01. Next base: position 48,589 of record CAYUCE010000003.1, on the reverse strand, counting down.
TTGACTGAGGATCTTTTTGATAAAGGTTCGTTAATAGTTCGAATTTTGTACGATAAGCGCCTCCAAGGACATCATAAACTGGCCTTTCCTGAGCTTTTCCAATTATGTCCAAAGCTGCCATGTCAATTGCCATGAAGGCGGATTTACTAGATGGGGCTCCTCCAGAAGCAGTATGGTTCATGATTTCATGTATTTTGCTAATATTGGTTGGATCCTCTCCTGTTAATCTTTCCTCAAATAACTCGATTAGTTTCATGATGTGTTCTAGTGTTTCCCCGAGATACCATAACTGGCTTGTCCCCTCACCGACCCCGGAGATTCCTTTATCTGTATTCATTTTGATAATAACCGAAGGAACTTTGGATGGCCATACATACTCATCCTCAATCCATGCCTGTTTTTTAGTAGTTAACATTAGAGGAAATTTCTGGATACTTTCTATCTTCATTCAAAGGACCTCCTATAGTATGTATTTTAGGCAGGAATTAGCTTAACACGAAAGCAGCTGCTTACCAAATCAGGGGATGTCAATAGAGTCGGGCGAGCAATGTTCATGTTCCGGGGAATCTTGATAGAGGAGTTTACGCCTTCAATTGACAAATTGTTTTAAAAAAGGAGTCTTGGTAAAATTTCCGTCACCAAAATTAACCAATAAAAATACAAAGGAGTGATCGCTATCATGACGGAATTCAAAGGTGTAATTCCACCAGTCGTTACCGCATTCGACTCAGATAGAAATCTAGATCTGGACAGAACCGCTGAATTTATTCGCTGGCAGATCGACAAAGGCGTACATGGTATATTCGTAGCTGGAAGTACTGGTGAATATACTCTTTTGTCAGATTCAGAACTGAAGGATTTAATTAAAGCTGGTGTAGAAGCAGTGGATGGGGACGTGCCTTGTCTGGCAGGCGCGGGTTTTCACTCCACCAAAAAAACCATTGAGCTATCGCAATATGCTGAAGAAGTGGGTGCAGATGGAGTAACCGTAGCTGTTCCTCACTACCCTAAACCTACCCAAGAAGGTCTATATCAGCATTATAGGATGATTTCCGAAAACGTCTCTATTCCTGTATTGGTTTACGCTTGGCCTGGTCAGCATGCTGGGCTTAATCTGGAGCCCGAGACTGTGGCCAGACTTGCTGATCAAGGAATAATCGCGGGAATGAAAGACGCCACCACCGATATTGTCCATACCACCGAGCTGATCCGACTTACCAAGGGTAAAATCGCAATTCTAGAAGGCTTTGCCAGCCAACTCTTACAATTGCTTATTGTGGGAGCGGCTGGTGCAATCTGTACGGTGGCAAATGTAATTCCCGAAGAAGTTGCTTCCATCTATGACAATTTCCAAAAGGGTAACCTAGAAGAAGCAAAGGAAATGCAGTTAAAAATTTTACCTATAATTAAAGCTACGGCTGCTGATCCCTACGGTACAAAAGAAGCGCTGAATCTTATAGGTGAATCGGTGGGACCTTCTCCTTTCCCTATAATTGATGTACCAGATGCGGTCAGATCGAATATTGAGAAAGAGTTGCGGGAGTTAGGGAAACTTTCCTAAATGTAGTAGTAATCTTGTTTCAGGTAAAATATAGCTTGCAAAGGGGAAGATAAAGGAAATGAAATCGGAAAGAATTATAAACGTAGTCGATTCTCATACCGCGGGGGAACCAACAAGAGTAGTGTTAAGCGGGATGCCTAAAATTTATGGGAAAAAGATGGCAGAGAAAAGGGATTACTTTAAGGAAAATTACGATAGTCTACGCAAAATGATAGTACGTGAGCCGAGGGGCCATCGCGACATGGTGGCAGCGGTTATTGTAAACCCATGCTCTGACCAAGCCGATGCGGGTATTCTTTTCCTTGATTCACTTGGCTACTTGGATATGTGTGGCCATGGCACTATAGGAGCTACTACCGTGCTGCTTGAGACAGGGATTGTTGAAATTAAAAAACCTGAAACAACTCTTTTGTTAGATACTCCAGCTGGTTTGGTAAAGGTTCGTGCCAAGATAGAAAATAACTCCGTTGAAAATGTCACCCTTAGAAATGTACCTTCTTTTCTTTATAAAGAGAACTTTGAATTACAGTTACAGAGTGGGAAAGTGATAAAGGTAGATATAGCATTCGGTGGAGATTGGTACATATTTGTCTCATCAAAGGAGTTAAGTATTGCTATAAGGCCGGAGGTAATAAACGAGCTTATTAAAGAGGAAAAGGCTATACGTGAAGCTGCTAAACAGCAGGTTAAATTAAAGCATCCCGATCCCTCAATTCAGCCAATTTTTAACGGGACCATGATTTATGATAAGCCCTCTAATCCCCGGGCAGATGCTAAAGAAGTAGTGATCTTCGGTCAATCTTCAGTCGATCGATCTCCCTGTGGCACAGGGACTTGTGCTAGAATGGCTTCTTTATACTCGAAAGGAAAGCTGGAATTAAATGAAACTTTCGTGCATGAAAGTATTATCGGGAGTATTTTCGAAGGAAGGCTTCTAGAAGAAACGAGGGTAGGAAATCATGTCGCAGTTAAACCCGAAATCACAGGTGCTGCTTACATAACCGGGTTTCAGCAACTTATTGTGGACCCTAATGATCCATTTAAAGAAGGATTTATCATTTAGGGAAAACCGATTGATCTTTTACGGTTAGTAACCGTATAGTGATTAAAAATGAAAGCGGTATGAAGTTATTAGATGAAGGCGGAGGTATCAAAGAGCAAGGAAGTAAAGTCAATGCCATCTGCCCCGGGCCGATACAAAGGTCAGGTGATAACTCAACCGGATTTGGAGGAAGCTACCTTCGCTTTAGGAACTTCTGAGGTAACAGAAGAAGAAATTCTAGCCATGGAGGAGGTTACTTGTCCTGGCATTGGGGCCTGCCCAGTCATGGGCACAGCAAATACTATGCAGATCCTATCCGAAGCAATAGGTATGACCCGCTCAGGTACTTCCACCATTCCCGCCCACTCTGCCCAGAAACTCAGGGAAGCAAAAAAGTCCGGAAGAAAGATAGTCAAGTTGGTTGAAAATGATATCAAACCTTCCAAAGTCGTTTCTGATAAAGCGCTGGAGAATGCTGTGATTGCATATTTAGCCAGTGGAGGGTCTACTAACGCAATTTTGCACCTTTTGGCTTTTTCATATGAGCTTAAAAGAGACCTTGATTTGGAGACATTTGACAGATATAGCAGGAAAGTCCCTTTCTTATGTAACGTTAAACCAAGCGGTGAACACACTGTAGTGGACTTACATGAGAGCGGAGGCGTGCCTACCATATTAAATCAGGTTGAGAGGTTTCTAAACCTCGATTGCCTAACGGTAGATGAAGTAACCTTGGGTGAGAACATTAAAAACAACGCAAAGCCGTTTGATGAGAAGGTCATCTATAGCTTTGATAAACCCTTGCTCAAGGATGGTGGATTAGCGGTTTTAAAAGGCAATATCTGTCCCCATGGTTCGATAGTTAGAAGTTCAGCCATAAAAGAAGAGATGTTACGGTTTAGGGGTCCTGCGAAGGTTTTTATAGGTGATCTGGCGGCTTGTCAAGCTGTAAAGCAGGGTGAAATAAAACAAGGAGATGTGATAGTGATCAAATACCAAGGACCAAGTGGCGCACCGGGCATGAACGAGCTTATGTCTACACCTTTAGCTTTAGTGTCAAGAAATTTGGATAAATCCACTGCCCTGATTACCGATGGCAGATTCTCTGGTTTTAACCGGGGTCCAATTATCGGTCACATCTCTCCTGAAGCAGCGAGAGGAGGTCCGCTAGCCATAATCGATGAGGGAGATTTAATCAAAATAAACATTCCTGAACGTAGCTTAGAGGTAGAGCTTTCCCAGGCAGAAATTACAAAGAGGTTAAAGAGCTGGAAAAAACCAAAATCCAAGGCCCCTAAAGGCTTTTTGAAAACCTACGCTCAGCTTGCACAGCCGGCTGAGAAGGGTGCTTCGATAGGTACGAAATTTGTGCTATAATTCTTATAGTGTAGGCTACTTAAGGTCATTAATGGATAAAACTTGTATCTTGCAAGCTTTAAGAATGCTAAGATGCAAGAAGTGGTAATTTGAAGTCGCTACGATCGGGAATGCCGGTGAGAAATTGGTGAAATTTTCCACAATCATGTTTGGAGAACGTGCTGCCGGAAGATGTGGAGCAGGTGCAATTATGGGTTCTAAGAATCTACTGGCAATAGCTGTAAAAGGCACGGAAAAGGTAAGTATTGCAGATTCAGATGAATTCTTGGAGGTAGTTAAAGAAACCAAGAAGACCGTGGTTAACCATCCATCCAGTTCATCTTTTAGGGAACATGGCACCACCGGGGATTTACCTGCAAGCGATGAAACTGGAGATTGGCCAACTAAAAATTGGCGATCCAACTCTTGGGGAAAGGCCGACGAATTATACGACTATTTCTATGAAGAATGAAGCAAGTACCGGAGTTTGGACAGTATAAAGATGAGACCGACTGCGCAATATCGAACTTTGATCTAATGTTGGATGAGTATTACCGAGCTCGGGGATGGGACAAACAAGGAATCCCCACTCGAGAAACCCTATCCAAGCTGGGTCTTGACTGGTTAAGTAATTAGACCAAGGTCTTACTTCCACCATGCTCACAATTTTTAAAAAGACTTGAGGGATTCACAATGAGATATTCCAAAGTATTTGGAAGAACTACTCATAATTTACCGAGTGGGAGCTTGGAAAAGGGCCAAGCTTACCTAATTCAAGGAGGATTACTTCACTCTTCCAAAGAGAGGATACCTATTCTACTGCCCATAGGACGAAGGGCCTGGAACAATCTACTTCGACTTATTCGAAAGCACCTTCAGGGAATAGACGTCCAAGAAGTGGGATTCCCACTTCCACTAGATCAAGGATCAACCGAAGATCAAAACATAAAGCAAGTTGATGACCAAGTTCTATTCTCATTTCTAATAGAGCTATTGGAGCATCATATATCCTCCTATCGAGACCTCCCTGTAAAGTTGGGGTACAGCCGAGTCCTAGCTACTAATAAAAGCTGTTTATTAAATAGAGAGGGAAACTATACCTATACCATACTTTCTGTGGATAAAGATAACCAAGAACAAAAGCAAACCTCCTCTCAATTTAAGGAAGCACTGTCCCAGATTTTTTCATCATTGGGATTACAAGTAAGGGAATCAGCATCTACTAGTAATAACGAAAACGAGCTTGGTTTCTCCCTATTGGGAGAAACTTCTTCAGGTACTGGTGAGTACTTCCGCTGCAATCAGTGTGACTATATTGCACCTTATAAGCTTGCGAAATCAAGCTTTCCCACCTACCCTCAAGACGAAGAGCAAAAGCCGTTAAAGCGAATTTACGGACCTGATTTGACAAGCGTAGAAGATCTGGCTGATTTTGCCGGCATTTCCGTTCCCACCATAACCAAGACTCTTATTTTTGAGACTGAAGAAACTCGCAGGTTAATTGTGGTCATGATCAGGGGGGAATACGAGGTGAGCGAGGAGAAGTTAAAACATATTGTAGGTGAGGATTTATATTTAGCACCTGCCATTACCATCAAGGAGGAGATCGGAGCTGAAGTCGGTTACTCAGGAGTTGTGGATTTACCGGATAAGCTTAAGTTAATTGCGGATCTAACCACAGAAGGCCGGGTAAATTTTGAATGTGGTGCTAATGAAAAGGATTATCATTTATTAAATGTAAATTTCGGCAGGGATGTCCCTGAACCCGAGGAATTCTACGATGTTAGACAGGTCAAGGAGGGTGAAACTTGCAGCAAATGTGGTAAGGGAGATTTACAGTTGGTAAAAGCGGCAAATTTAGCCACCTTCTCTCCCATCTCGCGTGATGGGATTAACCAGGAAATATCTTATATGGGAGAGGATGGAAACCGTCATCCCTTTATTTTAGGTAGTTGCAAAATATTTACTTCCACAATTTTTGCTTTGGCTTTGGAAAATAGCTGGGATGATCAAGGGATTATTTGGCCGCCATTAATTTCTCCCTTTCAAGTTCATCTAGTCTCATTGGGAAGACAGAGGGAAATCTTAAAAAAAGCGGAAGAGGTTTATAACAAATTAAGGAAAGCCGGAATAAACGTGCTTTGGGACGATAGGAATAAAAAGCCTGGCGTAAAGTTCAATGATGCTGATCTTTTAGGGATACCCATTCGGTTGGTAGTAGGCAAGAAATCATGTGAGAAGGAGCGGATTGAATGGAAAGAAAGAGAAGCTGATGAAGCAATTTTGATCCCTGAAGGCGAACTCATTGATAAAATTAAGGAATTTTATGACACAGATTTTAAAAATCAGTCCGATATTTGATAAAGAATACTTGGAGTTATCATCCTCGAAACCATTCTTAGAATGTTCGAGGTTAATCCAAGGACGGTAGAACTGACTATATAAGTTCGAGGGAGGTGTATATGTGAAAGATTGCAATTTTAGGTGCTGGGAATGGGGGCTATGCGGGCTCCGCTGATCTTACCTTGAGGGGCTATGAGGTAAACCTATTCGAACTGCCCCGTTTCAAGGAGAATATTGAGCCCGTACTGAAGCGTGATGGAATCGAAATTAGCGGGGATGCAGGAGAGGGATTTGCAAAGTTAAATATGGTGACCACAGACATTGAGGAGGCAGTGAAAGGCGTTGAGGTTATACTTATCATGGTACCTGCTTTTGGCCATAAACTATTTGCCCAGGCTTGCGGCCCCCATCTTGAAGATGGCCAGGCAGTCATCTTGTTAGGGAAAGGCGGAGGTTCTTTAGTTTTCGCCAAGGCGATGAAGGACATGGGATCGGACAAGGATATTTTGCTGGGAGAAGGAAATACTCTACCATATACTGCTCGTATTCAGGGACCAGCTAAAGTAAAGGTATCTATCGCGGTAAATGAGCTATTTGCGGCAGCTCTTCCGGGAAAAGACAATGATGAATTAGCGGAGATTCTCGAGGAAATCTATCCTTCCACTACCATTCTGGATAACGTCCTGGAAACCACCTTACACGATATCAACGCCGTTTTGCATCCACCACCCATGATACTTAACACAGGGCGAATTGAGGATCCCAATAGCGAATTCCTCGTTTATAAAGAAGGAGTTACTTCATCCATCGCTAGAGTGTATAACGGCATAGATGCGGAGAGGTTAGCCACCCTGGAGGCTTTGGGATTAAAACAAATTTCATTTGCGGATTTATATATGAGAGTCGGTTTTGGTCCTGAGAAAGATACACTTTTGGAATCAATAAATAATTGTTATGGAAGCGAGGAAATTAAAGCAGCTTCGAATCTTCAGTACAGATATATTACTGAAGATGTACCTTATGGTTTGGTGACCTTAGCGTCAATAGGTGACTTAGCCAATATTCCTTGTCCACTTATGAAATCATTGATAAAGCTAGCTTCTGTGATGAATCAAGTTGATTACTGGAAAAAAGGCCGCACAGTAAAAGAGCTGGGAATTGCTGATTTAGACCTTACAGAGTTGGGAAAATTTGTTACCTATGGGTAGTCAAATTGTCCGAAGCTGTTGGTCTAGCTGATGTTGAAATATTTAATCCTGAGCAGCATGAGCTGAAAGAAGTAACGATTTCGGTTCAAAATAGCGCAAAGTAAGTTGAGTTGATCTGTCAAGTGCATAACTTACTTCAAGGATTTATTCACAAATCGAGCTCATACCTTCCAGATTTGAAGGTGAGAAAAAGTTTTGATAGATAAATTTGGGATCAAATCGCAGCTTCAAATGCGCATCTTTCTTACTTTAGAATTCTCTAAGTCTGCTGGTTCAACCGTTAAGGACTGGGTTTCCCCATTCTTGTCAATCCTTACTCGGACCTGCTTTTCATTCCTCCCATCGCTATAGCGAGCGGCAAGTCGAGAGGCAAATTCCAGACCCTCTTGTGTGGCATCCGCCGAAACCAAGGTTACAGGGCAGGGATATTCCGGGATGGTAATTTCCCACTCTCCATCCCTTAATTGTTCTAGAAACGCATTTTCATTTTCGTCCCTTCCTACTACGACCTTTGCTCGTGAGGACATTCTAAAATGTCTTCCCACTTTGAGAAGATCAAAATCCCTTTTAGTTACCTTCTCCTTACCCTTGTATTGAAAAAGATCCTTTACCCTCTTAGCATACTCCTTTTCTACTAAAAAGCAGCAACCTCCCGCCGGTTGGGGCCAATCGGTGATTCCTCTTTTTTTTGCCAGCTCAATCTGCCTTTTTCTAGATCTGCCCTGAATGTCAAAAAGGCTTTCTCTTTTTACCCAACCTTTTTTCTCAGGCAGTGTTTCGGGGAGAAGTTTAGCCGAAAGTGGTCTCAGTAACCGGTCTTGCAAGCCGCTTTCTCTAGCTACGGTCATGAGGGCTTTGTAATGTTGGGACATCGGTCTTTGACCGAGAACTTCGCCGCTAATTACAAAATGGGCACCTTTTCCTTCCATATATTTCTTTGCCTTCTTGCCCATAAAAATCCGGCAGTCCAGGCAGGGGTTTAAAGCCTGCCCATAACCAAACCGAGGGTTTTTTATTACCTCTAAGTATTCACCAGATACATCGATTAAATCTACATTTATGCCTATATCAGCTCCGGCTCTCAGCGGGGGATAGCAACTACTGGTCTTACCGAGTTTCCGTTTATTTGCTTTAGTACAAAACCCGGTGAGAAAATTTACCCCCTGCACTTCGATACCTAGATCCTTTATAATTTTGCAGGCCAAAGTACTATCCAGGCCACCGGATAAGAGTCCTACTGCTTTTATTTGGCTCAATTCGGTCATAGCTTTATCCACCCCATTTGTCTTTACACCCTGGTAGGTTTTTCATATAATTATATTCAACGCAGGATAATGATCAACCCTATCTGTTTTTCCTGATGAAAATTTCGAAGCTTAAACTTTAAACAGGGGGATGAATTATGAAAAAGATTACCGTACCAATTCTAATTGTTGCCGTCGCGTTGGGCGTATTGATAACCTTTAGTTTATCGCAGAACAATCAAGTAGCAGAAAACGCGCCGAGAATGGAAAATACCGTTTCAAACTCCCAACAGAGTTCATCGCTAAAATCTCCTGAATCAAATCAAACAGGTGGTAGAACCTTATCCGGAGAAAGCGAAGCCGGTGCTGAACCCCAAGCCACCAAAGCCCAGGAAACCGGCGTAAACGCCTTACAAAACGCCTTAAAAGATACCATCAAAAAAGTAAAGCCTTCGGTGGTTTTGATTGAAGTTACGGTGGAAAGCGACGTCAAAAGCCCCTTTGAAGATCTCTTCAATGACCCTTTCTTCAAACGATTCTTCGGTGAACCTCCTTTCGAGGAAAAACAAGTCCAGAGGTCACTAGGATCGGGTTTTACAATAGATTTTGAAGGCAGCAAATATATCGTGACTAACCGCCATGTGGTTCACGGCGCTACTGAAATTAGGATTACCGCCCCTCAGGGCCGCACTTTTAAGGCTGATATAGTGGGCTCCGACAGCAGGTTGGATGTGGCGATATTGAAGCCGAACGGCAACAATGGGAATAGTCTTCCCGCGGTAACGTTAGGGGAATCAAAAAATGCGGAAATCGGAGACTGGGTAATTGCCATAGGTAACCCACTAGGTCTTAAGCACACGGTAACTTGGGGTATAATAAGTGCTTTGGATAGAGACGTTCCCAGACCGGATGAAAACGAAGGTTACTTTCGAAATATGATCCAAACCGATGCGGCTGTTAACTTCGGCAATTCGGGCGGTCCTTTAATAAATATGGGCGGGGAGGTTGTAGGGATAAATACGGCTATTGCTAGAGCCTCAGAGGGTATAAACTTCGCCATCCCCATAGATTCGGTAAAAAAGATCCTTCCTCAATTGATTCATGAAGGGAAAGTAACCCGAGCTTGGATTGGGGTGGGCATTCAAGATCTTACTCCAAGTTTGGCTACCAAGTTCGGCGTCCAACCGGGCACCGGCGTACTAATCAGCCAGGTTTACGAGGGTTCTCCAGCGGAAAAAGCCGGGTTGAAGCAAGGGGACATAGTGCTGAAAATAGATGGAGAAAAGGTCAGCAACATGGATGAACTGCAGCAAGCCATCATGTATAAAGATGCGGGCCAGGCTATCACTATAACTTTACTGAGAGATGGCCAGGAGATGACTCTGGAGGCCACTTTAGCAAAAAGACCTGAGGAGCCGCCGACAGTAACTTCCCAACCCCAAACTGAAAAAGAAACCGAAGAAGAAGCAGTTGAAAAGTACGGAATTCAGGTCAAAGAAAACTCCAATGAAATCGCTGAAAAGCTCGGTTTACAGACCGCTCAAGGAGTAGTTGTTATCGGCATAGAACCGGGCAGTGAGGCAGCTTGGGCGGGACTTAAAAGCGGGGATGTTATCTTAGAAGTAAATGGGCAAAAAATCCAGTCGGTAAAGGATTGGAATAAAGCCGTGTCTCAATTGAGCCCAGCCAATCCACCTGTGCTTTTTATAATGAGAGGAGGACAAACATTTTACCTCTCCTTGGATTAATCTAGAAATTCTAACATCAGACTAAAATCTTACAACGAGGCTAGGAGATGGAAGAAAAAGATCTATTAAATAAAGCCGGTCAGATCTTTGAAAAGGAAGGACGGTTGATAGAGCTGGTTGGCTCCAGCGCCGTTTTTGTCGGAGATACACATGGAGATTTGGATGCTACTAGAACAGTTTTTGACAAATATTTTGATTCTTATGACCAGCTAGTTTTTTTGGGGGATTACGTGGATAGGGGGCCAAAATCATGGGAGAATCTCATGTACCTTCTATCCAAGAAGGTAAAATGGCCGGAAAAAATATATCTCCTGATGGGAAATCATGAAGGATGGAAAGTGGCCAGATTTCAACCGGCCGATTTTTGGGCTAATCTTTCACCCGGCAAGAGAGAGCTGTATCTTAATACTTTAGCAAAGCTTCCCTACGTTGCCCATAGTCCAAATGGAATTATCGCTGCCCACGGGGGACTACCAAAGGTAAGAAAACTAAAAGAGATTGCTCATATCAAATTAGGAAGCGTTGAGTGGCGACAGATCACCTGGGGAGATTGGACGGAAAAATACGAGACAGGCGGCGGGATTAGCGGAAGACCTCAACTGGGTAGAGATCACTTTGAAGAGGTAATGGATCAATTCAATAAGAAGGTATTAATCAGGTCTCATCAACCGCACGCGAAGACAGATATGTTTGATAATCGATGTCTTACTATCTTTACTTCTAATGCATACGGACAAATTGCCGGGGGTAGGCGAGTAGCCACTATAGATTTGGGAACCGAGATCCGCTCTACCCGTGATCTCAAAATTGAAAATATTTAGTACATATACGCGTTTCTCTCAGGATACCCTCGGATGCCCAAGCAGAAGGCATAATGAAAGAATTGCTGAAGAATATGGGAGCTTATATCAAAACTTTAGGTTTCTTAGATCGTGTTTTGACCTACAAAGAGCAGTGATATAATAAAAGTGATGAGTCTATGTCTCAGAAGCTAAAAGAAGCGATGCTTTATGAAAAAAAGGAAGATAATAAGGTTAGATGCAATCTTTGCAATCATCGCTGCCTGATTCCAGAGGGGAAGAGAGGCATCTGCCAGGTAAGAGAAAATAGAGAAGGGACCTTGTATTCTCTTAATTACGGAAAACTAGTGTCAAAAGCTATAGATCCAATCGAGAAAAAGCCTTTATTTCACTTCCTGCCCGGAACGAAAGCTTACTCTGTTGCCACCGTAGGTTGTAACTTTAGGTGTTTGCACTGCCAAAACTATTCCATTTCTCAATATCCTAGGGAGCACAGCGGAAGAATAATTGGGGAATATTTCTCGCCGGAAGAGATTGTTGATGATGCTATCAATAGAGGCTGTGACACTATAGCCCATACCTATGTAGAGCCAACCGTTTTTTTCGAATATGCATACGAGGTGGCAAAGCTTTGTCAAAAGCAGGGGATCAAGAACGTATTTGTAACCAACGGCTTTATGACCGCGGAAGCTTTAAAAACCATCCAACCCTACCTGGAGGGTGCTAATGTAGATCTCAAAAGTTACAGAGATGAATTTTACACTGAAATTGAGGGGGGCAAATTACAACCGGTGCTAGATAACATTAAACTTATGCATGAGCTGGGAATCTGGGTAGAGGTTACTACATTGGTTATCCCCGACTATAATGATTCTGATCGTGAGCTAGAATCCATAGCCCAATTCATTAAATCGGTCGATCCAGCCATACCCTGGCACGTATCCCGCTTTCAACCTGCCTACCGGATGACTGATATTCCTCCCACCCCGTTGAAAACGCTTAAGAAAGCTATGGATATAGGCAAAAAAGTGGGCCTGCGATATGTGTACCAAGGCAATACTCCCGGGAAAGGTGAGAATACGTTCTGTTACAATTGTGGTAAGGTTTTAATCGAAAGGTATGGATTTAGCCTATCCAATAACTTAATCCAAGATGGTAAGTGTCCGAAATGCGGTTCGCAGATTGATGGGGTCTTTAAAAAATTTTAAAGGCGGCTATCTCCTTTTTACCACCAGTTTACCGTCCTTAACTTGTTCTACAATAATCTCATCACCTTTTTTGATCTCTTCATCATAAGGGGATTGGGCAGTCCACAGCTCACCTTTAACAAACACTTTCCCGGTGCCGTAAATGTCCTCCCTAGCTACTCCCACCGCCCCGATCATTCCGCTTACTCCCGTGGTGACCTTTCTACTTTGAACCAAAAGACCCTTGCTTATAATAAATATGAACAAAATAGTTACAGTCCCCACGGTGAGCACTACCGTCCACCAATCCAGACTAATCGCCGGACTCTCTATGTCAAATAAGGTAAATGAACCAAATAAAAGAGATATCACCCCGCCGGTAGTTAAAATGCCCTGGGTGGGAGTAAAGGCATCTAAGACCATTAGAAGGGCCCCAAAGATAAGCAGTCCAACTCCCACTAAATTGACGGGCAGGATTTGTAGTCCCAGAAAGGCAAGCAGCAAAAAGATCCCCCCGGCGGCCAGCCCAAACCCTATTCCCGGCTGAAAGAACTCATAGATAAGTCCGTAAATTCCGATCATAAGCAGAAGGTAGACTACATTAGGATCGGCTAAATAATTTAAAAGGCGTTCCTTGAGGCCCATCTGAATTTCCTTGATATCCGCCCCGGAGATCTCCAGGCTACTTCCTTCCACCTGTTTTCTTCCATTTGCGAACTTGTAGCGGTCAACTTTTTCTAACAGTTCACCACGATTTTCGGCCATAAAATCGATGACATTTTTGGCTAGCGCTTCAGAAGCGGTAATGGAAGAACTTTCCCGCACCGCTTTTTCAGCCCATTCTACATTGCGACCTTGCTGTTCGGCCAAGGAGCGGGCAAAGGCAGCGGTATCTTCCACCGCTTTCTCCGTGGTTGGTTGATCCTCGTCCTGAGATTCACCGCCCAGATTGACCGGATGGGCAGCCCCGATGTTAGTACCAGGAGCCATCACCGCTATATCGGCAGCCAAAGTAATAAAAACTCCTGCCGATCCGGCTCTAGCTCCCGCCGGGGCCACATAGACTATAGTGGGAACGGATGAATTGAGCATGGCCTGAACGATCTCCCGCATAGAAGCTCCCAACCCGCCGGGAGTATCTAGCTGGATAATAATAGCGGCTGCACCTTCCTGGTTTGCTTGCCTTATATTCTCAAGTACATAGTCTTTGGTTACCGGATTGACGCTGGAATCGAACTTGAGCCAATATATAGTGGCTTTGTCCGACGTTCCTTGAGAGTAAGCCAATGTGAAGAGCAAAAGTAGGGAGAGGGATAAGATTATAAAGAATATTCTAAGATTTTCTTTGGCGTACATAGGAAAGTTAGTGCAATTAAACAAACACCTTCAGAGTTATAAAATTGGTGGAGGTGGCGGGAATCGAACCCGCGTCCGAGCTCGCTTCCAGAGAAACGTTTACAAGCTTAGTCCTGCGTTTTTTGTTTAAGGTAACGGGCCTTCACGGGACACAGACCCATCACCCGAGTGACTTGTTTTCTCACCTGCTTTCCCGCCACTAGGAGAGCAGGTTTAGCCCACCTAGTCGACACTCCGGTTGCTCCCGTGGGCGAGGATCAACGGAGCGGCACCAGTTAAACCGCTACTGCGGCTGTCGGTGCGGTGTTCGTCATGCCAGTGTTGGCATTTAAGTTTAGATCCGCCAGTTTTAGGAGCTGGCAGGCGCTCCACTTGAAGCTTCTCTCGTCACGACTCGTCGATTCCATACACCCCCATCACATGTCAAAGAACTTAATTGATATGCACCAATTAAATTATAGCATACCTTTGATATAAATCAACCCTGCGTTTAACGGTTTTATTCGAGCTTCTCTATAACCTGATCCAGCTTGTCTTCAATGGCGGATAGTCTGGCCTGAAGGTCTTGTACGGACTTGAGAAGTTGCGGATTGGTCCTTCCACTGCCCATCCCCATAGCTTTCATCTGCCCCATTAAACCACCTAATCCGCTTAAACCTTCTCCAGCACCTCCCCCCATGATCGATCCTAGATCGGGGGTCTCTTTATCCTCTTCTCCAGACTGATTTTTCTTTTCTTTATCTTCTTTTTCGGTCATAAAAATACCTCCGTAGAGTTTTAGTGTTTGAGCCATGTTCAAAATAAGAAAAGATGACCGGGAGTGCAAACTTAAATTTAAATAGCCCTACTGATTGACATCATCGGGATTATTACGGAGGCAATACTTGTCAAAACTTTCCTGTTTTGTTATAATAGATCAAATCTCAAGCTACACACAAAAACCTTTAAGTTGACTAGAGGAGGTACCATGGCCAAGTATCAACTAAAATTGGACAGAGAAGCTTGTCAAAGTAATTTTGTCTGTACAGCCGTTGATCCGGACCATTTCAAAGAAGAGGGTTCGGGACCATTTGGGGGCAAAGCGGCTTTGGTCGGAGAATCGGAAGAGGATAAGATTCAAACCATAGATGTGGAGGAATCGGATAAGGAAGCGGCCCAGCAGGCGGCCAATGGATGTCCGATGCTGGCCATAGAACTTATAGATCAGGAGAGTGGCCAGACCATCGCTCCTTAAGTTTCTGATCTATTGAGCAAATACTCTATTACTTCAAAAAGAAAGGGGGTCAAAATGGGCAAAAAAGCGCGAGAAATAGTCAGTGGTGTGGATGTTGATCAGTTACTCGCCAGCCTAAAAAAGGCATATGCAGATGAATGGATCGCCTACCATTATTATTGGCTAGGGGCTCAAATTGCCGAGGGGAGGAGTTCTCCTATGGTGGCAAGAGAGCTGGAAAGGATAGCGGAAGAAGAACTGGAGCACGCCGAAGAACTGGCCGAACGTATCTTGTTTTTAGGTGATCAGCCGATTAGAACCTGGAGTGATATAGAAAACCAGGCTAATTGCCCCCGAGTTAATCTACCCGAAGACCCGGGGGATTTGAATGGAATTGTTGAGGCGGTCATTGAGGGTGAACGGTGTGCTATCGACGTTTACAATAAAATTCTTAAACAAATCGGCCCTTACTATAAGGGACCTTCCACATTTCATCTGATAAGACATATCCTGGATGAGGAGATAGAACACGAAGACACCTTCGAAAATCTACTCAAAGAGTAAATCAATTTTTCTTAACCTTAATGAAAGGGGGTAAAATGACAGAAAAAACCTGTGAGGAAGACCTGTTCTGTGGAATAAACAAACCGGAAAGTTGGGATCCGGAAGAAATGTCCGCCCTGGAAAAAAAGCACACAGTGATAATTGATGCTCCGGACTCAGTCAAAGAAGGAGAGCCCTTTGAGGTTACTGTTAAAGTGGGTGAATATATGGAGCATCCAAACGAAATTGGCCATTTCATAGAGTGGATGGAGCTTTATAGCGGCGACACTTTCCTAGCTCGCCTGGATTTATCACCGGAGAGAAGTCATTACGTTATGAAAACTACGGTAATGTTAGACCACGGGCACCCACTTAGAGGACGGGCAAAGTGTAATCTGCATGGTCTGTGGGAGACAGAGAAGAAAATCAGTGTTACCTGATAAAACCTGACAAAAAGAGTTAGAGATAAAGGGGGCATCTAAGTCAAAAGGTGCCCCTTATTATTAACTAAAAATAAACGGGAGGGAGGAAAGATGAAGTTTAGATGTTCTGAATGTGGGCGAATTTATTACGCGGACCAGAATTTATCAAAATGTGAGATTTGCGGCAAAAGTTTGAAGAGTATTCCCATAGCTTGTGAAGAAGCTGAGTGTAAAATAAGCCAGAGTAAGGTAAGGTTAATCAGGGGGATCCCCAACTGTGAACATTTTAAGCTGGTAAATACCATAGGAAGCCGGTGTATGAAGGAAGACACTCCACAAAGGTGCGAGGCGGCAAAGCTTCCTCAGTATAATCCCCGGGTGGGAGTAAAAGTGTAGATTCACCGGTAATTTATTTATATCGCTCGATATTCTATTTTTAAAAAATATGTGAAAAAGGGGTTTATATGAAAACAAATGATATGACCTTAATACTGGGAGGAGATGCGGGGCAAGGTATACAGTCAACCGGCCTGGGACTCTGTAAAGCTTTAGGGCGAAGCGGCCTGTTTATGTTTGGAAGAGAGGATTATCGTTCTCAGATTAGGGGAGGTCATAATTTCTTTGAAATCAGGATAAAAGACGAACAGATTTACACCCACCTTGGAGAAGCGGATCTATTAATTGCTTTGACTCCCGATTCTATCGACCATCACTTGGATGATTTAGTAGAAGGGGGAGGAATAATATATGATGAGGATTTCGGTTATGATCAGGACAAGCTAGAAAATCGTGATATTATACCCTTTCCCGTGCCTTTAACAAAAATTGCAAAAGAAGAAGGTGGAGCCAAGGTTATGGCTAATACGGCAAGCATCGGGGTGGCGGCCGGTCTTACCAATTTTGATCTTGACTATATCGGTGAGATAATCGAAGAGAATTTTAAGGTAAAAGGCGATCAGGTAGTAAAAAATAATTTACAGGTGGCCAAGGCGGGTTATGAGTATGCTCAGACCCTGGACACTAAATTTGAGTATAATCTAAAACCGGTTAAAGACGCCCCCAGGCGTATGGTATTGGATGGCAATCAGGCTTTTGTATTGGGGGCAATTTCTTCTGGCTGCAATTTTATCTCCGCTTACCCCATGACCCCTTCAACTTCAATTTTCGAAGGGTTAAGTAGCTATGCCAAGGAATATGGAATAATTAACAAGCAGACGGAAAGTGAGCTGGCTGCCGTTTGTATGGCTATAGGAGCTTCTTTTGTCGGAGCTAGGTCCATGTGTTCTACCTCTGGAGGAGGATTCTCCTTGATGGTAGAGGCTCTAGGTCTGGCCGGGATGACCGAGACACCGATAGTAATAGCTGAAGTACAAAGACCGGGGCCTAGCACAGGTCTTCCCACCCGGACAGAACAGGGTGATTTGCTATTTGTAATTTATGCCTCTCAAGGAGAATTCCCACGGATAGTGCTAACTCCGGGAACTCCGGAGGAATATTTCCGGGCCGGGGTCGAAGCTTTTAACCTGGCTGAAAAATATCAGACCCCGGTCATAGTGTTAGCTGACCAGCATCTAGCTAACTCGGTTAGAGTGGTTGATCCGGGAGATATTGACATGGAAGGAGCGGCCATCGACCGGGGTGAGTTTCTTACCGAAGAAGATTTGGACACCCTTGAGGGGGAGTACAAAAGGCATCAGTTTACCGATTCCGGCATTTCACCTCGGGCGGTGCCTGGACACCAAAAGGCAGTGTACAAAACTACTGGTAATGAACACAACGAAAAGGGGGAGATAACCGAGGATCCGGTAATAAGAAGCAAGATGGTCCAGAAAAGATTGAAGAAGCTGAAAGGTGCCCGCAAAGAAGCCATAAAACCGAAGCTTTACGGCCCGGAAAATGCAGAAATAACCTTCTTAGGTTGGGGTTCCTCTTATGGAGCCATACGAGAGGCTGCAGATTCGCTAAATGACAATGGAAAGTCAGCCAACCACTATCATTTCCCGCAAGCTTGGCCTCTTCCTGAGGAACGGGTAGCCCAGATAATCGAAAACGCAAAAAATACAGTTATGATAGAAGGTAATGCCACTGGCCAGCTAGCACAATTGATAAGACAACGTACTGGCAAACAGGTAGATTACATGATTTCTAAATACGATGGCCGGCCTCTAAGCCCGAACTATATCTTAGAAAATCTCGAAAATCTTGAGGGGGTAAATTAAGATGTCAGATAAAGAAGTATCCATTGCCGATTATCAGTATCCGGTATCCCCAACGTGGTGTCCGGGATGTGGGGACTTTGCTATTTTGGGTTCTGTAAAGCAGGCCCTAGTGAAGTTGGGTCTTAAGCCTTCTAAATCAGTCATATTTACCGGAATAGGTTGTGGCAGTAAACTACCTCATTACATGAATATAAACGGGATGCATACTATTCATGGCCGTCCGGTGGCAGCGGCAACCGGAGCCAAACTCGCCAACCCAGATTTGAACATTATGGTGACTGCTGGGGATGGTGACAGCTACGGAATTGGCGGAAATCATTTTATTCATGCCTGCCGGAGAAATATAGATATTACGCATATTGTAGAGAACAACCGGGTATATGGGCTAACCAAAGGTCAGTATTCACCCACCAGCAGCAAAGGGTTCATTACCACCACTTCGCCGACCGGAACCATCGAACCGCCTCTTAATCCAATAACGGTAGCTTTGTCCTGTGGAGCAACCTTTATTGCCAGAGCTTACTCTGGAGATGTTCCTCATCTTACCCAAATATTCGTCAAAGCAATTGAGCATAAGGGGTATTCCTTAGTTGACGTATTTCAACCTTGTGTGACTTATAACCCTGAATTTTCCTACCAATTTTATAATGAGAGGGTGTATAAATTAGGTCAGGAGGATTATGATTTCTCCGATGAAACTGCCGCCTATGAAAAAGGGAAAGAATGGGGGGAAAGAATCCCAATCGGGGTTATTTACCAGATCAAAAGGCCGACCTACGAAGAGCAGGTCCCAGCACTTAAGAATGGCCCTATAGTAAAGAAGGAAATAGATAGGAGGAAATGGGAGGGTATAGATTTTAAAGCCTTAAAGGAAACTTTTATGTAGTGGTTAAACTAAAAAATCAGCTACAGACCTAAGTAAAAAGAAAATCTCGTTATATGATTTTTCCACTGTGAGCAGCGGGCAAATTTGTCTACGCAAAAAACGACTATCTTGTTACTATTTGCTATCAAAAGGTAGTTACAATATCAAAATCTCTATAAAGGGGGAATAAAATGAACAAGAAATATCCTTACGGAGAGGGAAAAGTAAAGTGGGTGTCCACAGATTGGTTGGAAGAACATCTTAATGAAGAAAATTTGATGATCCTCGATTCACAGCCCAATGTCCACGATTACATTGCTGAACATATACCGGGGGCTGTATACCTAAACGAAGGTTTACTTAGGGTTCCACAAAAAGGGCTGCCTGCCCAATATGTACCTTCCCAATCGATTGAGGCTGTTTTTAGTCGGGTAGGTCTAAAACCGGAGGTGCCGGTAGCTTTATATACCGGTACGGGGGCCTTCAAGGGCTGGGGAGACGGTTTAGAGCAAACCATGGTAGCCTACACCTTGGCTCGCTTTGGACATCACAATATATACGTTCTGGATGGGGGATTGGATAAATGGAAAAAGGAGAACAAGCCACTTACCAAGGAGTTTCCTCAAATAGAAAGTTCCAATTTCTCGGTGGAGATACAGAACGGTTACTTCGTCCAATATGAAAAGTTCAACCAGATAAAAGATCAGGATGAAGTCATCTTACTTGATGCCCGTCCACCCAAAGTTTATGAAGGTCAAGGTCCCTGGATGAAGCCGGGTCACATCCCGGGTGCAGTTAACCTTCCTTGGGCCAGTTTAATGGACGGTGATAACAAACGCCTGCTTAAATCGGACCCTGAAATTGAGGACATCTTAAATAAACACAATATTACCCAGGATAAGACCATTATTTGCTCTTGTGGAACCGGTCGAGAAGCAACTAACGAATTCATACTTTTCAAATGGTATCTGGGCTATCCGAAGGTTAAAATCTATGAAGGTTCGTTTACCGAATGGAGTTCTCATCCGGACAATCCAACCGTTACCGGTAAGAAACCGCGTTAGATTGTATTTTCAAAAAAAAGTACCGGGTTATTTTTGAGCTCTTATCATTAGATAAAGGAGGGGACATGCTATTTGAACGTATCGAATCGAAAGGACTTGCTCATTATTCTTATTTAATAGGCGATAAAAACGAGGCGGTGGTCATTGACCCGCGTCGGGATTGCGATATTTACATCCGGAAAGATAAGAGGAATTGCCCACAAATAAAAGTATATCCCAATTTGGGAAGGAGGGAAGCTTTGAGCGAACTATCCCAGAAGAAATGTGTTCCGTGCGAAGGTGGGATTCCCCCGTTAACTAAACAGAAAGCTCAAGAATATATGGAAGAAGTGCCTCAATGGGAGCTGGTTGAAGATGGAACCTATCAAATCAAGCGAAAGTTTGAGTTTAATGGTTTCAAGGAGGCTATGGATTTTGTAAACCAGGTAGCTGAAGTTGCCCAAAACGAAGGCCACCACCCGAATATCCACATTTACTATAACCAAGTCACATTGGAACTATACACTCACGCCATTGACGGGCTTCATGAAAATGACTTCATAATGGCCGCCAAGATAGATCAAATTAGGAAGTAAACTTATCCAGGCACATGAAATTAAAATAGGATATTTATTAATGGCTAAATCAATCGATCGCACAGAGCTTAAGAAAAAGATGGATCGGGGAGACGATTTTGTATTAATCGAAGTTCTGGGACCAGATGCTTACAAGAAAGCCCATATCAAGGGAGCGATAAACATTCCTCTGGAAAAAATTGGCCACCGGGCAAAAAAGCGCTTTGATCCAGAGCAAGAAATCGTAGTCTACTGCGCCGATAAGGAGTGTCAAGCTAGCCCAAAAGCAGCCAAAAAGCTGAAGACAATGGGCTTTAAGAATATTTTGGACTACGTGGAGGGGAAGGCTGATTGGCAAAAAGCCGGATACCCCATGGAATCGGGTGAATAAATTAGGGGGTTGGGCTTCCCTCATCCGATTTACTGATCACCTGTGAGGATATTAATCCTATGGTAGTAAGTGTCTTTTAACTAGGGTCTCAACCTAGAGTGCGCTAATTTTTTCTGCAAATTTCTTTCCAAATTCAACTACTTCGCTTAAATCATCTTCCGTAGGAGACCCGAGGATCTCTACCGCTCCTACTAACTCTGCATCCAAATCTTCGAGCATACCTGTAAGTTGCTTTACCGCGGTAGGAGCCCAGCCGTGAGATTCTATTATACCAAAGTAACGAACAGGAGGATTAAGTTTCTTGGCTACATAAGCGATATTATGAATTAGCGGATGTGCCCCTCCTAACATAGTAGGAGTGCCTAAGATTATCCCTGCGCTATCCACTAACTCAGCAGCTAAATCACCCAAGTCTCCAGTGGATAAGTTAAAAGGGATCACTTCTACACCCTGGGTGGCGATGGTCTCTATTAACACTTTAGCCATCCTTTCGGTACTTCCCCACATAGAAACATAAGGAATTAGCACTTTTTTCTCCACCTGACCATCTGTCCATTTGCGGTATAAGTTTATAATGATAGAGGGATTCTTATATATGGGACCGTGGCTGGGAGCTATCATCTTGAGTTTGCCAACTGAGGATTCTAATTCATCCAGCTTATCCAAAGCTCTTCTAGCTCTTTTTCTAAAGGGCATCATAATTTCTCCAAAATAGCTCTTGGCATAGTTTGCTAATTGTTCCCCGATTTCCTGATCGAAGAACTTGCTAGTGGCCAAATGGCAGCCGAAAAAATCACAAGGAAAAAGAATTCCCCTTTCTTGGTAGAAGGTAAACATGGTCTCCGGCCAGTGAAGCCAGGGAGCGTCAATAAATCTCAAAGTTTTCCCACCTAGGTCTATTGTTTCTTGATCCGAAACTATTTGTATACGATCTTCTGGAATATGATGCTGAGAGATGGCCATCTTTTTGCCCATTTTGGAAGTCAAAACTTTCGCCCTCCCACACCTCGAAAGCAAATAAGGAATTGCGTGTGCATGATCGGGCTCCGCATGGTTCATCACTATATAATCTATTTCTTTAATGTTTGTGAGTTGGCTAATCTTTTTTTCCAGATCATCCTCAAAACCAGGGTTAACGCTGTCAATAAGAGTTGTTGACCCTTCCCCTTGGATAAGATAGGCGTTGTAAGAGGTGCCCTTGGGTAAAGGTATCAGTCGATCGAACATCCGTCGATCCCAGTCTTTTACTCCCACCCAGTGTAGCCCGGGAAGAATCTCTAATGTTTCTTTCGGCATTTTCATATCACTCCTCTTTTTAAATATGCTCTCGCTATTTAGTTACCTTCCTTCTTCAGTAAGTACCCACCAGCTTTAATCAATTAACTTGGCTTGTAAGCTAATTTCCACTCCCGCCAGGGCCTTGGAGACCGGACAATTATTCTTGGCACTTTCGGCCTGTTTAAGAAAGGTTTCTTTTTCTATTCCCCCAACCTCGGCTTCTGTTTCCAAGGTAACTCCCGAGATTTCAAAGCCGCCGTCAGTTTTGACCAAATTAACTTTGGCTTCGGTTGCCACCCGCTTAGGAGAATAGCCGGCTTCAGCCAATTCGTGGGCCAAAGCCATAGAGAAACAACCCGCATGGGCGGCACCGATTAGTTCTTCCGGGTTTGTACCTTCACCTTCTTCAAATCGAGAAGCAAAAGAATAGACTCCTTCAAAAGCACCACTACCTAATTTAACCGACCCCTTACCACCTTTGAGTGCTCCACTCCATACTGCAGATGCTTTTCTTATAGGCATAATTAAACCTCCTCTCAAAAGTATCAAAATGTCTTTGGTAAATATACCAAATTTCTGTTGCTTACCTTATTTACCTCAAGCTATGAAGAAAGTTTATCGATTATGACTCGACAAAAATCGGGAAGATCTCCGGGATGGCGAGAAGAGATCAGGTTCCCGTCCACTACTACCGATTGGTCTTTGTAGTCCGCTCCCGCATTTATAACATCATCCTTAATGGAGTGATAACAGGTCATGGACCTACCTTCTATTATCCCAGCGGAAATGGGCACCCATCCGGCATGGCATATAGCGGCAACTACTTTACCTTGTTCATCTATCTCTTTTACAAAATCGGTGACAGCTTGGGAAGTTCTCAATCTATCCGGAGAGCCTCTTCCTCCGGGAATTATTACCCCGTCATAATCATCCGGATTCAAATCCGAAGCCTTCTTCTCCACCTCGATAGGGTAACCATGTTTACTTTGATAGGTGCCCTCCTTCTTACTGCAAACCGTAACTTTAGCCCCCTCCTCTTCTAGTCTAATTTTTGGATACCAGCATTCCAGATCCTCATATCCCTGATCAACTAACAAAACAACTTTTTTGCCTTCTAGCATCATACACACCTCCGGATAAAGGCTTTAATTATTTTAAGTATCTTCCATCTTACCGATTTTTAATCTTCTAGCAATCTCAGTCATCCGATAGATATCGCCATCCATGCTGTAGGATATAATTTGAAAGTTTACTTCCAATGCAAACACTTCTTACCGACTCGCCGAACCCTTATCGGATGTCCCAGAATAGAGAGGAGAATGGGCATGATTTGCATATTTTTCCATCCCCCTCCCCTACTTTTAGTTAGCGATACCGCAAACTTAGCCATTGGGTTTTTCTATAAACCACCTATCATGTGGATCTATACGAAGGGAGGTGGAGCCGTTATCGATATACAATCCACTCTTGTCAACCTTCTTTACCTTAAAATTAGTTTCAGAACCGACTTTTTGCTTTAGAAAATCGGGACTTATCTTAAGTTTGTCTCCAACTTTTAACTGAGCGAACTCAGAGTTAGTCATCTGCTATCACCTCTCTTGGACTATGCTTTTATTTAGATTATCAGTATGAGAATTACTAAACTTTATAAATTACACCCTCTTTTCTCTTTCACAGTGTAATTTAAATATATGGCTGATAGTGGAAAACCTCAATCAGCAAAATAGGTGATTTTTTAAATTCCGGTAAGAAGCTCCTCAAACCAAGCTTCATGCTCTGTCTCTTCATGCAAGATGGCGGCAGAAAGTTCGGAGGTTCTAGGAGCTTCCCCGTAACCTTTTCACTTCCTCCCAATTGCCAGTTGGCACCGCAACTGCGGCCAGCGGGTAAAATATGCTGTTTTCACTATATATATGCCTTTTCAGTAAAGTTATCAATTGATCGGATAACTTAAGTAATAATTTCGAAAAAACTGGAAAGTTTATACCAAAAGCTTCCTGCGTTAAATCAACCAAACGCTCTATAAATTTCCTAGCCCTTTCATGTTCAAATTCTAGGATTGGCGATGGATCAGGCAAATCAGCCTTTAGGAATCGGGGAAAGAGAATTAATTCCTCTCGGGCAAAGTGCTTTCCTATTTCTAGTAGGTGATTTACAACTTCTCCAATTCTTTCCATTTCTTCTCGTGCTTCTTGATAACTGTCAGCTTGGCTAATTTGCTCTGAAATCAATGCTAAAAGATCTAACTGGTCCAGAATCTTTTCATGTTCCTCGAGGAAAGTCTCCAATGGATGATCTTTTTGTAGTTCTACCCCCTCCACTCGATGGGCAGAAGCAGTGAGTTCCGAGTGTATATCACAAAATCTCTGTAAGCTAGACAGACCCAGTCCATTATGTACAAGTTCATCTATTACCCACGAAAGCTCCTCCTCGGTGATGTGTTCTAAATAATCGGCCACCTTCCTTTTTATGCAGGTATCTTTATTTCCTAATTTTAACTGATTCAGTATTGATGCTAATTTACTAACCGTATCTTGTGAGGCCAGAGTTGTTGCCATTTCCCCCTCCTTATCTTAGCACAGTTATTTGATTATCTTTTTCTCCTCATTTTTTTGATAACTCTCATCAAAATAAAAATAACCCATTGGACAATTTATTTGAATAGTTATAATTGGTGAATTACCGGAATGATAATTGGTATTTTTTATTTCGAAGTTAGACAGAAGCTAGTTGACAGCTATGAAAAGAAGGTTTTACCGATTCCCCTCTTCATCTAGGTTAAGTGCTTCTTTGAGAGGGATTTTTATTTTAATCTTTGTTCCTTTATCAGGCTTACCATGGATTTTAAAGTCACCATTAAAGGCTTCTACCCTTTTTCGCATATTTAAAATCCCAACTTTGCTTTTGGTATCTTTCTTTTTTTGAAGTTCTCTAAGTTCAAATCCTACTCCATTATCTTGAATAGTGAGAAAAATATTTTTATCCCTTCTCTGGAGTGTAACGGTGGCTTTTTTAGCTTTCCCGTGGTCGACTGAGTTTGCTAAGGCTTCTTGAATCACTCTATATAGAGTAACCCCTATTTCTGGATTCAGCCCAGCCGGAAAATCTCCAGCCTCCAGATGAATATCAATATCATTTTTGCTCTCAAAGTACTTAAAGTACGATTTCAGGGTGGGCACTAATCCTAACTCATCCAACATCGGGGGTCTAAGCCCCCAGGTTAAGCCTTTAATTTGTTCTTCAACCCGATTTACAATAGAAGCTATGTATTCCAATTTTCGGTTGATTGAAGCAGGCATTTGATCGGGAATTTCCTGTTTGACATTTGCTAAACCAAGGGTTAAGGCGTTCAAATCCTGTACCAATTGATGGTGAAGAGCTTGGGCCACGTCTTTTCTCTCCATTTCTTGCTTTCTCCACAGTCTCTGGGTCAGCTCGTTTAATTCTACCTGTTCGCTAATATCCCTTACCACCCATATGCTACCCCAACCATCACCAATTTTAGTAGGGGAGATAGAAATGGTCACCGGAAAGGTAGCCCCGTCCTTTTTCTGAGCACTTAATTTTTGTATTGTATCAGCGGTTATCCCACTCTCTTTTTGGAGAAGCTCCCTCAAATTTCCATCCTTGTCAGCAACTTTTTTTGAAGGGAAAATGGTCTCTAGAACTGATTTTCCCACTATCTCGTCCCTTTGATAACCAAACATCTCTTCCGCTGCCCAGTTGCACATCAATATATTTCCCTCTTGATCGGCAGAAATTATGGCATCGCTAGAGGTCTCAATAAGATCTCTATACCTTACTTCCGAAGCTTGGAAAAAGCTGGTCAAGCTTTCTTCTACATTAAAACTCCTATTTCGAAGACTCAGCAAGGCAGGAATTAAATATATCATCCCTAAATATTGACTAGCCCTTCCCGTCCAGCTCAAGGGGCTACCCACCTGGGTTTTTGATAAAATGATAGCTGCCAGTAAGGCCTTAGAAGAAATTGCGGCAAGCATTTTAAATGGTATATTTAATTTCATCTAATCACTATTTTAAATTCCACCGAATACAGGCACTAATTTTGAAAGGTCACTTTCCATACTAAAATTATGCTTCACTATGCCAATGATAAAGCAAACATGAGAATGTGAATATCACCAAAACAGGTGATTTATGATGATAATAATAGTGATTAAAGACGGTGGGATTTTTCTTGACCAGTGGGGTACACTTCAATAAAGGTTGGCCCCGTTATTCACTCCTCAGTAGCTTCTACCTCTACTAATCCCTTTTGAATAGCATATTGAGTGAGTCCGGCTATAGAATGAATACCTAACTTTTCCATCAGGTTCTTCCGGTGCGTAGAGACAGTATTAGTACTTATATAAAGTTTTTCCGCGATATCCTTGGTGGTGTTTCCCTCGGCAATTAACTGTAAGATCTCTCTTTCCCTATCCGTAAGTTCGTCGTATTTACTTTCCGCTTCCCAGGGCGAAGGACGTTCTCGGAATGCTTGTACCACCGACTCGGAAATGGATGATCCTAAATAAGCTCCTCCTCCATGCAAGGTACGAATGGCAGAGATTAGTTCATCAGGAGCAGTTTTTTTCAATAAATATCCCGAGGCTCCCGCCCGCAGAATTCGAAAAATATACTCATCATCGGAGTGAACAGTAAGGGCTAAGACTCTTACCTCCGGCATTTCACTTTTTATCCTGCGGGTGGCTTCCAGACCGTTTAAGTTGGGCATCGAAATATCCATAATCACCACATCCGGCTTAGCTTCTCTGGTAAGCTCAATAGCTTCCTTTCCGTCACTGACCTCTCCTATTACCTCAATATCCATCTCGGATTCAATAAGGGTGGCCAACCCCTTTCTCACTACCACATGATCATCAGCTAGAATAACTTTAATCAATCTTCCTTCCCTCACTTATGGGTATAGCTACTGAAATCCTGGTCCCTTTTCCCGGGCTTGATTGAACTTGAAAGTCACCATCTAAGAGGTTGATCCTCTCCCGCATTCCCATCAAGCCTATTCCTTTTTCCTCACCCTTATTGTTTTGAACTTCTTGTACATCGAAGCCTTTGCCGTTATCCTCTATCTCCAACTTTATATAATCTGTTTTACCCCGCAAATCGACCAAGATCTTATCGGCTTTCCCATGGCGAACTGCGTTGGTAAGACTCTCTTGAACTGCCCGAAATAAGGTGATTTCCAAATTCTGATTGAATCTACCATCCAAATGCGCCTCAAATTGAACGTTAACCCCATATTTTTTCTCGCATTTGCCTAAATAAAACTTCAAGGCAGCAATTAAATCCATGTCATCCAGCATGGGAGGACGTAAATTAGAAGCAAAATCCCGCACCTGTTCATCTGTTTGATCAACTAGATCCTCAAGCTCTCTTATTCTGGTATTTACGGTGGGAAAATCATCCAAAGGCAGTTTTTTCTTAATTAAGGCCAAGTCTACGCTTATGGCGGTGAGAGCTTGCCCCAGTTCGTCATGTAGTTCTCGGGATATACGTTTTCTTTCCGTTTCTTGAATATCAACTAATCGGTGGGAGAGTTTTCTTAATTTTCTTATAGCTTTTTTTCTTTCTTTTCTAGTCCGGATAGCTTTTAGCCCGTAAGCCAGATCATCCGCCAGCTCCATCAGTAGATCTTCTTCATCGCTGGCAAAAGCGTCCGATTGGGATGAGTAGATATTCAAAGCCCCCAGAACCTCATTATCATCTATTAGGGGAAGTGCAATGGATGATGCATACCCCCTTTTAACCGCTTCTTCCCGCCAAGGCTCAAAGTTGGGATCGGTAAGTATATTTCTGGCTATAGATGGTTCAGCTTTTCTGATTGCCGTGCCGGTAGGACCCCTACCTTCCTTTGTATCATCCCAAGTAATCTTTATGTTCTCTAAGTAACCATCTTCAAACCCTCTCTGGGCCACCGGCCGTACAATCTTTTCATCTTTATCCTCTGCAAATCCCACCCAGGTGAGGCAGTAACCCCCAACATTAACTATTGCTTCACATATTTCCTCCAGCAGCTCACTCTCATCTTCAGCTCTCACCAAAATTTGGTTACACTGACTGAGCAACCTAAGCGCCCGATGTGCTTGTTGAAACTGTCTTTCCGCTGCGATTTGCGGAGTGATGTCCTCCATAACTTCCAAAATCACTCGTTTCTTTCCTACTTCAATAGCTTTATGCCTGAATTTTACGATTTTGCCCCCTAGTGCCCCTTCACATACGATACTTCGAGACTCGTTGAGAGGGATTGATTCTATTAATGGACAGTTCTCACACTTCTTAGGATCGTCTGTATAGGCAAGATAACATTTTTCCCCCAGGGCGTCTTTGCCCACCCGATCTTCCAATCTCTTGTTCATATAAAGGATGTTTAATTCTTCATCTAAAATGGCGGCTTTGACCGGGAGATCTCGTAAATATCTATCTTCAAATTTACCGATCTCAGAATTTCTCCCTCGCGATTTTCCCATGTCTATTTCCTCTTTTGATGAAGTATTGAAACCTTACAGAAGTAAATATTTTTACTTACTATTTTTTTCTTCAGTTTTATAGTAGTGGGCAAAGGGTGAAAAAGCAAGCTATTCAAGTAGGCATGGAGTCTAAAAGAATGATTCCTCCTATGAATTACTATTTCGAATTTCTAAAAAGGTGCGCGTTATAGCATTCGGTAGGGCAAGCCCACTCACTAACAGAATTGATTTCCACTAATACCCATGATCTCGATAAAATTAGGGCATGTAGCACTTCCGGTAATTTTTATGATGGCTAAAGTTCGTAGACTCTCTGGATTCTGGTAACACTTTTAATATAGAGTGAAAGGCGGCGACTTTTGCTTAGACAAGAGTCACCGCCTCCATAATCCCCTTGAGATAACCCCGAGCGAGGTTATTTCAACAGCCCCCTTTCCTACGGAACTTTGTCGCACCTATATAGTGAGGTTAAATCCATTTATCATATCCAGTCACCATATCAAAAGCCTCGTCATCAAACGGCAATGAGGAAGCACTTGCTCTCTGAAAGGAGATCTGTCCCGCTACCCCTTCTATTTTCGCATTCCTCTCACAGACACTTTTCGAATACCCCCATCCTTTACCCCATTGATCTATGCCAGTGACTTCAGCCTGAGGATATCTCTTAGCTATTTGAATGGTCAAAGAGCCACTTCCACAGCCAATATCGAGTACCTTCCCTGTACCGTCCCAATCCCCCATATGATGTATCACTAGGTCTTGCACCCTGTCCTGGATATTCCTTCCCCTCGGTGAGAACAAATATCGCGCATATACAAAGTAGAGAAAACCTAGGAAGAATATAACCGCGACAACAGCCAGGGTGGGAACCAGAAAAGAAAAGCCTGCAAAAAGAAGGGTTAACACACCTGGGATGAGAATAAGTCTTGTAGGAATCCAATTCCCGTATTTTGCTTTCTCAGCGGTTGATTCGTTCACCGAATTTCTCCTCTTTTTTTTATATAGTCAACTTTCCATCCAAATTACTTCTCTTTACGCGCTATTTTAAAAAAACTGTCTCTTATCGGTTTCGTTATCGTACTTTGACCCCCTTTTTTAACGGACCTTCTCTGCCTTTGACCAAGAAGCCTTCGGGAGGTATTGCCAGGTTACCACCCTTTTTCTCAAGTGCCCCTGCTATGCGCGGGGCGGCATAGCCGCCGATTTTCATAAGTAAACGCAGTCCCATTGCCACTTCACTGGCTGGCATCCTGGTATCAAAGGCTGCTACATCAATACCCTTAAGAGCGTTACGTGGAATGGAGTCCAAAAATTTTTGTGCCGGCTTTGAGGCTCTGAAACCATGAGTCGGGGAACCGACGATGAGAAGGTCAATGGATTCCAATTCAGATAGATTTACTTCATCGGCTCGGAGCACTTTGACATCACCGGTGATGGCGTCACCGGTAGATTTCGCAATTTTCTCCGTGTTCCCGTATTTTGAGTCATAGACTATTAAAGTCTTCATTGTAAACACCTCGTTAAGGCCTTTCTAAGCCCAATTTTAGCTTTTCACCCATTTATTCAAATTTTTTAACCATAGCTTACAATTCATTTACATATCCTTAGCCTTTATTCAGTGATATTTTCTCTATTATCTCCGGGTGCAACCCCAAACACAACTTTATCAACCTCCGGAAATTCAAGAAGTGTTTTTTCAACAATAGGATGTATTTTGGCAAGGCTTACCGAAACGCCCGCCCAACCATCAACATCTATGTTCAGCAGGATATATGCCGTTTTATTTTTAATTTTTAAGTAAACAACGGACGCTTGTGAGGGACCTCCGCCAGTTGTTATTACCCCAGCAGCAGCCTCCGCACTTGCCTTAACAATATCATCTATAGGTTTTTGAACGGTTACTTGCTTTTTAATAAATAGCATCGTCTCAGCAGGATCGCTTCCCTTACCTGTTTGTACACACTCTGTCATGGCCTTCTCGTACTCCTCGATACTTTTGGGGACAAGGATGGTTAAAGTTGTTATCTCTTCTTTCTTAGGAGTAATAGTGTTTTGTTTACTCTGCTCTGCCGGTGTCCTTGCAAGCTGAGCGGTTTGTGGAGCCGGCCAAAAGCATACTCCGCTTCCCACGACGATCGCTACAATTGTTACTGTGAGAATGATTTTAAGCATTTGTTATTGCATAGTTCGTACCGTCTTAGGGTAAACGGGGGCATTTCAAATATCGAGTATCGAAATTTAGCATAACTAAGAGTCAACGGAACCGTAATTAACTCCATGCTTCTACACCTGTACGGGATGATTTAAAACTATTCAATAATGACCAAATATCTGCTCAAAGTCGACTTCGTACTCAATCAGGCTTTCTACTCTTTCTAATACGAGGAACCCACATGGGTACTTTCTGCATATACTGCCTATATTCCTCACCGAACTGATCTATAAGCAGCTTTTCTTCATGCCTGGAAATATAATGCAAAAAGCAGATGGCAAATATCCATACAATAGTGGCAGCAAGCGAGACACTAATAAGCAAGAAACCCAGATACAAAATTATCTCACTTAGATAAATAGGATGGCGAACTACGCCGAACACACCCTCTCTGATAACCTGAAGTTCATCCCTTCTCTCACCAAATACGATGCTAAGCCCGGTTTTGGCCATATAACCGGATAAAATTAGCAAAAGCAAGGCAAGCGGTATACGAATATATTGTGGAAAGAATTGATTGGGGAAGGTAGTGAATTTAAAAAAGAAAGAATCACCTATCCATACGGCTATAAATAGCAAGAAAAAGAACAGTTGGCCGGCATCACCTAACCGGTGTTCTCCCGTATATTCCTCTCTGTGCCTTTTGAGAAAACTTTTGTTTGACAAAGTTTAATTTTGGCTGGTATAAGCCGGACTGGCTTTTTACAAAAAGTTGCGGAATTCGTTTAAAGTTAGGACAACAATTCTTTAATTTTGGCCTTGGCTTCTGAGACTTGAGAATCGGTAAGCTTTAAACCTTGGTCGGTTTCTTTCGGGCTATTTCCAATGGAGTAAATTCGCTCTTTTTTATTAGCCTGCTTTTTCATCCTTTCGGGGACTTCTGGCCTTTTCCCGATTGCCTTCTGTACATCACCCGGGAACTTGCCCGGATCGGCAGTTTCATAAACCACCGCCGGCCGGTCATGGTTGCCGAAGTTATAAATTTCCAGCGCCTTCCAGCCCACCGCTCCATGGGGATCGAGTATCACTCCGTGAGTATCAAAAACTTCTTTCATAGTCATATAATGCTCACGGTTGCTAACTCCCACCGAGTAAATATCTTTTCTCATAGCTTCCATATCAGGCATCTTATCGATTACTCCAGGATTGATAACTTTTTTGCTGACCGGATCTCTCTCATCGTAAATATGCCCACCGTAGAAGTCGATAAGTCTAGCTAAATTGCTGGGGTGGGATACATTCATCGCCGTTGAAGGGGATCTCTTTGTCGACCGCACCTTATATTCGCCGCTTTTAAGAAAATCGGGAAATTCCGTGTTTTCATTTACCCCGCATATTATTTTAAAAATGGGAAGTCCCATCCCTTTTGCCAAGACGGTGCCCATCATATCCCCAAAGTTTCCGGACGGTATGCTGGCGATCATCGGTGTGCTATCTTCGGCCACTCTGGAATATGCATAAAATGGGTACACTATCTGGGGGAGCAATCTTCCCAAGCTTATGGAGTTTGCCGAAGTTATTCGATCCGGATCATTAAATACTTCGTTTGCGTATTTCTTGTCTCCTAAGATGTTTTTAGCCAGGGCTTGACAGATGTCAAAATCACCGTTGACTTCGAATGTGTAGATGTTTTTGCCCAGGGTGGTCATCTGCTTTCTTTGGCCGGAGCTGATTGAACCCGTGGGAAAGAAAACCACATTATCCACATTATCAAGGTCGTACAGGGCATCGGCAACCGCCCCCCCGGTATCCCCGCTGGTGGCTACCATCACAATTCTTCTTAAACCTCGCCGGTCCAAAAAGTAATTTAAGACCCGGCCGAAAAATCTGGCTGCATAATCCTTAAAGGAGTAAGTGGGACCGCGGGTTAACCACATAATATAGGTTTTACCGGTTACTCTCTCAACCCGGGTGGTAATCTTATCTTCTCTATAAGCATCCTGCAGTATGGATTTTAGTTCAGGTTGGGGAATTTCAGAACCCAAGAAAGGATTCAAGACCTGAAATGCAATTTGAGCATAAGACTGCTCTTCCGTAGCCTTAATTTGTGCCGGGTCCAGAGTGGGTAAGTCTGATCTTTTGACCATATACAAGCCATAATCTTCCGGCTGTCCGTTCAGCAACGCAGTTTCAAAGCTGACTCTCTTGGATTTATCATTTGTGCTGTAATATTTTATTGGGTTCATTTTTCACCAATAGGTCAATTTTATCTAAACTCTAATCATAAAATTAAATTTTAAATAGACCTTAGACAGTGCTATATACTTACCTAAAAAGGGGAAGAAATTACAAATTAGGTTAGGGAGAAGAAATTTTTTCTCCCGGGAACGGTATCCTTATCTCGCTCTTTAGGTCGGCGGCAAATCGCTTGAAAAGAAGCGGCCTTTCGGTATGGATAGGAATGATAGTCTTTGGATTTATCTCTTTTATCATCGACTTTAGCTCATTTTTAACCTGGTCCTCAGTGGAAATAGAAATCTGCGATAAATTGGTAGCCTCGGTTATAAGAATATCCGGCTTGGCTAGAGTTGCCTTATTGATGAAATCCTCGGTCATACGGGACTTGGGGCCGTGGGTCCTAAAATCTCCCGTATAAGCAATTGTTTCAGAGGAAGTATGAACTATAAATCCGTAAGCACCGGGTATGGAGTGATCTACATGTACGGGCTCTATTCTTAAGGGACCGATCGATACCTTATCTCCGGTCCTAAAGGTTCTGAATTCCTTAAATACATCTTTCCCGTCCTTGGTGAAGTTGGCCAGGTAGTAATCCTTGGAGGGCCCGGATGAGGAAACGTACTCGTAGTTTAAGATGATATTTTTGGTCGTTTCGCCACAGTAGAGAGGAACTCGATTATCCACATAACACGTATATCCCCAATGATCCAGATGAGGGTGGGAAATGAAAATTCCGTTTACAGGAGGCTCTTCTGAATCCTTGTAAAGTCCTTTTATGGGTGGGAGAAGGCCTAAGTTTAGGAGGTGTTTTTCTTCTCGGGGAGTGAGAAAAGGCTCTTCGTAATAAAGTTTTTCCTTGCCGAAACTTCTTCCAAAGTCCAAGAATATTCTGGTATCTTCATCTTGGACCAGAATTTTGTTGCCCCCTATCTCGCCTACTCCACCGAAAAAAGTTAGATCAGCCATGATTTCTTATTATATAATTTTTTAGATTTTGGGGCTTATTTAGGTCAAAGCATATTCATATTCGACAGCTTGTGAAATTAAAGGTATTTAACGGAAGGAGACAAATCATTGGCTCCTCGGGCTGGATTCGAACCAGCAACCTACCGGTTAACAGCCGGCCGCTCTGCCGTTGAGCTACCGAGGAAGGCGATTTAGGTATCAGATACTAGGTTTCAGGTACCAGGTTTAAACATAAAGTTTTTTTCAAGCTGATAACTGACTACTGGTAACTGAAAACTAATAAGGTAGTAGGCAGCGTCCTACTCTCCCCGGCCGTCACCAGCCGAGTACCATCGGCGCTGGAGGACTTAACTTCCGTGTTCGGGATGGGAACGGGTGTTTCCCCTCCGCTATTTAGCCACCATTAATAAGCTAGGATACGGGATTTAGGGGTTAGAAAAACTTAAAAGTAACCTATTAAATCCTAGAATCTAAATCCCAGGTCCTGAATCTCTGAAAGGAAGCAACAAGAAGGTTTGATGCCCAAATTAAGGCAATCGGTCGATTAGTACCGCTCGGCTTAACACCTTACGATGCTTACACCTGCGGCCTATCTACCTCCTGGTCTCGGAGGGACCTGATAGGGAGACCTTATCTTGGGGTCAGCTTCGGGCTTAGATGCCTTCAGCCCTTATCTAGTCTGGACTTAGCTACCCAGCGGTGCCCCTGGCGGGACAACTGGTTCACCATCGATCCAGCCCTCCCGGTCCTCTCGTACTAGGGAGAGACCCCCTCAAGTCTCCTACGCCCACGGCGGATAGGGACCGACCTGTCTCACGACGGTCTGAACCCAGCTCGCGTACCTCTTTAACTGGCGAACAGCCAGACCCTTGGGACCTGCTTCAGCCCCAGGATGAGATGAGCCGACATCGAGGTGCCGAACCCCTCCGTCGATGTGAACTCTCGGGAGGGACTAGCCTGTTATCCCCGGGGTAACTTTTATCCGTTGATCGCTGGCCCTACCACGAAGAACCAGCGGGTCACTAGGGCCTGCTTTCGCATCTGCTCGACTTGTATGTCTCGCAGTTAAGCCCCCTTTTGCCCTTACACTCTGTAGGCTGATCACCGACCAGCCTGAGGGGACCTTTGCACGACTCCGTTACAATTTAGGAGTCGACCGCCCCAGTCAAACTGCCCACTTGACACTGTCCCAGCGCCCCATTAAGGACGCCCGGTTAGAACCCCAACCTACAAAGGGTGGTATTTCAAGGGTGGCTCCCCGAAAGCTAGCGCCTTCGGTTCACAGCCTCCCACCTATCCTGCACGATATAGGTCAAGACCCAATGCCAAGCTACAGTAAAGCTCCACGGGGTCTTTCCGTCCTGCCGCGGGTTGCAGGCATTTTCACCTGCACTTCAATTTCACCGAGCCCCTGGCCAAGACAGCGCCCAAGTCGTTAGGCCTTTCGTGCGGGTCGGAACTTACCCGACAAGGAACTTCGCTACCTTAGGACGGTTATAGTTACCGCCGCCCTTCACCGGGGCTTCAGTTCAGAGCTCTCACCCATCCCCTTGACCTTCCGGCAGTGGGCAGGCTTCAGACCCTATACATCCTCTTTCGAGTTGGCAGGGTCCTGTGTTTTTGATAAACAGTCGCCCAGGCCTGTTCACTGCGGCCACCCGAAGGTGGCACCCCTTCTCGCGAACTTACGGGGCCATTTTGCCGAGTTCCTTGGCCAGAGTTAGCTCGTACACCTAAGGATTCTCTCCTCGCCTACCTGTGTCGGTTTTCGGTACGGTCTCTCACAAACTCGCTAGAGGTTTTTCTTGGCTTCTGACTTAGCTTTCTTCGGGCCCGTAGGCCCTCCCCATCACGCCTTGCTCATCGCAGGTGCGGATTTGCCTACACCCGCTTACTCGGCGCTTGGGCATGCGCGTCCGTCAGCATGCAAAGCCTTGCCAAAAGCGTCACCCCTTCGCTTCAGGGAACAAGTCCCAACGTTTGAGAGAGGGGCCGGAATATTAACCGGCTGTCCATCACTTACCCCTTTTGGGTTGGGCTTAGGACCGCCTAACCCTGGGACGACAAGCGTTGCCCAGGAAACCTTAGGCATTCGGTGTCCAAGATTCTCACTCAGATTTCGCTACTCATGCCGGCAGTCTCTCTTCCGCATCGTCCACCAGACCTCGCAATCTGGCTTCGACCTACCGCGGAATGCTCCCCTACCAAGGCTAGTTATCAGCTCTCAGTTATCAGCCAAAAACCATAAAGGCTATAAGCTGAAGACTGATTACTAACCTTCCGCAGCTTCGGCGCCGGGCTTAAGCCCCGTTAAATCTTCGGCGCACCACCGCTAGACTGGTGAGCTATTACGCACTCTTTAAAGGATGGCTGCTTCTAAGCCAACCTCCCAGCTGTTTAAGCAACGGAACTACCTTCACCACTTAGCCCGGACTTGGGGGCCTTAGCTGGCGGTCTGGGTTGTTTCCCTTTCGAGCGCGGAGTTTATCCCCCGCGTTCTGACTCCCCTAGATCATCAGCAGGTATTCGGAGTTTGGTTGGAATCGGTTAGCCCTCATCCATCCAGTGCTCTACCCCCCACTGATTACTAGGAGGCTAGCCCTAAAGCTATTTCGGGGAGAACCAGCTATAACCAGGCTCGATTGGCTTTTCACCGCTATCCGCAACTCTTCCCCCGAAGTTGCATCTTCGGTGGGTTCGGGCCTCCACCTGGTGTTACCCAGACTTCACCCTGGCCACGGATAGATCGCCTGGCTTCGGGTCTACTCCACATGACTTTGGCCCTGTTCAGACCATTCGGTTTCCCTGCGGCTACGCTTTACGCTTAACCTCGCCACATAGAGTAACTCACCGGCTCATACTGCAAAAGGCATGCGGTCAGAAAGCCTAGTTCGTAGTTCAAAGTTCTCAGTTCAAAGTTAAAAAACCTCGAACGTTGAACTTCAGAACATTGAACCACTGCTCTCCTCCCACTGTCTGTAAGCAGACGGTTTTAAGTTCTATTTCACTCCCCTTCCGGGGTTCTTTTCACCTTTCCCTCACGGTACTAGTCCACTATCGGTCAATCAGGAGTATTTAGCCTTGGAAGGTGGGCCTCCCAGCTTCACGCCGGATTTCACGTGCCCGACGCTACTCAAGTAAGATCACAAAGATTCCTTGTACCTTTTGCCTACAGGACTATCACCTTCTCCGGTCGCCCTTTCCAGTGACTTTGCTGGCCGTTCGACTAGATACAAGTTCTCTTCCTTACCCCTGCATGGATAAGATGGATCAAACTTACAACCCTTGGTTAACAACGGATGCAGCCTTGACGCTAGCCAAGTTTGGGCTCCTCCCTCTTCGCTCGCCGCTACTAGGGGAATCTCGTTTGGTTTCTTTTCCTCCGGGTACTAAGATGCTTCACTTCCCCGGGTTTGCCTCTGCCGCCTTACTGTAATTCGGGCAGCAGATACCTGGACTTCATCCAGGCAGGTTGCCCCATTCGGAAATCCTCGGATCAAAGCCTGCTTGGCGGCTCCCCGAGGCTTATCGCAGCCAGCCACGTCCTTCATCGCCTCTGATTACCTAGGTATCCACCGTCTGCCCTTTCTGCCTTTAGGACATCAAACCTTCTTGTTAATCCCTTTCTCGACAGACGTATTAACTTTTCAAAGAACCATGGCTCTTTCACAAGCTAATTATTAAGATCGTTTATAAGGTATGTGTGAGCAAAGTCAGTATATCACATACCCTCTGGTTTGTCAAGGACTCGGTATAAACTATTTTTCCCTACTTTTTACCAGATTTTAAAGTAGGTTTACTAGAACTCAAGCTAAATTCTATCAGATATGAAAATTCTTGTCAACAGTAGCAGGCTGACAAATCCACCGGCAAGATATCCCGCAAGCCCCAAGACTGAAACACCCTTCCAAAGAGGGCCTGCACCTTCTGTGATAAGAAAACTTGAACCTAATATCAACGAAAAAGCCACCAACCCCAAGGAAAGACTCCTGCTCCAACCAGGGTAGGATTTTGTCGGTTGCTTCCTGGCCCTATAATTCGGCAGATCTGTGCCTTTATCCTCCTCGATCAGCTCCAATATCCGATCTACCCGCTGGGGCAAAGTAAAAAAGCCTATCAATTGTTCAATCAAGTTCATTGATAATAGTTTTTTAAGATAGAGGGGACCAAATTCTTTCTGTAGTACCTTTGTCCACTCAAAATCCGGGTCGAGGTCTTCACAAACAGCTTCCAGGGTTACCAGTGTTTTGGCCAAAGTGATAAATCGAACAGGGGGATCAATCTCATACTGTCTAAATAATCTGCCCATTATTTCGTATATCAAGTTTCCCGGATTAATCTCCCGAAGCTTCTTCCCATAATATTTGTTTAGGAGCTTGGAGATTTCCTCTCGTAGGTTTTTGTTTTCATTATTTTGGTTAAAAACTTTCATCCGGATGAGCAGCTGATAAATTTGACCGGCATCTCTTTGAAGGATAGCCCGGAATAAGCTGGCCAAATTCTCCCGATCTTCCTTATTTAACACTCCAATTACCCCCATGTCCACCAACCCCACTTTCCGCTTGGACATTATGAGTATATTACCCGGGTGAGGATCGGCGTGGAATAGCCCCTTTTTAAAGATCTGCTCAATCCAAACCCCGGCTATTAAACGGGCCAGATCAGGAGGATAATAACCTTCACCTAAAAGCCTCTCCCGATCGCTAATTTTAGTTCCTTCAATCCATTCCAATACCAGCAGGCTGGAAGTTGAGTGATGCACTTGGGGAATTTTCACCTGTGGACGATCACTAAAGGCCTTTCTTAGACGTTGTATATTGCGGGCTTCGTTAGAGAAATCGATCTCCAATTGGACTATCCTTCTAAACTCACTTACTGCCTCCTTTAATCTCATACGTCGAAAATATCCAATGTATCGAGAAAGAATCACCGAAAAATAGTGTAGCGTTTCCATGTCTTCTTCTAGCTGCTTTTCTATGTCCGGTCTTCGCACTTTCACTGCTACTTGTTTGCCGGAGTGCAACACCGCTTTGTGCACCTGGGCTAAAGAGGCACTGGCTTTGGGCTGTGAATAAAACTTTACGAAAAGTTCGGACAGAGGTTTGTTAAGCTCCCTTTCCACTGCTTGTTTTGCTTTTTGCAAATCAAAAGGGGTGACTGCATCCTGTAGCTTTTGTAGCTCTTGCAAGTAATCGGAAGGAAGCAAATCCGGACGGGTACTCATTACTTGCCCGAACTTTACAAAGAGGGGTCCCAAATCCTCCAAAATTAGCCTAAACCTGCAAGCAAAGGACTTTTCTTCTCGGTGAACCAACCGTCGAAAGAGGTGTGAAATTACGTGGCGAGCAAAGATTC
Source organism: uncultured Thermotogae bacterium (assembly GCA_964443275.1). Classification (GTDB taxonomy): domain Bacteria; phylum Bipolaricaulota; class Bipolaricaulia; order CAYUCE01; family CAYUCE01; genus CAYUCE01. The sequence goes on along the minus strand of CAYUCE010000003.1, from coordinate 8,996 downwards.
TACCTACTCCAAGTATTCGTCTAGCTCTGGCTAAAAGGAGGTTCAAAACGTTATGGTCAAGATTTGGTAAGTAATTTCCGCGCCCAGATTAATCATCTGATAAAATAAATTACTTCTTTTCTAAATCTTTTATCTTCTTCTCTAGTTTCTCTATTTTTTCGTTTAAATCCTCGATTTTCTCACTTCTTACAAACCCCATTTTCTCTAGATTGTCTTCCACCTTTTGGCTAATTATCTTTCTTAGCCGCCTTTTTTCCTCATCCGCTTTGTCCAGCAGCTTCTGTTTAAATTTCTCTTTTTCTTCTTCGGAAAAATTCTTCTGGTCGATAAAATCTTCCACTTCCTTTATAAATTTATCCTTAATTAAAGAAAAGGCTCCGATACTTATGTTGACAACTTCCTCCAGACTATCTTTCATATTTTAATCACCCTCCTTAAGTAAAGTAATTGTTTTAGAATATAATTTAATCCGCCCCGTTTAAGTCCACCTCTTTATCTCCCCATAGGGACTCCAGATCATAAAACTGCCTTGTTTCATTCTGAAATATATGAACTATAAAATCACCGTAATCGAGGACCACCCAGTTTTTTCTATCTAACCCTTCATAACTTCTTGGAGCTTGAGTAAATTTCTCTAGTAAGTTATCCACAATAGCCTCTATCTGCTTTGGATTGTCACCTTCGGTAATAATAAAAAAATCAGTTATGATTGATAGATCGCTGATGTCAAAGACCTTTGTCTCTATTCCCTTCTTCTCATCTATCAAGGTAACTACTTCCTTTAAACTTTCCAGCACTTTTTCATTCACCAATATTAAACCCACTCCCGAATATAAATACGAAATCTTCACTCCCTAAAGTATAACCGGTTATTCTCTTTATCTTGTCCAGATGATCTGAAAACCCCTCTGGTTGCACCACTTTCAGTTCAGCCTGCAAGGCTCTTTTTAATTTGGTTAGTTTTCTCTCATCTTGACATAAATTAAGCAGATGGTTTTGCTCGTAATTATAGGTGTCAGCATCACCAATATGGTCGATGGTGAACCCTTTCTCTTTTAGATACTCTCCCACTTGGTGAGCCATTCTGTAAACCCCGTTTCCGTTAAGGACGCTGACCTTGATATCGGAATTGGTAAGTATATCCATCCCCTTCATTAGCTCGTTTATCAATTCTTTTGTTCCTACAATGTCCGGTTCCAAAAAATTTACCCCTTCTATGGTCACTGGAGTTCCGGGAACCCTCTCAATCCTGACCTGATCAACGCTTATCCCTTCCAACAATCTGGCTAACCCGTACATATCAACTAAAGAGAGGTTACTTTCGATGTATTGATAGGCTGTTTTAACAAGCTCCTTCAACTTGTCCCATCCTTTGAACTGTATTCCTTTATTAAGCAGTGCTTTTATCAATTTTTGCTGTCTCTCGATCCTTCCCAGATCCCCTAGTTCACCCCGATAACGAGCATAATTGAGAGCTTCTTCGCCCGAAAGATGCTGTCTGCCCTTGGGGATATGAATATACAAATTTTGAGATTCGTCCTCATAGTCAAGATCCTTTTCTACATCAATAGTCACCCCACCTAAAATATCAATTATGTTCTCGAATCCCTGATAATCGACGATTATATAGTACTGCAAGGGAAAATCTAGAAAGGAGGAAACAACCTCTTTAGTTAGCTTTACTTTACCCCTATGGTAGGAGAAATTTATTTTGTCAAGCTCCCCGTTAGGGAATTTTACTCTCATGTCCCGAGGAACAAATATTGCATCTATATTTGACCTTCGGACCTTGGTTGCGATAATGGTATCACTTCTACTGGTTCCCTCCACCTGATCCAGCCCCAAAATCAGTAAATTTACTTCGCTCCTTTTAGAAAATGGGCTTAACCCCCCTTGAAACCAGAGGTAGATAAATGCACCCACTAAGACAGCCACCACGGCTAACATAAACCATAATCTGCTCTTCAAAACTCTCTACCCCCACCTTTAATTGTATCATTTAAAATTAATCAATTTGGCGGTTTAAATCAAATTACCAAAGGCCTGGCATAAGACCACCGGCGTATGCACTAACCTGAGCTTAGAGGAATAACCGGATTCTTGATCAATCAACACAATACTGTTACAATAGATAAAGTTAACAAAGGGAATACAAAATTTAATGTGTGGGAAAGAAGATCACCTTTACTATATAGATAGATCAATGCTTTGAGAATTGGAGGTGGAGCATGCCAGTTAGAGTCTTTGTCAAACTCAATATAGAAACCGGAAAGATCAGCCAGGTCATAGATGAAATATCAGGAATGGAAGAGGTTCTTGAGGCTTATCCAATCACTGGTGATTTCGATGCTATAGTTTGTTTGAAGCTAGAAAACGTCTCCGACATGGACAGAATAATTGCTGATAAGATCCAGAAGATAGATGGGGTGAAAAAGACTACCACCCATGTGGCTTTCAGGTGAAGATTATAAAGATTACCGGGCAAGCTCAATTTAGGTTTTTATTTATACCAAATGTCCCCTTTTTCTGGACATAATCCAGATGCTGCCACCCAACATCAAAATTGCAAACAGGGCTAGTGCACAAATCACTAAACTTATATCTGCCAGACCCCAACCCCTCAACATTATGGAGCGAAGTGCTTGGTTAAGATAGGTAAGAGGTATACACCAGGCCAATGGCCTGAGGACCGGATGCAAGGATTCAAGCGGCCAAAAAGCACCGGTCAGAAAAACGCTGGGAACAATTAAAAGCAAGGTGAACTGCACAGCCTGAAACTCGTTTTTGGCCAAAGTTGATAGGAGGGTACCCAAACCTTGCAAACCTATTATGTAAATTATAATGACTAAAAGTAGTAAAACGAAACTTCCCATAAACATCATGCCCAAAATGAAATAGGCGATGACAATTACCTCAAGAGCTTGAAGTAAACCGATGATTATGAAAGCCAAAGTGTAACCTAAGCTGATCTCCCAGGGGCTAACTGGGAAAGTCAGGATCCTTTCTAAAATTTCATCCCGCTCTTCCCGAACCATGGAAATAAGGGTCAAAAAGGAGGTTATGATAGTCACTGCAAACCCGATCAACCCCGGAGCGTAATAATCTAGCAAACCAGCTTCTTCACTATATACGTAGTTAACCTGGATAAAATCATAATCCGAACCTCTATCCTTATCCTCCTCACTAAGGTAGTTATAAAAATTCTTTTGAATCTGGTTGGTTACCGTTCCCATTACCGTTTGAGAGACCGGGTAGTTGCTCTTATCAAGATATAAATCAATGGGAGGAGAAGGGGCAGTGACCTCCTGTGGCAAAAGGTGAACTTGGGAACCCTCATACTGATACAGATCTTTGCCTTTAATCCGGATAACCTGGTTAAAAAGATAGTTTGAAAAGTCCTTTTCAAAGAAAATTACCGCCCACAGTCGACCATCTTTTAGCATTTTTATGGCTTCCTCCAGACTTTCAAAAGAGTGCAAGTTCAGAGTTTTTGAATCAAGACCTTCGATGACCCCGTGGGAGAGGTTCTTAGATAGCTTTATTTGTCCAAATTCCTCGGTCCTAGCCTGAATTTGCCCCGTATCGTAATTTACTAAAGCTGTCCTTATATGGGTAGGAGTACCCAGAAAAACATATCCAAAAAGGAGAATGAATATTATGGGAATAGTTCCAATTAAAAAGATAGTTAACCAATCATGGCTCAGTCGCCTGAGCATATTCCAAGCGATTACAAAAGTCTTCATTTAGCCTCTCCCGTGCCTACAAGTTTAAGAAAAGCCTCCTCTAAAGATTTACTGCCCGTATCTTTAGCAAGCGACTCAGGTGAAGCCTCTCTGATTAACTGGCCTTTTCTCATCAGGCCTATCCGGTCACACCGAGCAGCTTCTTCCAGATAATGAGTAGTGATAAGCAAAGTAGTACCCTGCTCAGCCAGTTTTTGTAAGCTCTGCCAAAAAAGAATCCTTAAGTCTGGATCAACCCCGGCAGTAGGTTCATCCAACAAAAGCAATTTGGGGTCGGGAATTAAGGAAACAATCAATGAAAGTCTCCTCTCCATTCCTCCACTTAATTTCGAGGTAAGTTCAGATCTCTTACCCCCCAACTTTACCAAAGCCAGTAATTCATCAGTTCTTTTCTTTATCTCCTTTGAGGGAAGCCCCTGGAGTTGACCGAAGAAGCGTAAGTTTTCTTCCACCGTAAGATCAGTATAAACTGCGTTCTTCTGAGGCATATAACTAATTTTAGGTAAGATGCTGTAATCTGGCATCTTACGTCCCAGTACATACACTTCACCACTGGTGGGAAGGAGAAGGCCGCAGATAATACGCACAGTGGTGGTTTTACCAGAGCCGTTTGGTCCAATTAAACCGTATATATCCCCTTCTTTGACCCTAAAGTTAAAATCCTTCACTGCTTCTAAAGAGCCAAATTTTTTGGTCAAGCCTGTAGTCCTGACGATCTCCTTCATAAGATTGCCTCTTTCCATAAATACATGATCTTGCGAAAATTTAACAAAATAACGGATAAGTATAAAATAATATGCTCCAAATAGGCAAAGACATAGATTCGATATCTATATTAATCCAGAGAAAGACTCACATAATCTGCACCTAATCTGGCAGTTGAAATAACCGCCTCTCTTGGGTATATTAAAAAACATGCAAAATAGAAATAATAAGCCATATTCAAAAGTATATATTCATACCTGGGGCTGTCAGATGAACGTACATCAGTCGGAAATCATCGCCGGGATGCTAAACTCATGTGGCTACCAAATAATAGATAATCTTGAAGATGCCGATATTATTATTTTCAACACCTGTATTGTCCGTCGAAAGCCCGAAAATAAAGTCTATAGTGAGATTGGAATCATTAAGCAGCTAAAAGAGGAAAAACCTCATATATTGTTGGGCATAGGCGGCTGTATGGCTCAGGTAAGACGGGAAGAGCTATTTGAAAAAAGCCCGGCGGTAGATTTCGTATTTGGCACCTCCAAGATAGCTAAAGTACCCCGGTTGATCGAGGAAGCCCAAAAGCGGAAAACCCAAAAGCTTACGGCCATAAAAGAAGTTCCTACCGGCTTAAATAGCTTACCTAGCCTTCGAAAAAGCAGCTTCCAAGCTATGGTAACCATCACCGAAGGATGCAGCAACTCTTGCTCATTTTGTATCGTTCCCCGAGCCCGCGGTCCTTTAAGGAGCAGGGCAATGGATGAAATCCTAAAAGAAGTGACCGAGCTTGCTCAAAAAGGTTACCAAGAGGTTATCCTCTTGGGTCAAAACGTAAACGCTTACGGAAAAGATTTGGCCAAGGTGAGTTTTGCACGGCTTTTAGAGCGAATATCCAAAATCGACATTCCTCGAATACGATTTACCAGCCCTCATCCCAAAGATTTTACTGCAAGTGCCATTGAAGTGATAAGTAAAAGCGAGAATATTTGCAACCATCTGCACTTACCCGTTCAATCTGGGAGCAACAGAATACTTACCGATATGAAAAGAGGCTATACGCGGGAGCAATTTATTAAATTAGTCGATAATATCCAAGAGGAAATTCGCGATGTAAATATCACCACTGATATCATAGTTGGTTATCCGGGAGAGGCAAAAGAAGATTTCCGCCAGACAGTGGATTTAATGAAGAGGGTAAGATTTGGAGGTTCTTACATATTCAAATATTGCCCGCGTGAACATACCAGAAGCTTCTACAGAAAAGACGATGTCCCAGAAGAGGAAAAGCAAAGACGGTTAGAGAAGCTGCTTGATTTACAGAGAAAGATAAATAAAGAGGATAACCGAAAGAAATTGGGAAAGGCGGTAAAGGTATTAGTTGAGGGACATTCTCGAAATGGGGACCGTAGACTATATGGAAAGAGCCAAGATATGAAGACAGTATCGGTAAGAGGAGCAAAGAAATTAGTGGGCAAAGTTGTAACCACAAAAATCAAAGCCACCTCCCCCGGCACTTTAGAAGGTGAGATTGTGGAGAATTCCCATGGAAAAAATCAGAAAATCAAAAGTTGTTAAAATTGGTGATCGTAAAATAGGCGGCCACAACCCTATCCTTGTTCAGTCCATGACCAACACAGATACCCGTAAGGTAGGTGAGACTGTAGGGCAGATAAAGGAACTAGAAAAAGCAGGTTGTGAAATAGTTCGGGTTGCGGTACCGGACATGAAAGCAGCCAAGTCTTTAGGGAAGATTAAAAAAGATATTGACGTCCCGCTGGTTGCAGATATTCATTTTGACTATAGGTTAGCTTTAGAAGCCGTCAATCAAGGGGTGGATAAACTTCGGCTAAACCCCGGAAATATTACCAAAAAAAGTGACATCACCAAGGTAGCAAAAAGCGCCAAGGCCTGTAAAATACCGATAAGAGTGGGAGTAAACTCAGGCTCTCTGGCTCAGGATATATTAGACAAATACGGAGAGGTGACCGCAGAAGGTATGGTGGAAAGTGCGTTAAAAGAGGTCCTGCTCTTAGAAAAAAACGGCTTTCACCAAATAGTGGTTTCTCTAAAATCCTCTTCAGTACCTCTGATGATAGAAGCCAATCGGCTAATTGCATCGAAAATAGATTATCCCTTACATTTGGGAGTTACCGAGGCGGGAGCAGGTGATGCAGGGATAATAAAATCCTCCCTGGGGATCGGCACCTTGCTAGAAGAAGGTATCGGGGATACAATTCGAGTATCACTAACCGGCCATCCCCGAAGGGAAGTTACCGCCGGCTGGGAAATTCTTAGGTCCCTGGGGCTTAGAAAAAGAGGAATTCAGTTTATCTCCTGTCCTACCTGCGGGCGTATTGGCATAGACTTAGAAAAGATTGTGGAAGAGACTAAAAGAAGAGTACCCCACATTGAAAAACCAATCAAAGTGGCTATTATGGGTTGTTTAGTAAACGGCCTGGGAGAGGCTAAAGATGCAGATGTCGGGCTGGTGGGAGGCAACCGCAAAGCCATGATCTACCAGCACGGCCAGAAAGTCAAGAAAGTAGAAGAAAAAGAGGCAGTTGATGCGCTAGTTGAACTAATTTTAAGTTATGATCAAAACTAAAATACAAAACGGGAGGAAGCAATGAGGCTTTCAACGTACTTAATGCCCACCTTGAAGGAAGATCCAAAAGATGCACAGATGGTAAGTCACAAACTATTAATTCGGGCCGGAATGCTGAAAAGGCTGGCCGCCGGAATTTACAGTTACCTACCGTTGGGATGGCGAGTGTTAACTAACATTGCCGAAATCATCAGGGATGAAATGAACAAGATTGGGGGTCAGGAACTACAGATGCCTATAGTGCATCCGGCCAAACTCTGGCAGGAAACCGGGCGATGGTACACGGTAGGACCAGAGCTTGCCCGATTTAAAGATCGAAAAGAGCGGGACATGGTATTGGGAATAACTCACGAGGAAGTGATTACGGACATCATACGCCACTTTGTCAACTCTTATCGGCAATTGCCCATGATGCTCTATCAAATACAGACCAAATTTAGAGATGAACCCCGTCCCCGAGGTGGGCTTATAAGAGCTAGGGAATTTGCCATGAAGGACGCCTATAGCTTCCACGCTACAAAAGAAGATCTGGATCAGTTTTACCTAAAGATAAGTCAGGCATATATTAATATTTTCAGCCGCTGCGGTTTGGACCCCATTGAGGTAGAGGCGGATCCGGGCATCATGGGGGGCTCGGATTCCCATGAATTTATGCAGATAAATGAGGATGGGGAGGATTACATAGCCAGATGTAAAAGCTGTAGTTACGCAGCTAATCTGGACAGCGCCAAATCGAGCGGTTACCCCCAAGACAGTGAAGAAGAGCTAGAAATAGAGGAAGTTGCCACCCCGGGTATGCGGAGCATAGAAGCAGTAGCTGGCTACCTAGAGATGCCCCAGAGCAAGACAGCCAAGGTGGTTTTTTACAAAGGTGAGGATAATCAACTCATCTTTGCCCTCATCCGGGGAGATTTGGCTATAAATGAAGGTAAATTAGCCCGGGCTTTGGGGTCCGCTGAACTGGAGGCGGCCAGTGAAGGGGATATAAAAAAGGTAGGAGCCGTTCCGGGCTATGCTTCACCTATAGGTTTAGAAGAGGGGGTCAAAGTAATAGTCGATAAGTCCATCGCTTGTAGCACCAATTTGGTAGCCGGGGCAAACAAAGAAGGTTACCATCTCAAAAACGTAAACTACCCACGAGATTTTAAGGCCGATCAAGTGGTAGATATAGCTTATGTACGTGATGGTGACCCCTGCCCGCGATGCGGGAGTCAATTAGAAATACTTAATGGGATAGAACTGGGACATATTTTTAAGCTGGGGACTAAATACAGCGCCAGCCTAGGGGCCAATTTTCTGGACCAAGATCGGCGCGAATACCCCATTATCATGGGCTGTTACGGTATAGGGTTGGGAAGACTGATGGCCGCAGCTATTGAAAGACACCATGACCAGAAGGGTATAATTTGGCCTCCGTCTGTTGCCCCCTTTTCCTGCACCGTCTTGGTATTGAATACGGACCAACAAAAGCAAAAAGAGTTGGGCGATCAAATTTATGATGAACTTAAATCCAGTGGAATCCAGTGCCTATACGATGATAGAGAGGTAAGTGCAGGGGTAAAATTCAATGACGCCGAGCTTATAGGAATTCCGGTAAGCATTATCATTGGTCCGCGGGGAATAGAAAATAACCAGGTGGAAATACAAAAGAGAGCTAATGGAAGCAAAATAACTATTAGTATGGATAAAGGAATTGAAGAGATAGTAAATAAAGTGAGAGAACTTACCTAATCTTTGGCCTGCCGTTTTTAGTTAGAGATCCTTTCCTTAACATAAAAACTTATTCCCATCGCATGTTCCCTTTTATGTTACGCCTTTTCTTTAAAATAAAAAAGAAAAGCAGATAGTGCAGTTACTAAGCGTTGTTTCAAGGTTGATCGATCTTCTTATATTGTGAGTTTTGAAAGCTCCTTAGAAAGGAGGTGATCCAGCCGCAGGTT
>CAYUCE010000002.1:0-64518 GCA_964443275.1 uncultured Thermotogae bacterium | reverse complement strand
GAGAATATTCGATCAAGTGGGCTGATTGGCATCCCTTTCCTGTAACCATGCCTGTGAATAACATTCTTGCCCTAAAAAAAAGTTTAGAAACGATTTTGGAAGAAGGGTTAGAAAGTCGTTTTAAACGCCATGAGCTGATTGCTTCCTTTATGAGGCAAGGAATAAAAAATCTCGGTTTCAAACTCTTCCCTAAAGAGGGTTATTATTCTCCCACTCTTACTTCTGTACGAGCGGATTCGAGAATCTCTGTTAATGAGCTGCTTGAGTTTTTAAATAAGCATCACAAAATAAAAATCTCTGGCAGCCCAGGGGAGTTAAGTGGGCAGATCTTTAGAGTTGGACATATGGGGCCTGGGGCAAATTACAACTCAGTAATACCAGTTCTATTTGGTATTGAGGAAGCGCTGAGGGAAAAGGGGTGCAAAATAAAAGTAGGTCAGAGTTTGCGCAACATGAAAGTAGGTACTTTATTATAAGGTAAGGAGTAAATCAGAATGCTTCAAAAAACCGATAAATTAAAGGGGGTAATACCCCCTTTGGTAACTCCCTTAACTAAGGAGAGGAGCATAGATGTAAGGAGTACCCAAAAGCTTATTCAGCACGTTATTGGAGAAAGGGTAAGTGCTGTATTTATCTTAGGATCAGTAGGTGAATGTCCAACTTTAGAAGAAGGAGAAAGGATTAAATTAATGGAGATTGCCGTTAAAGCGGTAGATGAATCTACTCCAATCTTATCAGGTATTGATGCAATAAGCACTGAAAAAGCAATTAATATGGTAAATACTGCAGAGAAAAAAGGGGTTGATGTAGCAGTGGTCCCTCCCCCATACTACTTTCCCTTAAATGAGAAAAGCATTACTTATCATTACCAGGAGATCCTTGAAAAAACGAACCTTCCACTCATAATCTATAATATTCCTCAGACCACTGGTAGTAAAGTTACGGGAGGGACTATCGAGAAAATCTCTTCCAGCGAAAAGGTATTAGGAATAAAAGACAGCTCAGGTGATTTTTCTTACTTCCAACAGCTTTTAAGTTATAGAGGGAAAAAATTCAGGATTTTCCAAGGTTGGGAATCATTGCTAGCAGCCAGTTTATTCATGGGAGCTGATGGGACAATGCCAGGATCTGCTAACGTGGTTCCCAAGCTACATGTTGAGCTATATAGAAAATTTCTCAACAAAGAGTATAAGAAAGTAAATCGATTACAGAGGTCAATTTGCGATTTTACCGAGGTCTATTTCAATATAAGCTCAATAGTGGGGAGCCTAAAAGTGGCTCTAAGTTCTCTTGGTCTATGTAAACCAATTGTTACCAAACCTCTTCCAGTACCTACTGGGCATAAACGTCAATTGATTCAAGAAAAACTGCAAAAGCTCCTCAGTGAAGTTAACGAAGGTGCCTGAGATACGAATTGATGCTGGGAGATAAAAAAGATACCCGTTTGGAAATTGACTATTTTATAAGGGAGGTAAAGCATGAATTTATCTGGAAATGAAGATAATTTTGAATTAATGATGGAAACCGGAGTAGTGGGGGTAATAAGGACAAAGAGTTCAGAGAAACTTCTCAAGGTGGCCGAGGCCGTTCAGGAAGGTGGCGTTAAGTGTATTGAAGTGGCTATGACTACTCCTAATGCCTTAGAGGTTATAAAAGAAGTGGCAGGAAACGTAGAAGATGTTCTGATCGGTGCCGGGACGGTACTGGATGCGGAGACTGCTCGGTCAGCTATATTGGCAGGGGCGGAATATTTGGTATCCCCAACCACTGACTTAGAGATGATCAAGATGTGCAAGCGTTACGGTAAGGTAGTGGCCCCGGGAGCTTTTACACCTACGGAGATAATGACCGCCTGGCAGGCGGGGGCGGACATAGTGAAAGTATTTCCGGCCGCCAGGTTAAGCCCTAAGTTTTTATCTGACGTTAAGGCGCCACTGCCACAGGTTAAGCTTATGCCCACTGGGGGAGTGAGTCAGGAGAACGCTACTGAGTTTATCAGAAAGGGGGCAGACGTAGTTTGCGTAGGATCGGCATTGATAGATAAGAAAGCAATAGCGGAAGGAAATTTTGGTGTCTTAACTGAGAATGCTGAAGAATTAATCCAGGCAGTAAAGACAGGCAGAAAGTAACAATAGGAGGTATGAAAAGATGAGCTATGATATAGTAACCTTTGGGGAGACTATGATCAGGTTATCCGCGCCTGATTATAAAAGGCTGGAGCAGACAGAGACTATGAATGTGAATGTAGGTGGTAGTGAATCGAGTGTGGCTATTGCTATCCGTCGTTTAGGTCTTACTACTGCATTTGTTACTCGACTTACTTCCAACCCCCTAGGTCGGATGGTGGAAAATAAGGTAAGAGAACACGGGGTGGATACCTCGCATATCGTTTGGACGGATGGTGATCGGGTAGGGACGTATTTTTTAGAACATGGAGCCAACCCCAGGCCCAGCGCAGTAATTTATGATAGGAAAGATTCAGCTATAAGCAAGATAAAACCGGGCATGGTAGATTGGGAAAAGGTCTTTAAAGACACCCGGCTGTTTCACACCAGCGGTATAACCCCGGCTTTAAGTAAGTCGACAGAGGAAGTAACCGAGGAAGCCTTGAAGGCAGCCCAAAGTGCGGGAGTAAAGGTGAGTATAGATTTAAACTATCGTTCCAAGCTGTGGAGCCAACAAGAAGCTAAAGAATGCATGACCCGTCTGATGGATTATACTGATATACTGGTGACTACGGAAGAGGATACAGAGAGGGTCTTTGACATAGTGGGAGAAGATTACGAAGAGGTTGCCCACAAGTTGGCGGCCAAATTTGGCTTTGAAGCGGTGGCTATTACTTTACGAGAGAACATATCCATGTGGCGAAACAACTGGACGGCTATAGCTTATGCGGATGGTACCATCTATGATGACATGACCTATGAACTGGAGCTTGTGGATAGGGTAGGGGGAGGAGATTCTTTCACTGCCGGTTTCTTATACGGCTACCTAACCGGTGACGTCCAAAAAGGCGTAAAATACGGAAATGCCACCTCGGCCATAAAACAGACTAACCCGGGAGACATAAACTGGGCCACATTGGAAGAGGTGGAGAGCCTGGCCCAGGGAGGGGGGAGAGTGAGGATCAGCAGATGAGCCAATGGTTATATAGCTTTAAATTACCAGTTAACACATAAGTAACTTTTACCCATTACCCAAGGTCTAACAGAACAAGATTATCTCATAATACGGCGATAATTTCCTTACAAATTTTCTCTTTCCTTCCTGCAACAAGTCCTCATACCCCCAGGAGAGGCTTTTATGAAAATCTATTAGATTTACTTTGTTCAGGTGTTATATGGACCTCTGTTGCCATGCTACTTTTGTAACCGAAAACTTCCGTATACACTTTAAATCTACCTTCTTTCTAATATGGGTGGCAACGGCGGTGTTTTAATAAGTCGGAGAGGATAGGTCATCTAGGGGGAGCATAGAATTCGTTTAGCTAGTTTTTAAAAAAGGAGGCGGATAATTATCCAAGGGGAGAAGAACTTTCAGCGAGCTTGCGGGGAGCATCCTGACCAATATCAGGAGACAAGCAAGGCAGTGGATGAAGAGGGAAATGAATGGAATCCCAGGTTACACCTGGCAATGCATGCAGCGGTCCTGGGACAGATCGAAGAGGTTAAGGAAGTAAGAGAAACCTTTAAGGACTTACAATCCAAGCATCAATTGCATCCTCACGCGGCCATCCATGCGCTGACCGCGGTCCTAAGCCAAGTCATATTTAAGATGCTAAAAGAAGAGAAAAAATACGAACGGATTGCCCACCGGGACCAGCTTGATGAGCTTCTAAATCCAGAAAGCGAGCTTTATCAAACTTATGTGCAACCGCTAAAAGGCGGAGAGCCACCCACTCATCGGAAAATCCGGTAAACGAGGGATAAGACATTCATTTTAGCTAACCTGGGATCGGTCTCCAACGATTATAGGAGCAGCCGGTTATCCATCCCAACCTGGATATTGCTTGGGGGCCTTTCCTACTGACTGTACCACGGTAGGATAATCTGTGGTTTCACTACCTTCTTGGATGCCGTGAACCCTTACCTTGAACCGATGGTCATCACCGTAATCGAAAAGATACATAAACTCATCGCCTTTCTCAAGCTTTAGGTCTTCTATCTTCGTTTTGCGCACATCACCGGGCTCTACGGGGCGGCGCCATGTTGAGGTAAGCTTTCTTCCTAGAAACGATCCCATTTCCTCCCTAATTTTTTCTTCAATTTTTTCAGATACTCCCTGGATCTCTTGGATTCGGTCAATTCCCATAAATTTATCCATCCATTCTCTCCTTTTAGCTTCCAGTCCCTCGACCTGCCTTTGTGGGTGGGAATCTGGTTTTTCCACTTTTTCACTTTTATCTTCCGCTCTTCCTATATCATCTATGGGCTTGCCCCATGGACTGTAACCTTCTGGTAGGCAGTATTCGGTCTTTTTGTCCCAGACTTTTCCGCTCATAAAAAAGGAGTATAGGTGATCGGCATCCCAATGATAGGCTTTCTGGATGGCAAAGTGTAGATCCTCCAAGGTTTGGTCGGCTCGGATCTGGATCTTTCTCCACACCCTTCCGGTACCGGGAAGGGAGACATGGAAGATATAGGTCTTCACAAGCTTTCCTCCATTCTAAATCTATGAGATTTCAAATCATAAGAAGCTTAATAGATGTACTGTACCGTTTTCAATTTTTTGGTGATCACGAAAACACCTTGCTATCTGAAGTTGGACTTAAAACGGAATATCGCCATCAAAAAATCTATATCATTCATCTTCTTCAACATAAAATCCTTCATCAGTCTCCTTATACTCTTTTTCATACTCCTCCCATGTAATACCATATGGAACTCCACCAGATGTATATCCCGCTATAAAATAAAAATTCTCATCTTGCCAAGGTACTTTGTCATTAAATCTCTCTTCTTTACGCTGATTTCTTTCTATAGCAGCTTTTCTTCTGGCTTCTTCCTGCTTTAAAATCTGTCCTTTATATTTTGGATCAATCTCATAACCCAACATTTCTAATTCGGTCATCGCACATATAAAATCCACTCCAAACCATTTTCTATACCCTCTTACTAAATTCTTACCGTTATAAGTTGGTATCCATTTCTTTGCAGCTTGTAACCTTTGTTTTCTATTTAACCTCTTTCGTCTTGGGACAACCATAATCCCCCCAAACCTAAATATATAAAGTAGGTTCAATTCCAAAACCGCCGTCCTTATTAAATACTAGCCTAATTCCCAAATCTATAGGAAGTGAGGACATGGCGTTTAAGATCCTAGTTTCTATATGAAACTCAATTCCGGTTGACAACTGCCACTGACCTTGGAATGAAAACGCACCGTCTATAAAAAAGTTTCCACATAAGTCTTCAAAGTATATGCTGGGATTCCACAGACCATCTCTTATACGGAGTAAGGGGCTGGAATAATCAAAAGAAAGAGTAGCTCCAAACCTGGTGTCCAAAGCTTCCCTGTAGCCTCTAATTTTTGGAAATACGGGATTGGGACTATCCGGATCGTAAATATCCTTGAGGTTTATGAACACTTCTTTTTCTGGAGGGAGGAAATGGCGTAGTCTAAGCTCGGCATACAGGCCGGTCCTGTCCATACTGCTTCCCACGGACTTTCGTTCCAAGGGCGTGGAGATATTTATCCATCCCCGGGTAGCCAGAAATTGATAACCCAGGTAAATATATGGGGTCAGTACTTTTCTTGTGAAATTTTCCGATAAATCAAGGGTCGTCCCTAACCTAAGTTCGGACATTCCAGTCACTAGGCTTCTGTTAAGTGGATAGCTTACATCCAAGTTAAAAGACCACTCATTAGCTAAAAACGTCCCCTCAGTATTACCGAAGCTGATATTAGAGCTGAGGGGGGCAAAGAAATTGTTTATTAGGTTGAGAAAAAATTTAGGCTGCTTATCCTCAAAATCGTAACCAAGAATACCTGTATATAAAAAATCTCCCACCGCATCCCCTCCCACTAAAAGAAGCCCGGCCGAAGGGTTTTCGTCATAGGAGGCTATGGGAAACCGGATTTTAGGGGTCAAAGTAGCCAGGTTATCACCGTATCCGCCTTCCTTAACTTCGCTTTTGGCAAGTTCAAGTTGTGGAGGGGCGGACGGCTCAAAGTCAGGAAGGTCAAATTCCATAAATTCCGCCGATTTTGCGTAAACGTCCTGGCCATCCGTGTTAAGTCCTATAAAATAGATGGTCCCGTGAGCCTTATCATAGGTGGGCGAGCCAGCAAATCCATCTTCGGTAAGCCTATAAATCCTACTTTCAGCAAAATCATAGCAATACAGGGAATATTTGCCTTCATAATTTGCGGTGTAAAACAGTTTGTCCACCCCCATGGAAAGATTACTTTCTACATAGGGAGTCTTAACCAGGGCCGTAAAGTCACCCGTATTTAGATCCAACCTATAGAGGCTAAAATTCTCCCAATCCTTGCGGGCAGAGACGATTACTTTATCGCCATCTGCCACTATCTCATTAATTAAATAGTCGGTTTTAAAAAGCAGCTCTTTACCTTGAATGTCCGGATGATATAAGTAAAGCTGGGAGCCAAAAGAATCTCTTAAATCTTTCGAATAGAGGATATTCCCGTCCCCCGTTACCTCAAATGCACGCAGTTCGTCCTCAAAGAGCACTTCCTCTTCCCCGGTCGATAAGTCTTTTTGATAAATTAGGCTGTAATAACCAAAGGTGTTTAAAGTAGCATTGGCATAACCGGGTTTGATTTCACCAATTCCGTAATAAAGCTTATCTTCCTGAAACCGCATTGGGGTGGTAAAAAAGGAAGTGGTAGAAACCACAGTCCGCTCTTCGCCGCTGGTTAGGTCTTTAGCCACAATTTTGCTGAAATCAAATTGATTAAACGGGCCGGTTTTTACCGGATATTGTCTTTGATAATATATTTTGTTTCCGTAAATTGCTGGATTCTCTACGTACCAGCCGTGATCAGTTATTCGCTCACCTTCAAGGCGAAAGTCTTTGAACCTATCAGATTCGTATTTTCCCCACTCCCTCCACAACTGAGGGAATGCTTTCCCGTAGACTTTTTTGGCTGATTGATCAATGCCTATGAAGGGAAGAAGCGATGAGTAAAGGGAGAGGGTCGAGGAACCGTAATTTTCAAAAAATTGGGCGAATTTATCTTCTCCATAAGTCCTAGCTAAATAGTTAAAGAATTTCCCGCCGTAAAGGTAGATTGAACCAGAGGGAAACTCCAGCGGCCCGTAGGTGGCGGTTAGAAGGGAGGGGAAGCGATTAGCAGCCACTCTTGCCCCCATATAGGCATCAAAGTACCCATCGTTTAGCCTTCCCTGATAGGGAGAAATTTGTGACTCGCTGTAAACGGTTATGCCCTCAACCGCCCATCCCGGAGACCATAAATTAGGGGCATAGATATTGCCAAAAAGGGAGGACAAAAGGTTTGGAATTCCGCTGGCTTTAGTTAAATGTAGCAGGTGAGTGTATTCGTGAACCCCCACCAGCGACCACCAGTTTTGGGTAAAAGCCAAAGAGCCGGAGGGAGGATAGGTAAAAAGATGAATGTTGTAGAAAATTGGATTAGCCATACCGTTGGTCAAAGTTCCCACATCTTCGATCACCATGGGTAGGTGTTTGGCTTTATTACCGGTAAGCTTTTCCACTTGGGGCCGGTAATGTTCCATAGTTTTTAGGACTTCCCAGGCCTGGTTCTCATATTCGGATTTATATAAAATGGTGAAATGTTCGGTCTTAATAGTCTTCCAATCCGACCATCCAAACACGTTTATAGAAAGGGAAATAAAAATAAGCAAGCCGAGAAAACCGATAATAAATAAGTTTCTTTTCATATAATATTCCTCCTCTACTTAGTCTTAATCAAAGCATACTCTTCTACGCTACTACGTAGCCTCTACTATGCTACTTCAGTAGCTCTCTGCTTCGCAAGCTTCGCAGAAGCGTAGAAGAGGTCGTAGAAGCGGAGAAGAGTTCGAAGAAGCGAAGTACGAGAAATTCAAATACGAAAACAGGCTACATCAGAATTGAGGTAGAATTCAAATCAAGCGAGCCTTGACAACCCCCCGACTTTGGTATATAATGTGACTCAATGGTCACATGACTACTTAGTCATGTGATATGCAAAATGCCTACGGATACGTTTTTTAACCTAGCAGAAGAGAAACGACAGAGAATACTGGATGCGGCTATAGATGAGTTTGTGAATCATCCTTTCCACCAGGCAACTGTAAACAGAATTGTCCAAAAGGCCGATATTCCCAAGGGAAGTTTTTATCAGTATTTTCAGGATAAAAAGGATCTATTTAAGCATATCTTGAATATAGCCGGGAAGAAGAAACTTCAAGTTATGAGCGAGGTAATACGGGAAAGGGCCGGTTTTGATTTTTTCCAAACTTTAAGAGATCTTTATTTAGCTGCAATTGAGTTTGCTCGAAAAAATCCCCAGCTTGCTCTCATAGGACAAAGAATTTTAAATGCAGGTGATGTTGATCTAAAAGGTGAAATATTCGATGATGCCTTACCGAGAAGCGAAGAATTTTTGAAGGAATTATTGCAAAGAGGTATCGATAGTGGTAATTTAAATCCCGAGATAGATAAAGATGTAGTAACCCAGATGCTTATTTCATTTAATTTGTCTATCATAAATTATCTTTTTAAAGATAAGGAAGCACCAAGAGAAAAGGAATTCATGCGAATGGTAGATGAAATGCTATACGTAATAAAAAACGGAATAAAACAATGATAGAAAGAGAAGTCCGTGAATAACGGGAGCATGAAAGGATGGAATAACAAATGACTACACTTCGTTTGGCTTGGCGAAATTTATGGAGGAATAAAAAGCGTACTCTGCTAATGATAGCTATCGTAGCTGTGGGAACCTGGGCTATTGTGGTTCTTTGGGGGTTGGTGGAAGGCTTTCTGACCACTACTGTTAATTCCCAGAAAAATATTAATACCGGTGATTTGCAAATTCATAAATCAGGTTATCTAGAGGACCCCAGCTTGGATAATGCCTTATCCAGCGATCAAATAAAAACTATAGAGGATAATTTGAAAGAATTTGGTGCCATTGAAGGATGGGCTCCTAGAATGGAGTTAGAGGGACTTTTAAGCACTGCTTACGGGACTTCGGGTATGCAACTAAGGGGGGTTGATCCTATCCAGGAATTAGAGGTTACTATTATTGACCAGGCGGTGGTGAAGGGAGAGTTTATAAAGTCAATTGGTGAGATCCTCCTTAGTCAGAAAATAGCCCAGGATCTGGATGCACGAGTTGGTGAACGAGTGGTGATCGACCTGCAGGGAAAAGAGGGCCCGAAATCCCTGGCTTTTAATGTAGTGGGATTATACCATACTAGCTTAGCTGAATTAAATCAGAGCGTGATTTATATTTCGCTGGAGGATGCCCAAAAACTGAGCGGAATAAACGGAGCCACTGAAGTAATAATCTCAGTTAAAGATGGCTCAGTCCCTAACCGGGTTGCAACTGAGCTAAAAGAAAGATTAAACGATAAATTGATAATCTCCTCCTTTATGGATTTAAACCCTTTGCTAAGAGAGATGATGGTTGTCGAGCGTATCGAAATGATCCCCATAATGTTGTTATTAGCTATCTTAGCAGGATTTGGAGTAGCCAATACGGTCATGTTTACAGTTTTAGAAAGGACCAGGGAATTTGGAGTAATGATTGCTTTGGGGATGAAGCCTAAGAAACTAGCCCGGATGGTGATTGCTGAATCTATAATATCCTCCGGCTTTGGGTTCGCTTTGGGGGGAGGGGTGGGATATGTTTTTAATTACTGGCTTTCTCAGGTAGGACTAGATTTTGGGGCTTTTTCCGAACTTACCGCAGGTTTTGGCATTCCCACCGTGGTATATCCAGAAGCCTCAGGCTGGTATTGGCTATACAGCCTTTCAGTGGTGATATTAGCTGGAATTATGGCCGCTTGGTACCCGGCTAGAAGAACCGCAAAAATTGAACCAACGGAGGCTATGCATCATGTTTAGAAATTACGATTTAAAGTTTAAGACGTTTGTTTTTATATGTATTTTGGCAGTTTCGTTGACTGGAATAAGTTACTCCCAATCTTCATCAGATAATAAAGCCATGGAACTTCTGGATTGTGCCCGGGCAAACTGGGTAGAAACTGCGTTTTACAGCGTTGTTTCCATTCAGATTTATCGACCTGATTATACGCAAAACTATAGGCTAGAAGTATGGAGCGAGGAAGGAGGAGACCCCGCTTTTATCCGGATTCTGGCTCCGGAAGATGAAGCGGGGTCCGGATACTTATTGAAAGATGAAAAGCTTTGGTATTTTAAACCAGCCGCCGGACAAGCTATTTCGCTACCTCAAACCACCATGACCTCGGAATTTTTAGGTTCGGATTTGTATTTGGAAGATGTCTACAGGGGTACCCTGAACGAAAATTACGATGTTCAATTGTTGGGTACTAAAACAAAAAAGGGAGATGAGAACGAAGAAATTAAAATCTCCCGACTTAAGTTAACCCCTAAGCCAAAAGCCCCAGTGGTATTTGGAAAATTGGAGATCGATATCAGAGGATCTGATTGTTCTGTTTTGACTATCCACTACTTCGATCAAAGGGACTCCTTAATCCGGGAGGCGGAATTTTCTGATTTCACTCGGGTAGATGAAAAAAGAGTTATCCCTTTAAAAACGGAAGTTACCGACCTTAAGCGGGAAGGCCGCTATACGATAGAAGAGATAGAAAGCTATGATTTTGGAATCGATATACCGCCGGAAAGGTTTACCCTGGACTGTTTAGTGAAAGGAGATGAGTTTTGCGGCTCCTCTTGAGACTAGCTTTTAGAAATCTTTTGAGAAACAAACGCAGGAGTATTCTTACCCTGATGGCGGTTCTCATTCCGGTGCTTATACTAGATTTAATGTGGGGTTTTTCCGGAGCGTTTGAAAGAAGCCTGTTTGATAATACAGTGAAACTAGAAACTGGACATATTCAAATTCACCCTGCCGATTATCGATCCAAGACCACAGGTGAAGCTTATCCCATAATGTGGGATACCGGGCCCATTACCAATGCCCTATCTAGAGATCCGGATATTGAATGGTTTACTCTAAAGCTTGAGCTTCCAGCTCTGGCAGCTAACCAAGATAGATCAAAACCCATAATGATTCAAGGGGTGGAACCGGAAGAATCCACAAAGATTAGCCCCGTCGATAATTGGGTAAAAGAGGGACGGTATCTAAAAGCTGATGATAGTAACAAAGCGGTGGCCGGAAAGTTACTGCTTGAAAATCTAAAAGTAGAGTCGGGACAATCAATTATACTTTTAGTTTCCCATCCCCAGATAGGATCAAGTGTCTTAGTGCCTAAAATTGTAGGGGAGTTGGATGCCCCTTCTTCGGAGCTTAACCGATCGCTACTACAGATAACCTTAAAAGATGCCCGGCAGCTTATAAAATCCTCCACTGCTGCCACTACTGCGGTGGCCATGGTGAAAGGGGTAACCGGTCCCTGGGACAGCGCTAAGATCGACCAGGTAGCAAACCGGCTGCAAAGTAAACTGGGGGAAGAATTCCTGGTGGAGACTTGGAAGGAATT
Organism: uncultured Thermotogae bacterium; assembly: GCA_964443275.1. GTDB lineage: Bacteria > Bipolaricaulota > Bipolaricaulia > CAYUCE01 > CAYUCE01 > CAYUCE01. The sequence continues at coordinate 52,877 of CAYUCE010000002.1, read as the reverse complement.
GGCCCCCCAGAGAGCAGGGATTTTACGAATTTTAAGACCACTGTATGCTGTTTTTGCTGCTATTTTCTATCTTCTAGCCGGCTTAGTAGTGTTAAATACCTTATACTTATCGGTGTTGGAGAGAATCCGTGAATTGGGGGTAGTTAGCGCTTTGGGAGCGTCCAAGCGCCGTATCATGGGTATGATCAGCACAGAAGCTTTACTCCTAACTATAATTGGGGCTGCAGTGGGCACTGGAATTGGGGTTGGACTGGTACTGTGGGGAAGTCAAGGACTGGCACTACCAGTATATCAAGAATATCAAGAAGAGCTGTCAGCAGTAGGCTTTCAATCCGTTATGTACTTACGAATAACTACCTTTGACATGGTGATTTCGGCGGTGACCATGATGTTTATTGCTTTGGTGGCCGCCTGGTGGCCAGCCAGGCAGGCGGCCGGGCTAGATCCGGTGGAGGCCATGCGGTATGAGTAAACAAATATGGAGGATATCCCAGATAAGATGAAAACCTAAAGGCTCTTCTTCGCTTCTACGACCTCTTCTACGCTTCTGCGAAGCTTGCGAAGCAGAGAGCTGCGAAGCAGCATAGTAGAGTTTCCGCTACAAAAAAAATTGCAATTGGAGAGAATATATTCCGGTTGTTTGTGGGTAGCGCAAAGTTTTAGAGTTCCATGATGTTTTTTTGTATCGAAATCAATTAACATGGAAGGCTGAAGCCTTCCTCTACAAAGTCTAACTTAAAATTAAATGTGAAGTTTAGAAATAGACCATTAACTGATAAATAAGGAGTTAATATGGAAGATCGAAAAAAAATTGTACGTTGTGAGAAGTTAGAGATGACCTACAAGGTGGATTCGGTAGAGACTCCGGCCTTACGGGGGATTGATCTAAGGATAGAAAAAGGGGAGTATGCGAGCGTGGCCGGACCGTCCGGATCGGGTAAATCCACCCTGCTTCATATTGTTGGCGGTTTGCTTCAGCCTACGGGGGGAAAGATCTGGGTAAACGGAAAAGAGCTAAACCAACTGTCTAAAGGTCAACTGGCGGAATTTCGCTTGTACGAGTTGGGTTTTGTATTTCAGGCATATAATCTGCTTCCAGTACTCACCGCCTTGGAGAATGCCGAGTTTGTCATGGAACTTCAAGGGCAGGCAAAATCCAAGCGCAAAGATAGGGCCATGTCCGTTCTCGAAGCCCTGGATGTGGACCAATTAGCAGATCGCCGTCCCAATCAGCTCTCCGGGGGTCAACAGCAACGGGTGGCTGTAGCTAGAGCGGTAGCCGCTGGCCCATCTTTAGTATTGGCCGATGAACCAACTGCCAATCTGGATACTGAGGCCAGCCTTAATTTGATCGATTTGATGCGAAAATTAAATGAAAACCAACAGGTGACCTTTCTATTTGCTACCCATGATACCCGACTTTTAGAAAGGGTAAAACGGGTCATATATCTGGAGGATGGGAAAATTTCAGAGGATAGTTTTAAAATTCCCACTGCCGGTTAGAAAATTATGAAAACTTAAATTTAATAAATAGTGGTACCAGCTTTTCCGGAAAGTCCTTGTATGGCTTTATCCAAAGAAGTAATTATCGCTTTTTGACCGCCATTTTCAACGAATTTAATACAGGCTTTTACTTTGGGTTTCATGCTGCCTGCGGCGAAGTGGCCCTCATCCAGATATTTTCTTGCTTCCTCTAGGTTCATCCGCTCGATTCCCCTCGCCTTGCTGGTGCCGTAATCGAGCATCACCTGCTGGACATCGGTTAAAATAAGCAGGGTTCTGGCTTTGATGTCACAAGCTAACTTACAGGCAGCCAGGTCTTTATCTATAACTGCTTCTTTACCTATAAGTTGCCCATCTTCTTTGGTAACCGGTACACCTCCTCCACCGGAAGCAATGACTATGACTTTTTTATCCACCAGATGCTTTATCACCGGACTTTCCACAATTGTTATGGGATCGGGGGAGGGGACCACCCGACGCCAACCGCGGTTAGCATCTTGGGTAATTTGATAACCTCTCTCTTTTTTTAGCTTTTCAGCTTCCTTTCGGGAGTAGAAAGGACCAATAGGTTTGGTGGGATTGGTGAAGGCGGGATCATCTGAGCTTACCAAAGTTTGGGTTATCACCGAGATCACTTGAAAATCTCGCAAGCCGTTTTCTTCCAAAACACCTCTTAGTTCCTTACTTAGCAGATAACCCAAAAGCCCCTGGCTCTGGGCTCCGCAAATATCCAGAGGCATCGGCGAAACTTTCTGTTTGGCAATTTCGTTTTGAAGAAGGATGTTGCCTACCTGGGGGCCGTTTCCGTAGGTGAGGACTGGTTGGTATCCATCCTTTATGATTATCTCTCCCAGTTGCTTGCAGGTAGTCTTTATATTGTCCAGTTGCCTTTTAGCCGACCACGGTTGATCGGGCTTAAGGATGGCATTTCCTCCTACAGCTATCACTATCCTATCTTGAGCCTTATTTTTATTTGCCATAGTAGTTACTAGCGCGGTTTCGGAATGGCACAGAGGCCATTCCCTACGTTTGGTCGTACCTATAGGGTCATATGGTTGGGCCTCTGTGCCCAACCGGAGACTTCTACGTTTGGTGCTGAGTTAAGCAATACTGGAGATCGCCTCCTCTAACACGTCCAAGCCCTCGCTTAGCTGGGAGTCGGTAATTACCAAAGGCACCAGTAATCTGATTACGTTATTGTAAATTCCGCAGCTGGGAACAAGCAGTCCATGTGAAACACAATCTTTAACGATCTGGGAAGTAGCCTCTGAAGCAGGCTCCTTAGTATCTCTATCTTTAACAAATTCCATTCCCACCATGGCTCCTATACCCCGTATATGGCCTATGATTTCGTACTTTTCCTTCATCGAAGTAAATCTTTCCTTTATTTGTTTGCCGATTTTTTCGGCTCGTGAAAGGAGATTTTCTTCCTGGATAAGGTTTAAGACCTCGATGGCTGCCCGGCAGGCAAGTGGATTTCCACAATATGTACCTCCGATGGCTCCCTCGATAAGAGAATCGATGACTTCTTTTTTGGCGATTACCCCGGATAGAGGAAGCCCGGCAGCCAGCGATTTGGCTACTGTAATAATGTCCGGTTCGATGTCCCAATGTTGGATAGCAAACATCTTCCCCGTCCTGCCCATACCGGTTTGAATCTCATCTGCTACAAACAAGATACCGTACTTGTCACACAGATCCCGTAATTGTTTTAAGAATCCATCCGGAGGAACTAAAAACCCCCCTTCACCTTGTATGGGCTCTATTACTAAGCAAGCCACCTCTTCAGGATTGACCAGAGAAGTAAGTTCCCGCTCCCAGTCTTTTGATTTTCCATCAGAACGATAGGAGTTGGGATAGGGTAGCCGGTAGATATCGGAGGCAAATGGGCCAAACTTGTACTTATAGGGTTTGGCTTTGTGGGTCATGGTCATAGTTAGAAGTGTCCGGCCGTGAAAGGCATTTTCGAATACTATCACTGCTTTCCTTCCGGTGTAAGCACGTGATATCTTTACCGCATTTTCCACCGCTTCTGCTCCACTATTAAAAAAGGCCGCCTTTTTGGGCCAATCGCCGGGGGCCAGCTTAACCAATCGCTCGGCAAGCTCGACGTAGGGTTCGTACGGAACTGCTGAAAAGTCCGTGTGAAGATATTTCTCAGCTTGTTCTTTAATTGCTTTCACTACTCTGGTTGGAGTATGACCGACGATTAAACATCCCCAACCCCCGGTAAAATCGATAAAGGTATTTCCGTCTATGTCGGTGACCAAAGCGCCATCACCACTGGCAATATAACCGGGACAAAGAGATTGCCTGCCCAATGCATTAGTTACAAACCTCTCTCTCTTCTTGGCAATTTCCTTTGACTTTGGGCCAGGGGAACAGGTGCTAAAAGAGATAAAACTAGGTCGAGTAGACATCTAAATCCTCCTTTCGATCTTCTTCATTGGTAGTTCCCAATTCCATAACCAATTACGATTAATATAACTGTAAATAAATAACTTACCCTCCGGTTATTGAACAAGCAACGCTAATATCGCCTTCTCCGTGTGCATCCTATTTTCCGCTTGATCCCAAACCACTGAATGCGGACCTTCGATTACCATCTCAGTTACCTCTTTCCCTCTATATGCAGGCAGGCAATGCATAAAGATAAAGTCATCTTTTGCCAGGGCTAACACTTCTTCATTTATCTGAAAAGGCAAAAAATTCTCTTCTTTTTGCTCCTTATCCTTAGTTCCCATAGCATGCCAAGCATCGGCATAAACTATATCCGCGTTGTTTACTGCTTCGTTTAGATCATCTGTAACAATAAGATTTTTCCCCGAGCCTTTGGCCTTCTCTTCAGCAAATTTTAACGGGCGGGGGTCAGGATCATAACCTTCTGGTCTAGCCACGTAAACATCTATCCCCATAATGGTTCCTCCTATCATGAGGCTATGACATACGTTAGAGACAGCGCCCGTGTAAGCTAACTTTAGATCTTTAAATCCTCCCTTTTTTTCCTTAATAGTTAAAAGATCCGCAAGCCCCTGGCAAGGATGAGTTAAATTGGTCAAGGCGTTGATAACCGGATTTTTCATGTACTCTGCAAACTCCTCCGCTATCTCCTGTCCATAAGTTCTAATAAACAGGGCATCACAGTAGCGATCAATTACTCTAGCTGTGTCCTTAATGGGCTCCCCACGTCCTAGCTGAAGCTCATCAGGTCTCATATAGAAGCTTTGACCTCCTAAATGAGCCATTCCAGCTTGAAAGGAGGTACGGGTTCTGGTGGACTGCTTCTCAAACAGAGCGGCAACAGTTTTTCCCCTAAGATATTCATGAGGTTCACCCTTAGCCCAAGAACGTTTTAATTCATCTGCGCACTCTAAAATCCAGGTTATCTCCTCTTTAGTGTAATCCATTAAAGTTAAAAAATCTCTACCTTTCATTCTGTTTTTCATTCTATATTTACTCCTTTTTAGAACCTAATTTGATTTATCTTTCAAGAAATCCCACGGTTTTTTCATATCCTCATCTTTAAACAACTGTTCAACTGCCAGAAATAAAATAGACTTAATTAAGAAGCTATACTCGTGAAAGATCGATCCCAAATGATATCGCCTATATCACTTACTGGGTTATAAAACTCTAAGCCCCCGTTTCCTAACCAAGTTATCTACGTTTTCAAGTGCTATCTCTCATATCCGCTTCATATATGGATCGAGGTAATCCCTCAGTCCATCACCAAGGAAATTGAAAGCTAGAACGGCTAGGGAAATGATCATGCCTGGAAAGAGGGTTATCCAGGGGGCTCTGGTCAGAAAATCACGCCCTTCGGAGAGAACGATTCCCCAACTAGGAGTGGGAGGTTGAACTCCGACACCTAAAAAACTTAGCATTGCTTCTAGTAATATAGCGTATCCCATGGTGATACTTATCATCACTATCATCGGGGGGACCACGTTGGGAAACACATGGCGAGCCATTACCCTGACCTCCGTACAGCCGATACTCTTGGCGGCGTGTACGTACTCTTCCTCCCTTACTGATAAAACCTCTCCCCGGATTACCCGCGCATATTGTGCCCAATACACGGCTGCAATGGCGATAATAGTGGAGCTCAATCCCGGGCTTGCTACTGATGCAATCAAAATAGCCAATAGTACTGTGGGGAACGACCAGGATACGTCAATTGCCGTTTGGACAACTCGATCCACCGCTCCTCCTAAATAACCGGCCAACAACCCCAGAGTTAATCCCACTATAGAAGCAACTCCTGCAGCTCCCAGCGCGGAAATAAGTGATATTCGTGTTCCATAAACAACTCGGCTAAAGACATCACGCCCGAAATTATCCGTACCAAAGAAGTGCTCTCCACTAGGCTCGTGTAGGGACTCCATTAAATCCTGCTCCCAATAGTGATAAGGGATAATATAAGGAGCGAGTATCGCTATCGTGCAAAAGACCAGTATTACCCCGCCTCCAAAAATTATCTGCTTATGTTTAAGTACTCGCATGGCAACTGACCCTATTTATATCTAATTTTTGGGTTGACCGTTGCATAGCATAGATCGGCTAGTAAATTTCCCAATATAACTGAGGTAACCAGAATAAGTAAAAGAATCTGTATTACCGGATAATCCCGCCGATAAAGGGATTGTACGATCAATCTTCCCAACCCCGGCCTATTAAAAACGAATTCCACCATTACCGCTCCCCCTACTAGCCAGCCAACCTGTAATCCCAAGAAGGAAATTACGGTAGTCAAAGAGTTACGCAGTCCGTGTTTGAAAAGCACAGTTACCTCAGAAAGTCCCTTGGCTCGGGCGGTAAACATGTAGTCTTTTCCCATCACTTCCAGCAAGCTAGAACGGTTCAATCGGGTCATAAGACCTGTAAAATATGCAGCAAGGGTGATAGCGGGAAGCACAAGATGTCTTAAGTCTCCGTAACCAGCCACTGGGAACCACCCAAGTTTTATTGCAAACACCAGCATTAGTACTAGCCCCAGCCAAAATTGGGGCATAGAAAGGCCAACAAGGGCTGCAAACATAGAAGCGTAATCTAGTAACCTTCCACGGTATTTCGCAGCCAAAGTACCAAAAGGTATTGCAATAAGAAAAGCCAGAGTGAGAGCAGTGATTCCCAAGATTAATGTGTTTGATAGACGCCGCAGTATCATAGCTTCGATACGCTCCCTGGTGTAGATTGAGCGTCCCAGGTTGCCTGTAATTATCCTCTTCATAAAGTTCAAATATTGAATAAAGAGTGGTTTGTCCAATCCCAACTCTTTGCGTTTTTGTTGAATGGCCTCCTCACCCATTCGAGGGTTAACCATTACCCGTACAGGATCACCTGGGGCCAAATGGAGCATCGAGAAATTAACTACTGAAACCACCAGTATTACTGGAATGATTAACAGTAAACGTCTTATGAAATATTGGGTGATCCCCATTTGATCACCTACACTTTGCTATCGCTCTAGCAGTTACTGAGCATCGTTTCTTTCTACTAATATTTATTTCGGATTTGTTAATAGCCATGCTACTAACTCAGTCTTAGCAGCGTCTAGAGGGAAAAATCATGCAGTAATGTAGATCTTGCCACTGGCTACTATTTCAATACGGTCATGGCTAAATCGGGCACTTGTTATCCCCTGCTTCGTACCCTCCAGTTGTAAGTGAGTTTTCGCTCTTGTTCCTGAGGGAAGGTGTTTTCCACCAACGGTTAAAAATAAGTTTTCAGTTCCATCAGAAAAATCTATCTGTCCGCGCTCATACATGGCGATACCAATGGCTATTGTCCCAGTACCGCAAGCGAACTCCAAATTATCCCCTGGTGAATAATCCCATGGAAAGAAGCGGAATACAGTTTGAATCCTCTTTTCTGCCCCTGACTCTTTAAGCTGATATAGGGCACCATATAAATATTTCAAAGACATTTCGCGTGAACTGAGAAACTTGCGGTAAACCTCTTCTAAGATATTCAGAGCAGCCTCTTCCCTCTTAAAAAAATTAACTTTAGAGAACCGTCTCGATAGCTCTTCAATATCGATAACCAAAAACTCCTTTTCTTCCTCATTAATACCGACATCTACCACGGACATTCCATCTAGTTTTTCCAACTCAACTCCACGTTCATAACAATCAGTAAGGTAAGAATCCATTTTAGTGACTACCTTCCGGGTGATGTGATTTTGAACCTCGATTTCAATGGGAATAAGCCCGGCATCTGTTTCTAATAGGACTTCTTGCGTTCCATCAGGTATCGTTATCCCTAGCTTTTCACCGATATTGGTTTCAACAATGGCTTTTCCTAAAGATTGTGTGAGTCCTCCACACATTCGTATATAGCTATTGCTGGTAGCATCAACTATCTTAACCCTGATATCCCCTGAATCGTTAGGAGGATAGAGGATTCCAACCTCCGTTCCACCAATGCTTGGTTTCTTTAATAGAGATAAGCTAATGTTAAGCTCTTCACCTTTGGGCAATTGCTCCCCAAAAATCAATATACACTCATCCCAACCTGCATGAAGTTTCACAAAATCAAAAGCATTTTCCAATTTATATCCTCCTTTTAGTTGTTCACAAAATCATACAAGAATGTTATTACGTTCTTTCCCTTTGTTCCTCGGCTTTTTGAATGATGGTATTTATCTTCTGCTTAACTCCTTCTGGTAAAGGTTTAGGTTCATGATTTTCCAAAATCCATCTAGCTTTCTCGTTCAATACTTGACCAAGTGCTTTTTTGCCTTGTTTTACCCACTGACTAAAGGTTTGGCGATCAAAATAATTTGGATTATAAATTGAATCCTTAAAATGGTTTAGAGTATGTTGATCGGTGAGAAAATTACCTCCTGGTCCAACTCTGTCTAATACTTCTACTGCTAGGGTTTCATTCGATACCTCGACCCCACGGAGAAAACGTTTAATTTGTCCAATAACGTCATCAGATAGCAAAAGCATTCCATAGGAACCTGTCTTGCCTGACTCGATGTATCCCACATCATGTATAAGGTTTGTACCAATCAGACTAGTAACTAACAATGTGCTTGTGGCCTCACTACTTGCTTGTTGGTCGAAGGTCTTAGCATCACCGCAGCCACCTTCCCCAAAACATGGTAACCTATAGTAGGAGGATAGTTCCCGGACTATCATTCCATTAAGCCAATTTTCGGGGGCTGCATAGAGATACGCCATGGTGCGCATATCCATCGCTGAATTCCCACCACCGTAAATGATGGGAGCCCCTTCCTGTGTTAGTTGACTTAAAACGAGTCCACCAAGAAACTCTGCGTTTGCCATAACCATAGCACCGGCGATAGTGACTGGGGCGGTAACTCCGAGAGAAGTTCCGGATGGATAAGTGACCGGAATTCCGTGCTTCGCGCAGAAAAGAAGTTTGTCAACAGCATCTTTACTATGCTGTAGTGGACTGCTAGGTTCGGCATAGTGAATTATAAAGGGCTCTTTTGTCAATGCTTGTTCGCTACCCCTTATGGCCAGACACATTTGGTAAATGTATTCTAAACTTTCACGATTAGAAGCAGTAAAGAGTATGGGCAGCGTCGTATTGCTAACCATCTGTAAAAAATGATATAAATCGGCTACTTCCACAGGGTGATCGGAAGCCAGTGCCATAGACATCACAAAATCAATGTTTGGTAAATAGTCACAGACCCTGGCGAAGTTACCCACATCTTTTGCTAATGAGGCACGCTTCTCACCGGAATATGGATCAATGACACTAGGAAGATCGGACCCAGTACCGTAATAGACATTGTGGCCCGATAGGAGCATCATGGAATCACCCTCTCGATCACTAATCCTTATTTGCTTAGGCGCGCTCTTGAGAGATTTATCAATTAAATGAGAAGGAATCGAAATTCTATTTCCTTCAACTCTTCGGCCACCGGCCGAAAGAAGCAGGTCAACAGCTTGAGAAGAGTTAAAAATCATCCCCGTTCTCTCCAGCACGCGCAGAGAAGCAAAATGGAGATTCTCTAACTGTTTTTCTGAGAGAACACGGAGATAGGGCCGCTCAGAGGATAAGAAGTTTCTTTCTCCATACATAAATATTCCTTTCGCTAGATCTTAAAATTCTCAGTTGGAAGCAAAAATTCTGCAAAAGTATAATCATACATGACTTTCCTTTACGAAAACTTATTGTCTCACTTCTCAACTTCTATATATTCTTACTATAATCATGGATTCAAAGACATGATTTAAACATCTTTACAGAGAAATTGCTAGAAATTACTAAAGCTCACGTATATAGGTAATAACCTTTTCTAATGGGAGAACATCGGCATATCTCTTATGGATATCTGCAAGATTTTGCTCATGTGCAGATTGAATTATGTCACCTACGCAGCCATAAGGAACGATGGTTCTAAAACCACTAGAGAAAGAATCATAGATTGTTCCCCTAACACATCCGGAGGTGGTGCAGCCAGTTACGATTAAAGTATCAATTCCCTTTGTGGTTAAATAAGTGCTGAGAGGCGTGCCATGGAAAGCTGAGGGCCACTTTTTGTAGAAGAAAATATCGCCGTCTTCCATTTTTAGTCTGTCATCTACTTCTACGCCCCAAGTACCCAAAGTAGCCTCTTTTAGACATTGTGTCATTTTACCCTTCCACATCCCAAAATCTTTCCTATCTTCTCTCCAGGCAACATTGGTAAAGAAAATCTGCACTCCTTTTTTCCTAGCTTCTTTTAGAAGAATGGCTGTATTTTCAACTCCTTGTTGGATTAAGTCACTTGTGCCTAGAGTCGCTTCAAAAGTAGTAAACGCCTTTTGATAATCAATAACAATAATTGCTGGCTTTGCTCCAAAGCCGATTGTGCCATCAAGATATCCACCTTTTATGTAATCTACTGAAATCGATTGATATGTCTCGTAGGTTTGATCTCCTCGTTTTTCCTTGAGATTTTGCATGTCTACCTCCTTTTATCTTTACGTTCATATCTAATCTTCGCCTGCTTTCCCCACTACATCTATAAATACCACGCATCTACCTTTATGCATTTATCAGACAATTGACCCCCGCTGCTTTGGATCCAGCGCTTCGCGCAACCCTTCACTTAAAATATTCACAGCCGTTATTAGAGTGCCAAGTACAACAGCAGGCCAGAGAAAATATGACCAGTTCAAGGCCATATAACTGCGAGCACCTGCAAGAATATTTCCAAGCGAAGGCCGGGGAGGAATGATCCCTAATCCAAGGAAACTCAGGCCTCCAGCAAGAAGAGCTGCCCAAGCAAAGTTGACTGCAAATTGCACAATGATAGGTGCTGCGATGTTGGGTAACAACACTTTAGCAATTATCCAAGTATTTGATGCTCCCAATGATTTGCTGGCTTTAACGTACTCTCTCTCTCGCTCTGATTTGGTTACTCCGTAGCTCAGTCGGGCAAACATAGGAGAATGAATTACTCCTATACTTAGAATTAAATTTCTCATCCCCGGTCCCCAAAGTCCAACCACTATCATTGCCAGTAAAACGGGAGGAAATGATACCAGAACTTCTGTAATTCGCATAAGGAATGTTTCTGACCATCCTCTAAAATATGCTGAACATATACCAAGTAAGCAACCAAGAATTGCCGCAATAGTGGTAGCTGCAAAAGCTACTGAAAGGGTTACTCTTGTGCCGTATAGTATCCTGCTTAACAAATCACGACCGTATTCGTCTGTACCTAGTAAAAAACTGCTGCTTCGTCCCTCTAACATATTCGAGAAATTCATCTCAAAGGGATCTCTTACTGGAAGAACTGGTGCCAAGAGAGATAACAGTAGCAAGGCGAGGATAATTATCGAGCTTATAGTAACACGGAAATCACGTAAAAGTTTCATTTTATTGCATAATTCCTGTTTAAGATTAATCATACCTAATCCTGGGATCCAAGAAACAATAAGCCAAGTCAACGAGTAAGTTAATGATGCTAAAAGTAATTCCAACCAGAAGTGCAATACCTAGGATAACAGGTAGATCACGTCTCATAATAGATTCCTTCAGTAGCAATCCTAATCCGGGGTAGGTAAAAACGGTTTCTAAAACCACAGTCCCTCCTACTAAACGGGCTAATTGTACACTACCTATTGAGATAACGGGGATTACAGCATTCCGAAGCGCATGTTTGGTCATTACTATCCCTTCATTAAGCCCTTTTGATCTTGCGGTGGTTATATATTCGGAGTGGAGAACTTCTAAAAGACTTGATCGCTGTATTCTACTAATCATTGCTATTAGGCCCAAAGACAGTGTGGTTACCGGAAGTACAAGAGATTGTATATGCTTCACAGTACTCTCACTTATGAGAACATATCCTGATGTTGGCAGCCAACTTAATTGCAAGGAAAATATTTTTATAAAAAGCGGACCCAGTACGTAAACAGGAAGAGATATGCCTAAAACAGAGAGTAGAACAATAATCGTGCTAAGGTATCTTCCACTATGTATGCCTGCTAATACGCCAAGAGATATACCAACTGGTACCGCGAGTAGAAAACTCAATATGACCAATTCGAATGATCTCTGGAAGCGTATTAATAACACATTGGAAACAGGCTGATCGTTGTAATAGGATTTCCCCAAATTACCTTGGAGAGCGTTTTTTAGAAAGAGAAAATATTGAATATGCAGTGGTTTATCTAAATTTAATTCCTGTCTGATACGTTGTAGTTGCTCTTCATTTATAGTGCCTCCTTCTGTACCACCACCGAGGATCATCTGAGCGGGATCACCAGGAAGTAGGTGTAAAAAGGAAAATACCACAACAGTAATGATAAGTATTGTACCGAAGCTTACAAATAAACGTCTAACTATGAATGCATATATCGACATTGCTTCACAGCCTCATTTTGCGAATGTAAATGCTATATTTTTAAGCGAATTTTGCAGGTTTCCTTTTTACTTACAAGTCGTGGCTTAAAAGCTAACTTCTCTTGGGAAAGCGGACCTTCCAAAGGTGAAAATACCAGAGGTTGGCATTTCTTAAATCTATTTCTTTTAAGAAAAGAATACAGAAACAATGGGCAACGTAATCTTGTCAAATACCGCATAGTATAGATGGTATTTACAATAACCTTTGGTCCGATGTGTAAATGTGGAAGTAGTCTGCCTCGCACACTAGTAAGAATTTTGCGATAGGACATATTCACAGGAGCTTTTGAAAAGCTCCTGTGAATATGTGTATTTATTTCTAGTTTCCGCTCCGAAAATATCAAGTACAAAGTTTACACATGTGTTAAAGCATATTTCCTTTTGAAATCCTGTTAATGTTCCAGCCAGATATAATCATGTGCAAAAGCACTAAAGCCGGTGAGTTGTCCACAAGGAGGATCGTAATTTTGAACTCGTTTACTCAGAGCAGTCCCATCATATCTACCAACGAGAGGTATCTGTAGAAACTTAGCAAGGAAAAGTCCTTCGAATGCACGATACCATTCGTCTCTTTTTTTTGTTGTTACGGCAGTTCGAGCTTCCTCTAGGGCTTGTTTCATTAGCGGAACTTTGACATCTCCAGATTCTATACCATATGATGCGAACGTAGGCTTTGCAGAAATACCTATTGTGGTCACATAAGAGTCAGGATCTGGATAAAAGAAAAGTGTACCTATTACTTTTAGACCTGTAAAGTTACCGCTCCAGGATCTCTCTACCTGCTCGGGCCAATCGACTAGCTCAAGTTCCCCTTCAATTCCCACTTCTTTTAATTGTCTTTGCAGAATTTCTGCGGTTCTTTTGTACATCCCATATGTATAGTTTGAGAAGATTGTTGTCTTAAAGCCATCAGGATAACCTGCCTCAGCAAGTAGTCTCTTTGCCTTTTCTGGATTGTATTCAAAGAACTCAGCTAGCCCCTCATGATACCACTGTTTCATGTCAGGAGGTGTCAAAGGGCCCCGTATTGGCTCCGCATAGCCATAGAAAACACCTTCTACGTAGTCATCGCGTTTTAGAGCGTAACTGATGGCCTCTCGAACTTTTATGTTAGTCCAAGGTTCCACCGTTAGATTGAAAGCTACGGTCATTAAAACGCCTGAGGCAAGTTCCAATTCATAATTTGGGTCAGCATCTATCTTCTTCATGTATCTCCAAGGCGGATAACCTATAATATCCAAATCACCAGCCAGCAAGGCATTAATTCTACTTTCTTCATCGGGATAGAAGTGAACAACCATCTTATCTAGGTACGGGAACCCCTCTTTGTAGAAATCGTCAAATCGCTTGGTCACAACTTTTACTCCTTCGACTAAATCTTCAAACTTAAAAGGTCCTGCACCCATCATTTCAATGTCTGGATTAGTTTCGGGATCTTGCCACCAGTCTTTTGAAACAATAACCGCGCAAGCTTGAGTTAGCAGTGAAGCAAAAGTTGCATCTGGAGATTTAAGTTCAATTTCTATGGTATGCTTATCAACTATTGTGGTGTTTTTAATTCTCTTTAAGTACTGATAGCCAAAAGCACCATTATCAGGGTCACGAATCCAGTCAAATGTAAATTTAACATCTTCGGCTATTACCGGTTCACCATTATGAAATTTCGCGTTTTCACGCAGACGAAAACCCCAAGTTTTATTATCTGAGGTTTCGTAACTTTCTGCCAATTCAGGGACTAACTCACTGTCAGAATTAAATCCAAGTAAGCCTCGATAAACTGTGAGAATAGTCCGAGTCCCACCTCGAGTTGAGGGTGCTACTCCTTTAAGGGGGTTCAACGACGGAAGTGTTGTGGAAATTCCGAAGTGAACCGTTCCGCCATATTTTTCTGACTGAGGCGTACCAACAGAATTTGCGAATGCAAGTAAACTAATTAGCACAAAAAATGTGATTAGACGTTTTGCCATTTCTGTCTACCTCCTTATATTTCTTTTGTAATTCTAGTTCCTCTGTCTTGATACATCTCATAAGTTGAGTAAGGTCTCTACTATATATCACCTCCGTCTACAAAATCAGCCAAGTTACACTTCCCTTGGGTCTATATCCTTACTTGACTTAAATTTCTTGGAAAATAGTTTTAATTATTATAACATAATTCAACTTTTCTGTCAAGTTTAGGGAGAGTGCAAGATTCCTTGCATAAAGGCGATTGGTGGATAGGTTGGTAGAACCTTGAAAGCCATGTAACAACGTGCTAATCTTAATTGAACTTGCAACTAAATAGGGAAGGTGGAAAGTTGAAAGATATAGATTCGCTCATAAGAGAAAAAAGGGGAGAGCTATCGGGTAAGAAGAGGAGAATCGCTAAGTTTATACTGGACAATCTTCTCCAGGTTGCCTTTATGACTGCGGCTGAATTGGCAGAGATAACAGAGGTCAGTGAATCCACTGTAGTGCGATTTGCCAAGGATTGTGGTTTTGAAGGATATCCTGAACTGCAGGAGAAGATTCAGGATCTGGTACAACGCAAGCTCACCACCGTTAACCGGTTAAAGAAATACCATCCCCACGTGAAAGACAAGGCCAATCCGGTAGTGAAGACCCTGTTGCTTGACCTTCACAACCTTGAAGATACTTTGCAAAACCTGGACCTTGAAGAAGTGGGAGAAGTCATCGAAAAGATCCTGGCTGCCGATAAGATTGTTATTGTTGCTTTTACGATCTTCTCCCCTTTAGCTGAATACTTGGAGACAGTTCTTCGCTGGGTCCGAGATGGGGTAAAAGCAATAACCTCAACCCCAATGGTCTTCTATAGCGAACTGGCCCGCTTGTCGGAGAACAGCTTGGTTATCGGGTTAAACTTCCCCAGATACTCCCGAGAGATTGTGGAATGTTTGCAGGCCGCTAAACGAGAAGACATAACAACAGTGGTCATCACCGATAGTGAATTCTCTCCTCTGGCTGAACATGCCGATCATTTGTTACTGGGGAAATGTCGTATTCTCTCGTACATTGATTCATTCACTGCCCCTATCAGTCTTATCGGGGCCATCGGGACAGCATTGAGCCTTAAGCTAAAGGAGGACTCTACACAATATCTGGAGAAGCTGGAGCAGCTCTGGGAAGATCACCAGATCTTTTATGGCGATAGTTATTTAGATTCCGGAAGAAAATAGGATATTAATCACTTTCAGATCTCACATTCTAGTCTTCCAGGAGGAACTCATAAAGTTTACTATCCTAAGTTAAGCCGTATATCTCAATGATAGCGATTGGTTTACAGATAGCTACCAAAATAAGTACGATATCTTAACTTCCTGATCGTCGTTCATCTAGGTTGAACAGATCATGTAAATGGGAAAGATAATGGAACTAGGTTGCGTTGCTCCGTATTTAACTTACCAACCTATTCTAAAAATCTTAGATTCCTGCAACTCTAGCGACTGCATCTTCCAATACGTCACGGCCCTCGCTTAGCTGGGAGTCGGTAATTACCAAAGGCACTAGCAACCTGATTACGTTATTGTAAATTCCGCAGCTGGGAACAAGCAGTCCATGTGAAACACAATCTTTAACGATCTGGGAAGTAGCCTCTGAAGCAGGCTCCTTAGTATCTCTATCTTTAACAAATTCCATTCCCACCATGGCTCCTATACCCCGTATATGGCCTATGATTTCGTACTTTTCCTTCATCGAAGTAAATCTTTCCTTTATTTGTTTGCCGATTTTTTCGGCTCGTGAAAGGAGATTTTCTTCCTGGATAAGGTTTAAGACCTCGATGGCTGCCCGGCAGGCAAGTGGATTTCCACAATATGTACCTCCGATGGCTCCCTCGATAAGAGAATCGATGACTTCTTTTTTGGCGATTACCCCGGATAGAGGAAGCCCGGCAGCCAGCGATTTGGCTACTGTAATAATGTCCGGTTCGATGTCCCAATGTTGGATAGCAAACATCTTCCCCGTCCTGCCCATACCGGTTTGAATCTCATCTGCTACAAACAAGATACCGTACTTGTCACACAGATCCCGTAATTGTTTTAAGAATCCATCCGGAGGAACTAAAAACCCCCCTTCACCTTGTATGGGCTCTATTACTAAGCAAGCCACCTCTTCAGGATTGACCAGAGAAGTAAGTTCCCGCTCCCAGTCTTTTGATTTTCCATCAGAACGATAGGAGTTGGGATAGGGTAGCCGGTAGATATCGGAGGCAAATGGGCCAAACTTGTACTTATAGGGTTTGGCTTTGTGGGTCATGGTCATAGTTAGAAGTGTCCGGCCGTGAAAGGCATTTTCGAATACTATCACTGCTTTCCTTCCGGTGTAAGCACGTGATATCTTTACCGCATTTTCCACCGCTTCTGCTCCACTATTAAAAAAGGCCGCCTTTTTGGGCCAATCGCCGGGGGCCAGCTTAACCAATCGCTCGGCAAGCTCGACGTAGGGTTCGTACGGAACTGCTGAAAAGTCCGTGTGAAGATATTTCTCAGCTTGTTCTTTAATTGCTTTCACTACTCTGGTTGGAGTATGACCCACAATTAAACATCCCCAACCCCCGGTAAAATCGATAAAGGTATTTCCGTCTACGTCAGTAACTAAAGCGCCATCACCACTGGCAATATAACCGGGGCAAAGCGATTGTTTGCCCACGGCTTGAGTCACATACATCTTTCTCTTTTGGGCGATTTCTTGTGACTTCTTTCCGGGAAGTTCGTTTTTTAAGTTAATAAAGTTAGTCACTTGTAATAGCCTCCTCAGGAAATATTTTCCGCCTGATAGGAGATTTCCTTCGCTGTCCTAATGACCTGTTTTGCTACTTTGCCTATCTGGTCGTCATCTAGCTGAGAAGACAAGCTGGAGACGCTTATGGCAGCTAGGGCTTCCTTCTTTGAAAATATGGGGGCTCCAACGCATCTTATTCCGGTTACAAACTCTTCATCATCTACCGCAAACCCGCGTCTTTTGATGGTTTTAAGCTCTTCAAGTAGCTTCTCCTTCTTAGTTATAGTTTTCGGAGTCAACTTTTGAAGTTTCAGTTGAGCCAGGAGCTTTTTTCTCTCAGATTTGGGTAGATATGCAAGCAGACATTTACCCACTGCAGTGGCATGAAGTGGGACTGGCTTGCCTAGGTTTTTGTTTACTACTAAATTCTTTGAACCGCTTACAATTTCAATCGGTACAGCATTAAGCATATCAAGGATGGCCAAGTTTGTGGTAAAACCGGTTTCACTCTCCAGCTTGATTAACCAGGGACGTGCCCGCTGGCGCAAATTCTCCTCCCGGCGGGCCAAGTACTTAAGCTGCAGGATCTTATGTCCCAGCCGGTAAAGGCCATTTTCCTTACTCAAATAATTTTTGCTGACCAGAGTATTTAGAAGCCGGTAACTGGTGCTGGGATGAAGACCAAGGCGGCGAGAAAGCTCCGCATTTGTTAACCCTTCCTCGAGCTTGGATAACTCTTCTAAGACTTCAAGTGCTTTTAGGACAGTTCGTGATTTCCGAGTCTTCTCCATGCTATTTCCTTTAATAAAATTAAGATTTCATTATATAAAATAATAGCGGATAGTTATCGGGCTGTCAAGTTACTTAAAAGGGGACTAAAATTTTGATATAAGCTTTCCAGCTATTTTGCTATACTGCTCGCTTAGGGGAGAGGATAAAATTTTCTTCCTCGCTGCATAACTCCTCGCTAACGCTCGTCAAACAGATTCTTAAGCTCCAAGAAAAATTTATCCTCTCCTCCCTATCCATTGGGCATCCGAGGGAATTCCGAGAGAGGTGCGCGCATATGTGTGACCGAGCGTAAGCGAGGGAGCCCCGTCACACCGATTCGGGATTCCCGAAGGAAATGCCCTACATATCACGAAAGTTTCTGTTCACTTGCGACCTACAATCTAGTTTCTTGCTTATATCAAAACTTCAGAAAAGAGGAATTGAAGGTTTTAGGACCAAGTCTTAGCTTACATTTTGGGAGAAATTTCGATAAATTCTTTGAGCAACTTTTTCCGGAAGGCCGGGTACAGAGGAGATTTCGGCCAGCGAGGCATTTTTAAGATTAGCCAGGGAACCAAAATGGTTCAAAATAGCTTTTTTTCTGGCCGGCCCCACTCCGCGGATTGAATCCAAAGCGGATTTACTCATGCTCCTTTTTCTAAGCGTGCGATGATAACTAAGTGCAAAGCGGTGTGCTTCATCTCGGATATGTTGCAAAAGGTGAAGGACTTTGGAATCCGAAGGCAGGTTTAGCGGTGACTTCCGCCGGGGTAAGAAAATCTCTTCATTTTCCTTGGCCAACCCCATCGCTTCTACCTCAGTTAAATCAAGTTTAGTAAGAACGTTTTGAGCGACCTTAAGCTGGCCCTTTCCCCCGTCTATAAGTATCAAGTCAGGCCAGTGTGCCCATTCAGAAAAACTTTGAGGGGTTGCTTTTTGCTCCCGCAGGCCGTGTTTAAATCTTCTCATAAGCACCTCTTCCATCATTCCGTAGTCGTCGACCCCCTGTACAGTTTCTATTTTAAATCGGCGGTAGTCAGATTTTTTGGGAAGTCCACCTTCAAATACCACCATGGACCCTACCGCTTTGGTTCCCCCTACCTGGGATATATCATATGCCTCCATTCGGTTCGGTATTTTTCTTAAACCTAAAGCATCCTGCAGCTCCTTTAATATTTGATTCCTTTTACGGTCGGATTTATGCTTAATCTCCTCTTCTCCCAGGGTCAATTGGGCATTACGGTTTGCCATTTTGACTATTTTTCGTTTATCTCCTCTTTGAGGAACCTTCAAATACACCTTATTCCCTTTTTTTCCTGAAAGCCAGTTGCCGGTAGTTTTTTTATCATCCAAATTATTAGGAAGAAGAATTTCTTTGGGTATAAAGGAGGCATCCATATAAAATTGCTTGACAAAGGAGGACAGGATCTCTTCCGGCCTAGATTTCGGGGGTACCTCCATAAACAAAGTCTCTTTACCCTTTACCCTACCTTCTCGGATAAAAAGAACAGCCAAACAACAAAGGTCATGGTTTACGGCCATCCCTATACAGTCACGGTTATCTAAGGTGGAGGTAGTTATAACCTGGGAGCTGGTTAGTTTCTCGAAAGCCCGTATCTGGTTCTTTACCCTTGCCGCCCGCTCAAATTCCAATTTTTCGGAATGCTCTTTCATCTTTTTTTTAAGCTGAGAAAGGACCTTTCTTTTCCCTCCAGAAAGAAAGCTTATCAGGTCTTTTATTATTTTTTGGTATCCTTGTACATCTATTTTTTTGACGCAAGGGGCGCTGCACTGATCAATCCAATAATCAAGGCAAGGACGGTCCCGCCTGGTACTACCCTCGGAGGTTATCCGATCACTACAGGTCCTTACCGGAAACAGGCGCCGCAATAAGTTTAAATTATTTCTGATCATTTGAACATCGGTATAGGGACCAAAATATTTACTACCGTCATTTGCCACCTGACGGTCTATAAGTAAGCGAGGAAACAATTCTGCGGTGGTAAGCTTTAAGTAGGGGAACTTCTTGTCATCTTTGAGTCTGGAGTTATATCTTGGCTTGTACTCCTTTATCAAGTTACATTCTAAGATTAGGGCTTCTTGTTCTGAGTTGGCTACTATGTAATCAAAATCGGCAGCCTCGCTTACCACAGAATTCGTCTTGGGATCGGCAGGTGATCCATTTCTGAAGTAGGAACTGACCCTCTTCTTAAGCGATGCAGCCTTTCCTACATATATTACCCGGCCGCTTTTGTCCCGAAATAAGTAGACTCCCGGTTGGTTTGGCAAAACTCCGAGGTTACTTTTAAGATTTTTAAGATCGGATCTTTCACCCATTGCAACTTGATTTTATCGAAAGAGGATGCGGACATCAATCGGTTAGAGGCTAACTTGGAAGCCGATGGGAGGAGTTGAAAAAAAGCCCGTCTTGGATTATCTTAATTTAGCAGGTCAAGTTATGTTACAAGGGGTGATTTAAGTGAGACGTTGGGTACTGTTGTTAGTAGCGCTGTTTATGTTTATTTGTATGGTAGTATTAGTAGTGGCAGAAGATAACCCAAAAAGTGAACTTGCCGCTTATTTATTTAAACCTCAAGAACTGGGCCCAGGATGGGAGCTGGTAGCGGAAGGCTCCCCGGAAGAGCCATTGATAGGAATTACCGCTATATTTGAAAAAACTGATAATTCAACTTTGGCTCAGTCCATACTTAAGTTCGATGATGTAAAAGAGGCAAGTTCGTTCTACAATCAGAAATTGGAGGAAGCAGGGGAAAACGCACTTCCTGACGAAGACTTAGCCGACCAAGCCTACATTAAACCCGCTCGGCAAGGAAAGCCCAGAGAGCTGGTATTTAGGGTAAATAATATGGTCACTATCTATTCATGGAACCGGGCAGAAGGCACCCAAGATTTGGATTTGATTGGCCTAGCCAGGTCGCAGTTGAATAAGATGGGCCAGGACGTGAAAAGTAGTTAAGTAGCGGGGAGTTAAAAAGTTAACGACTCAACCACTAAACCACTCAACTTTTTATAAGGAGGGGAAGTGAAATGAAGAAGGTATTTACGCTGGTTGTTTTGATAGCTGTATTATTGGGATTTACCTCTTTACAGGGGCTCAATCAGGAGGAAGCGGACCAAACAATTTTAGCTATCTATCAACAGAATTTGGCCTCCGTATCGGAGGTGCGGCTCTTGGAAGTTGAAAAAGGTACTCAAGAGGTGAAAATAGAAGATATCCCTCGCCGGATTATGCCTACCTCTCTACAGATAAAAACTTTGGAGGGCCCAGGTCAACTTTCCGTACTCGAACAAAGCTATCACTTCAAGCCGGTCACCCAGGAGAATCTCTTGGCAAGTTTTGTGGGTAAACAGATTGAAGTTATTGCTCAGGGGAGCATGGGATACAAAACTTATAAGGGGATCCTTCTTGGCACCTCTGGAGGAATAATTTTGAAAGATCAATCGGGAAAGGTGGAGTTAATCAAAGACCCGGTGGAGTTAAGTTTTCCCGGCCTCCCGGAAGATTTTGCCCCTGAGCCGTATCTATTGTGGAAGATCGCAGATGGGGAAAAAGAGGGAGCATATAAGATCAGGATCAATTATTTGACTGAAGGGCTTGATTGGAATGCTTATTACTCAATTGTTCTCACCGGCCCTCAAAGGTCTGATCTTACCAGTTGGATTTCTGTAGCCAACCAAGGCGGGAAGACTTTCCAAAACGCACTCCTAGAACTGGTTGCTGGCGAGCTGCATCGAGCGGAAAGTAATCGGGGGACGGCGTTCCTTAAAGCTATGGCTCCGGAAGCAGAAGCTGGATTTGAATCACAAAGACTTTTTGAATATCATCGATATTCCTTGAATCGAAAGGTAAGCTTAAAAGATGGTGAACAAAGACAGCTATCCTTCATCACCGCCTCCGGAGTTAAAGTAGAAAAGGTATATACCTATCAAGGACAAGTTGAAGATGGGGTACAAGTTTCCCTAAACTTTACCAACTCTGAATCCAACGGACTGGGAAAGCCCTTACCGGCGGGCACGGTCAAGTTTTATCAACAGGATGAAGACGGACTCAGGTTCATTGGTGAGGATCGGATATCACATACTCCTACCGATGAAAAGGTCAACCTTACTTTAGGCGCCGCCTTTGATATTGTAGGTGAAAGAAAGAGAACTGACTATCAGAAGGTTGATGAGGAAACTTACATCGAATCCTATCAGATAACTCTAAGAAGCCATAAGGAGGAAGAGGTCACGGTCAAAGTGATTGAGAATTTAAGGGGAAGCTGGGAGATTTTACATTCCTATCCCACCTTTGAGAAATTGGATGCCCAAAGAATAGGTTTTACGGTGGAAGTGGAGCCAGATGAGGAGTCAACTATTAGGTATACGGTTAGATATAAACTATAAACGCAGAAAAGATGGAATTAGAAGAAATTAGAGAAAGCTATAAAAAAGCTATCGAGGAGACGCTACTTGAGATACCGGTTAAAGACGGAAGCGTAGATTTAAACTCCATATGGGTGGAAACCTCCTTACCTAAGGATCTCATTAGAGAGATTATTGAGAGTGGTCAGATCAAGTTCCCTAAGAACGTCAAAAAGGTCATCTTTAACTAATAAAAAATAATTAGCCCATATTTTAATCGCAAAGATATAAAGACCCATTTATAATCACCATCGGAGGGATGAAAAAACATGGATATTCATTTTGGAACCGACGGCTGGCGAGGGGTAATTGCGGACGACTTTACCTACCGCAATGTAGGTAGGGTAGCCCAGGCTATAGCGTGCTATTTAAAATCCGAAAAGAGAAAGGAGCTTTCTATCTATACAGAGTGGAAAGTTCCTTACAGGCCGGCCAGCCGGGGTATAATTATAGGCTATGACACCCGTTTTATGTCCAGGGATTTTGCCCATCATTTTGCCAGAGTCATTCGTGCCAATCAAATTCCGGTGAAAGTGGCTGACAGTGTAGTTACCAGCCCGGCTTTATCTTATGGGGTGAAGAAATTAAAACAAGCTGGAGGGGTTGTGATTACTGCCAGCCACAACCCTCCCCGCTACAACGGGATAAAGTTCAAGCCGGAGTTTGCCAGTTCCGCCCCCCCGGAAGTAACCGAATCTATTGAAAGCTATCTGGACGAGGATTATAGAAATCCAGATCCTAAAAACACCCCGCTTGAAACGGTGGACTTAAAGACACCCCATTTGGAAAAGGTAAAAGAATTGGTGGATCTACAAGCTATCTCAAAAGCCCCCCTTAAGGTGGTAGTTGATCCTATGTACGGTGCAGCTAAAGACTGCGTAGCCAAAGTGCTTAGTGAGCTTAATATACCTTTCATCCAAATTAGGGATAGGGAGAACCCCTATTTTGGGGGGAAATCGCCTGAACCTTTGAGTGAAAACCTAATTCCCTCCAAAGCGGTACTTGCCTCCTGGAAGAAGAAGCTAAGCAAAAAGGATATCTTAATCGGTGTAGCCACCGATGGAGACGGAGATCGGGTAGGAGGAATAACGGCTAACGGGGACTATATAGATTCTCACCGTTTTTATTCTTTGATCTTGCGGCACCTGGTAGAAGAGCGGGGTTGGAAAGGAGAAGTAGTAAAATCCTTCCCCCTTACTGATATGGCTACAAAACTAGCCGATAGAAATAGTTTGCCCCTAAAGGAAGTTCCGGTGGGCTTTAAATATATCTGCGAATTATTCCTCAAGGAAGATGTACTTATAGGAGGAGAAGAAAGCGGAGGGATAGGTATTAAAAACTACATACCGGAAAGGGATGGGGTACTGATGTCCTTGTTGCTTTTAGAGATAGCTGCTACCCACAAAAAACCTATAGGGGCGATCATAAAAGATATGATGAGAGAGATTGGCTATCACTATTACGGGCGGCGAGACCTCCACCTTGAGAAAAGAAAACAGGTGGTAGCTCGCATAAAGGATTGTCCTCCTCAAGAATTCGCGGGGAGGAAAGTAGTTAAAGTGGAGGATCTGGACGGGGTGAAACTAAGGTTTGAAGATGGATGGCTGTTGTTTAGAGCTTCAGGGACCGAACCGGTTCTCAGACTCTATTCGGAGATGGACACCAAGAGGAAAGTTGAATACGTGCTTGACCAGGCGGAAGAGCATGTTTTGAGGTAAAATTATGCCCGAAGAATACGACTTTCAGAAAATAGAAGATAAATGGCGGGATTTTTGGTCCCAAAAAGGGTACTTCAAGGCAGATATCCATTGCACAGAGGATAAGTATTACTACCTGAATATGTACCCCTATCCTTCGGGAAAGATGCACGTGGGCCACGGAAGAAACTACATTATCGGCGATACACTTACCCGATTTTACAAAATGCGCGGATTTAATGTGTTAAATCCTATGGGCTGGGATTCCTTTGGCCTTCCGGCAGAAAACGCTGCTATTAAACACAATTCCCATCCCAAAGAGTGGACCTACCGGGCAATAAATACATATAAGAAGCAATTTCATCAGATGGGCATACAATTTGATTGGGACCAGGAGGTCACCACCAGCGAACCGGATTATTACAAGTGGACACAATGGATATTTTTAAAGCTATATGAAAATGATCTAGCTTACCGGGCCAAAGCATCAGTCAATTGGTGTCCGGACTGCGAAACGGTCTTGGCCAATGAACAAGTTATAGATGGGAAATGTGAAAGATGTGACCGTAAAGTAACTAAGAAGAAGATGGATCAATGGTACTTCCGCATAACCAACTACGC
Source organism: uncultured Thermotogae bacterium (assembly GCA_964443275.1). Lineage (GTDB taxonomy): Bacteria > Bipolaricaulota > Bipolaricaulia > CAYUCE01 > CAYUCE01 > CAYUCE01. The sequence continues at coordinate 28,266 of CAYUCE010000002.1, read as the reverse complement.
GGAAAGGCTCCTGGATGATCTCGATCGGTTAAAGGAGTGGCCGGAGCGAGTTAAGAAAATGCAGCGTAATTGGATTGGGAAAAGCCACGGAGTAAGGGCTAAATTTAAGCTAGTGGATTCAAACGACTGGATTGAGACATTTACAACCCGTCCGGATACCCTTTACGGGGCCACTTTTTTAGTGCTGGCCCCCGAACATCGGCTGGTGGATGAGATTTTAGAATCTATTGAGGATGGGGAGAAAAAAAAGGCCATTCAAAATGCGGTCAAAGAGATGGAAACAGAATCCGAAATAAAGAGGCAGGCCCTAGATGTGGAAAAGAAGGGGGTTTTTACCGAAAGGTATGCTATAAATCCGGTAAACGGTGAAAAAGTTCCCATTTGGATAGCCAATTACGTATTGATGGAATATGGTACTGGGGCTATAATGGCTGTTCCCGCCCACGATCAAAGGGACTTTGAGTTTGCAAAAAAATACGAGCTTCCCATCATTCAAGTCATACAAAAAGACGGCGACACCCAGAGCGAGCTGACCGAAGCCTACGCCGGTGAGGGAAAGCTAATCAATTCTGGAGGGTTCAACGGGCTGGATTCAAAAAAAGCTAGACAAAGAATAGGTGAATATCTAAAGGGGAAAGGGCTAGGTGGGAAAACCATAAACTATAAGCTTAGAGACTGGCTCATATCCAGGCAGCGGTATTGGGGAACTCCCATCCCTATAATCTATTGTCCTACTTGTGGGGTGGTTCCGGTTCCCGAAGAGGATTTACCGGTAAAGCTCCCCGACGTGGAATTTATTGGTAAAAAGGGGCTGGCCGAGATCAAAGAGTTTAAAAAGACGAAGTGTCCCCGCTGTGGGAAAGAAGCGGAAAGGGAGACGGATACCATGGATACTTTCGTGGACTCTAGCTGGTATTATTTGAGATACATTTCCTCTAATGATAAAAAAAGGGCCTGGGATACCGATCTGGTAAACAAGTGGCTGCCGGTGGACCAATACGTGGGAGGGGTTGAGCATGCTATCCTCCATTTGCTTTATTCCCGTTTTATCACCAAGGCATTTTATGATATGGGTTATCTTGATTTTGAGGAACCGTTTAAAAGGCTCTTTACTCAAGGGATGGTCTATCTTAACGGTCGGGCTATGTCCTCATCGAAAGGAAACGTGGTGGCTCCCAGCGAAATTAGTCAAAAGTACGGAAATGACACCCTCCGCCTTTATACCCTATTTATGGGGCCTCCGGATAAGGATATAGAATGGAGCGACAAAGATGTTAGAGGTGCTTTTAGGTTTTTAAATAAAGTCTGGGGGTTGATAAACGAACATGCGGATATCTTAAGGGACAAAAAAACTGGTGAAATAACTGAAAGCGGTTTATCCAGCCGGGATCAGAAAGTTTGGTATAAATACCACTTGACTGTCAAAGAGGTCACCGAGGATATTAAAACTTTTAGCTTCAATACGGCGGTAAGTTCCTTAATGGAGCTGGTTAACGCTATCACCGGTTATTTGCAGGGTGAACAGATAAACACCCAACTCTTGGGTAGAATCCTCCCCGATTTGATCCTGCTTGTTTCTCCCTTTGCGCCTTTTGTATGTGAAGAACTTTGGAATATAGTGGGTTATAGCGGCGGGGTGTTGGAAGAAAATTGGCCTACCTATGATGAGAAAGCCCTGCAAAAGGAGGAAAGGGAGATTGTCATTCAAGTAAATGGAGTAGTCAGAGCCCGGATGAAGGTTTCACAAGCCATATCCTCTAACCAAGAGAAACTTAAACAACTAGCTTTAAAACAAGAGCCAATTGAGAATCGGTTGAGCGATAAAGAGGTAAAAAAAGTAATTGTGGTCCCGGATAAATTGGTAAATTTGGTGGCTTAATCAAAGGAGGGTATGAGAAGACGCCCCTTAGTGGTAGTCTGCTTACTGCTTATCCTGGGCATACTCATCGGACGCTATATAGGCGGGGGGCTTCCTTCATACATCTTATTAATTTTCACCGGTACCCTATTTATTGGGGCAGTCGGTTTTTTGATAGCTTATGAACATAGTCGACCAGGAAAAATCCTAATCTTCCTGGCTTTAGCCCTTTTGGGAGCATATCTATATAGCAATACAAGGTTACCCCACCGCAGGTTGTATGCCCAAATCGAAGATATAAAGAGCCTAAAGGGGCGGGTTGTCAATTATCCTACCCACAAGCAGGACCGGAGCACTTTTGTAATTAAACCGAAAGGTGAAGTAGGACGTTTAAAAGTCTTTTACTATCACCGGGGGCATCCGCCGCGGATTAAAGTAAACTACGGGGACAGACTTTGGTTAGGAGGTGACTTCGATATCCCCTGGGAGTTTGCTGATTTCAATTATCGTCGGTACCTTCTCCGACGCCATATTTGGGGAGTAGTCAGTATATGGGGATCAAGCCAAATTCGAAAGATTGATCAAAATAAGGGAAATCCTATACTGCAATTTGGCTACCAAGCAAGAGAACATTTATTTGAAACTATGGACAGATATATTTCTGTTCCTGAAAGCCATCTTTTGAAAGCTCTTGTTTTTGGAGAAAGGGCCTATCTGGGAGAGAACATAGAATCCACCTTTAAAAATGCCGGAATTATGCACGTATTGGCAGTATCCGGTCTTCATCTAGGCATTCTAATCGGCATCCTATGGTGGACATTATGGAAAATAGAAGCCTCAATTACTTGGTTTATAAATAAGGATATTCCAGTCTTCAGACATCCTTACCTGGTGAGAAATTTACGGCTGTCGGCAACCCGCACCTATCTTATCATTTTGCCCTTAGTGGTATTTTACTTAATTATGGTGGGATTTAGGATAAGCCTACTTAGGGCATCTTTACTTTTTGCCTTTCTAGCTTTAGGGGTATTGAGCGCGGACAGGAGGTGGATCGTCAAAAAATGGACCGATCCGATCAATGGCCTAGCTGCTGCCTGCTTAGTGATTTTACTAATAGAACCGCAGAGCCTTTTTGATATAGGTTTTCAACTCAGTTTCTCAGCCACCGCCCTTATATTGGTATCTTTGCCTTTAATCGGACGGCTTATGAGGCATCTTCCGGACCTTACCAACAACCAGGCTAACGGAATTATGGGGATGATCTTAAAATCGATTGAATGGACAAGAAATTTTGGCTTAACTTTGCTTATAGTGTCACTGGCCGCTCAAATAGGCGTAATCCCCTTTATAGCCTTTCATTTTCACCGGATCTATCTTTTAGCCATCCTGGCAAATCTTTTAATTATTCCCTTGGTCATAATGAACCTATGGTTAGGAGTGGGGTTTTTAATTATGGCGGTTTTACCCATAACTGAAGCGGCCGGGGTTGTGGCAGCCCTGCAGGAAAGCTTGCTTAGGTTTTTGACTCAGGTGGCCGGATTTTTCGGAAATTCCCCGCTTTCTTATCTAGAAGTAGAATTTGGTCCGTTCTTTTACCTACTTTACACCGTGGCTGTGGTCAGCGGTATCTATCTACTTTATCAATCGATCTCTAATCAACAGGAAACTAAGGTAAAAGCTTGAGATTATTTAGGGCTCGAAAATTTATATACTTTCTCGATCATTAGTCAACTTCGGATTCAGTCAACTTCTCTTCAGCCTCCACCATAAAATCCAAAAGATCGGTAAAATCCTCCTTAGGCAAGGATAAATCCACATATCCATACTGGATGAATACCTCATTTGTCTCCTCATCAAACCAAATACTGACTAGAACGTCAGATGAAGTCATACCTTCGACTATATCTCTTACCGCCATTGGTAAATCACCTATCCTAGTGGGATTTTTTAAATTGTATAAAGTTGCTGGCTAGCTGTCCACCCCTAGTACCTAAATATCACCTCCCGAGGTGATCAAGGTAATGCAGATAACGTTCATCGCTGCTTATCATAAAAATCACTTACATAAAAGAGGTGGTGAGAGCGAATTAGATCCCAAACAGGTTGGCTGACAGAGCTTAATATAAGCAGGAGGGAGTTCCTAAAAGGGCTGGGTGGGCTGGTAGCTATTAGCGCTACAATTGGTCTTACCGGCTGTGGCGGTAGGAAGGGCCCTATCAAAATTGGCACCTTGTTTCCCCATTCGGGTGAGCTTTCAAATCTAGGTGATCCCCTCTCCAGTGCCTGTGAATTAGCCGTAGAACAGATAAATAATTCCGGTGGTCTTTTGGGTAAGGATGTGCAGCTAGTAAACGCGGATACGCAAAGCGATCCCCAGGTAGCCGTTTCCAGGATGAAAGAGCTTTTGGAAGATGAGGTCCCGGCTGTGGTGGGAGCGGTATCCGATCAGGTCACGCTTAAGGTATCAGAAATTACCGCCAAAAACCGGGTAGTGCAAATCTCGCCTGCTTCTACCACTATTGATATAAGTATGGCTCCAGATAAAGATTATCTTTTCCGGACCGTAGCTTCCAATGCCTTAGAAGGAAAGGCACAAGCCAGGTTGGCACGGGGTTTAGGCAGGGGCCTGGAGAGGGTCTCCGTAATCCACGCCCCCGATACCTACGGCCAGGAAGTTGCCCAAAGCTTTAAGGAAAATTTCGAAAGTAACGGGGGAAAGGTTCCTGTAATGGTGACCTATGAGGAAGGAAAAGATTCCTATCAAAATGAAGTTGGTCAAGCACTTCAAGGGGAACCAGAATTTATAAACCTAATAGCTTATCCGGCAGAAGGAGCCCAAATGTTAAAGGAAGCCCTCCAGAAAAAGTGGGCAAGATATTTCTTTTTCTCTCACACTATGAAATCCACTCAGGTAATTCAACGGGTAGGAGCGGACTTATTGGAAGGCCTTAAGGGCACCTCCCCAGCCTCTGGAGATGGCCAATCAGAACGTATTTTTATCGAAGATTTCCAAGCCAAATTTAATACCAGCCCTCAAGCTGAGTATATAAAGAATGCTTATGATGCTATAGCCACCATTGCTTTGGCCATTCAGAAGGCGGGCAGGTTAGATGGTGCAGCTATTAGAGATAGCTTAAGAAAGGTATCTAACCCTCCTGGAGAGCTCATCTTTGCCGGTGAATTTAAGAAAGCATTTGATATTATGGATGGGGATGGACCCATAAACTACGAGGGGGCCTCCGGTCCGATTGATTTTGACCAAAACGGCGATGTAAACCCTCCTTTTGAAATATGGACCATAACAGACGGGGGTTTTGTTACCGAAGAGCTACTAAGGTTCGAATAAGACTTCCCTCAAGTTAGTATAAAACCCGGACTAATGAGTAGCTAATTAACAGCGGTTAATCTCCATGCTCTGACGGTTTTTCCACTTTCTGAATAAAATCTTCTATGGTTTCTTCATCTACCTCTTTTATCCTTTTGGAAAGCTTAATCAGATCCTCTTTGGAAGCTTCCTCATCCAGCCATTTCTCTAACTTGGTTCTTCTTATCCTCCATCTTTCGTCGATTTTAGTGCCCGGCAGTTCTCCTTCTTTAAGCATATTATATACTTCCTCGATGGGTATCCCTAAATATTTTGATACTTGCCAAGGTTTCATGAATGCTTCTACTTTGCGCATACTATCTCCTCCTAATGATTAATTATGATTGATCTATCAGTAGATAAACAAATTTCTATTCATTCCCTTACTCTGCTGAAAGAACGGGGGAAATCCTCAGTAATCAGATGCCAAATTCTTTTGAAATTGAGGATAACCCCGGCTGCAATCACTAACAATATCTTTTGAAAAATTTGGAAATCGTACAAGCCAGCGCAGATAATCGCTCCGCAGATGGCTGGAATCTCAAAGAATAGTAGAACTTTGCGCCTTCTGTTATAAAAGATCAGGACCAGTGCACATAGAATTATCCACCCAAAGCCGACAAATTGGGGCATCACAATGTGCGAAAAAGATAGATAAGCCAGTATGCTCATTATAAACAAGGTATCAATTTCCAAATCATATTGACCAAGATAGCTTTCCCCGTTCTTTAACCACCGCCGGGCAGCCATTCCATCCAATATATCTGTAAATGCCCCTGAAAGACTCAAAATTACCACTACGATATAGGCATCTTTGCCCCAATAACTTAAGGCCACTATTACCGGCCCCATTAATAATCGAGACAGGGTAAGGGTGTCAGCCAGACTCCACTCTACCATGGATTCTTCCCGATATTTCATAGTTTTGGTCACCTTTAGTCTTTGACTTAATGAGCTGATGATTATAACTACAATAATCTCTTGGCTTCAAACTTATCAACCATTTATTACTCACCGAAAGATAGTCTTTCGTCAGTAGGTGAATATTTAACTTTAGCCGTGGGGAAAGCGCTTATCTCGGCTGTGAGCCATATACGATCCATATCTGCAAAGATACCTACTTGCCAGCAGTTGCAGAACTTTCTTACCAGACCGTACTGAAATTTATCCCATTCTCTATGGGCAAAATCGTACTCACCGTTTAACGATATACTCCAGTCCTCACCCATATTAAACCCAATTTCCATGTTAGTCTTGGTCAAGTAACCTCGATTTAAGTCATAGATCAATCCTATATCAAACGCTTTTCCGATCTTGGATTTAATCACTAAATCTTCGAATTTTTGATCCGCAAATGAGTATCCGGTGTTTGCCTGAAGGGCAAAATTACCTAAGTTAATTGAATTGGTTATTCCCACCTCTATCAGCCGGCCCTCATTTAGGTCGTACTGAAAGGCGGTGATTAAATTGTTAAACAATAATTTGGTAGATAGGGAGAGTTTGACCGGGTCAAACTGTTCTTCTTTAAAATCAAAACCAGAATGTAAATCAACTCGCAGCCAATCCCCGTTAGCCACGAGGTTAAGTAAGGTCTTGTTCTTTTTGGTTAACTTATCGAATTCAAAAGGGGTGTCCCCAACCGATGCCTGAAACTTGTAATCTGCTCTTACCGTGAGGTTCTGTAAAGGGTTCAAAGTCAGGGTGGGAAATGTCCCCAAGACGTAACGGGGCCTGTCTTTTCCGTAAAGTGAGAATCTAATCATAGAGGGTAAGTTGAACTTAATTAGGTCCTCACCAAGAGAAATTTGTTTTAGATCGAGGTCTAACCACCCGTAAAAGCGGCTGGCGGTTAAAAAATCCGGGCGGGTAAAGTCTTTTTCCCTATACTTTCCCCAATTGATCCCGTAGGAATAGCGAAATAGGTTATCGGAGGTTGGGTTTTTCTTTACCATGATTTCGGGTACCCTCTCCAATATTTGATAGTTTTCTTCCTCACTTTCCGGGTCTTCTGTATGGTGGGCTCTGGAAAGTTTGAAATTCCAACTCCATTGGTCGTAACTTCCGATCAATTCCAGGTAGGATTGAAGTTTGCGATTGGTTAATTCCTCATACAAACCGGCTCTCAAATCGGCTCTCAGATTAAGATTTATGTGCTCGGTGATTGGCAAACCATAAGTTGCGTATAAATCCAAGTATTCGCCCCTTCTTCCAGCCAGCCGGTAGGCATGAATTTTACCCGCATGTTCTCCCACCGTATAATGTAGCTCCACTCCGGTACCCAGCTCGTTGAAGCGGTTAAAGTAGTCAACAAGCAAATAGCCGTAGGTTCGCCTTTCATCGGTTAAGAAAAAGGGAAACTTCCAGTTGGCAAACCATCCCCTTGTTTCACTTCTTCCAAATTCAGGAAAGAGCGGGCTTTCCCTGGTCTCTTGTAAGGGCGCCAGGTACATGGGGTACCAGAAAATAGGGAGACCGAAAATTCGGGTGGTTATATCAAAAGCCACCAACAGATAATCGGAGTAAATGAGTACCCGATTGGCTTTCATAGAATATGCCTCCTTCTCGATACAGGAAGCACAATCTATGCAGGTAGTGAAATCCCCTATTCCTACGTCGATTAATTCAAGTCCCCCTTTTTTATCGTAGGAAAGCCGGGCTTTCTCACCTTGGTAACGTATAGTTTGCTCTTGTTGGTTGGAATTTATAAAAGAAGATTTTCCCTCAAAATTGGCCAGCTCATAAGCCAAAATCTTTATTTCCTGGTCCTTGAGCCATCTAAAGTGGGTAGTAAGCTGCCCGGCCCGGGTAGTCCTTTCCCTTTCTTTAAGTAAAACGTTTCCAGCCGCCGTTAATTTCCATAAATCCGCTTCTTTAACTTGGTTATTTTTTGCTTCCTTTTGACCATTTTCATCCTTGCCGATAATGATTCGGTCGGCTGATATGTGGACGTTTTCTAACTGGAAACTTGCCCCGCCCCTAATTTCTACCCGCCTGATTTGTTCATCGATTGCAAACTTTGCTTGCTGGCCGGTAACTTTAAACTCTGAAGTTTTGGTTTTTTTGCGTAGATCGGCGGTAAAGTCGGATAGAGTTATTTCTTTTGAAGTTAAGTTCCCGTCTTCCTTTAACTCCAAGATGGATTCCATTCGGTCAGCTTGGGTAGTAAAATCTTCGTTTTTAAAACTGACATTTCCTTCTGCCTTTATATACCAAACCTCTTTTTTGACTTCGGACATGGTTATTCGGTCGGCCTGGATGAGATTTTGGCCGTAAGTTATATTTACGTGTCCAGCCCCTTCAACTTCCCTCTCATTTTGAGAGATGGTTATAGAATCTGCTTGAAGATCTATAGGGGGGATAAATTCACTCTTCTCCTCGGCACACGCGTAGTTCGAAAAGCCGATAGATAATATAAGAAAAATGACCACTAAAGTGATAGTTCTTTTTATCCTTTGCCAGATGTTGTCTATATGGACCTTATCCATCATAAGAAATAATACAATGCCCACCAGTCCAAATATCAGGTTAGGGATCCAGGCGCTCAATACGGGGTTTATGATCCCCCTCCTTCCCAGGGTCTGTGACCAAAGCAGTATCCCTTGGAAGGTTCCCACCAGAAGTAAAGCGATCACTATCCCCACTCCTCTGCTTCGCTTTCCGAACATAAGGCTTAAGGGAGCCCCGAATAAGGCAAAAATAAAAGCCGTAAATGGAATTGATATCTTGGAATGATATTCTACTACTAAGCTGTCGTAATTTAAACCGCTTTGGCGCATGGTATTTATCTTCTCTCCCAACTCCGAAAGGCTCATTCCCTGGGGGGTCCGCTCCTGAGTGAGCAGATTTTGTAAATCCCTCCCGATCTCTATTTTCATGGTTTCAAACTGAGCTTTATAGACCAGATCGCCGTTGTCATCATATTTGTGAATAACCCCATCTTGAAGGTGCCAGGTGGTGCCTCTCCACACCGCCTTTTTTGCAGTTATTACCTTGGGATAGGTACCTGATAACTCCTCTAACTCGAATCCTTCGGTCTTGTCATAAATCAGGATGTTTTCCATAATTTTCTTCTGGGAATCGTAGTGGCTTACGTAAAAGAAGCGGTTCTCTGCCCCTTTGAAGAATGTATTATCCCTTATGCTTGGGGCTTCTCCTCTATAGATTATTTGACGAATTAGCATCTGATATTGATGGTTACCCCAGGGGGCAACTCGATCATTCAGAAAAAGATCGAAAAATCCCACTGAAAGGCCGATTATAAGTATGGGCACCACTATTCGCTTACATGAAAAACCTGCCGATTGCATGGCCACTATCTCCCGGTCGTGTACCAAACGCCCCAGTGCCAAAAAGACCGAAAATAAAACGGCTACCGGAAGGGAAAGCACCAACAATTCGGGCAGTTTATAAAAAAGCAGCTTAACCATGACCAGAAGGGAGATGCTTCTATCTATCATAAAATCAGATAGCTGCAAGATTAAATTAAGGGTTATAAAAATGATAAATCCTCCCACAGCTACAAAGAAAGGGAAAGTCAATTCTTTTAAGATGTATCGGTCTATAGTTTTAAGCATTCTGATATAGTCTAGGATAAAGAAGGCAGGTCACTCAAGTTGGCCCTGACTAATCCTCATCCTTGCCGGATTCATTAAAGGGAAAAGATATATTTTTGAAGCTCTCTTCTATTCTCTTTACCGTGGCCCACCTTTTTCTTACACATCTCGGAAACCCGCCTTGCATCTTATAACATCGGATAAGGAAATTTTTGGTCCTTTCTTCGGCCGGATATCCCCAACCGAAATCCCCGTATTTTTCGTGTAGTTTCCTTATCTTCCTATCTCTTTCCACTTTGGCCAAAATTGAAGCGGCTGACACGAGCGGGTATTTGTTATCCGCCTTGTTTTCACCGATCAGCTTGATTGATTGATTATCCATCAGCCTTTGAAGTTGCCGATGGAAGTTGCTAGAGCCGCCAGGGTTTACCGGGAGGTCAAAATACACTTGATCCGGGTTGAGCTGGTTAATAAAACTGGCTATGGTGCGAATTTCAATGCGGTTGATGTTATCATTATCTATTTGCTTAGGGGAAATGGTAGCCAACTGCACCTGCTCAGTATGTTTTTTGATAATCCGGCAAAGTTTTTCTCTTTCTGGCCTGGGGACCAGTTTGGAATCTTTTAGATTCAAATCTTTTAAACAAGTTAGCTGGGAGGATTTTATGGTTACCGCTGCAATAATTAAGGGTCCGATAACCGGTCCCCGGCCGGCTTCGTCAATTCCCATGATTAAACTATCAGCTTGTCGATGGATGGTGATTACCCCCCTTTAAGTAAACCAAGAAAGCTAATTGTCCCCAGATGAGCTAAGGTTACGATTATTCCCGCAATCAAAATTCCTAAAAATATTAACAAGAAAGCGTATCGAAACTTGACTTTGAACAGATAAGCAGCCAGACTGCCTGTCCAAGCACCGGTGGCCGGAAAGGGGATGGCTACCAGCAAAACCAAGGCTAGGGCACCGAATTTATTGAATTTTTGGTGATGTCTTCGTCGGGTGCGTGCAAACAACCACTGAAAGAATCGATCCAGGATGGGCACCTTTCTAAGAAGGTCGGTTATTTTAGGTAGGTAGAGCAGTAGGGGAATCACGGGGATTACGTTTCCTACAACCGCTAAAAAGTAAGCCGAGATTGGAGACATGTGAAATTTAGCTATGGCTAAGGGTATGGCTCCTCTCAATTCACTTACCGGTAAGATGGCTACAAACACAACTAAAAGGGGTTCAAGTCTCATATTATTGATATTCTAGGGAATGAAAGCTATACTAAACAACACCCATTTAAATCGTTTGTTAAGCTAGATATAGTTGATGGTGATAATGAACTTTTTTGACTCCGTCGGGCATATTTTAACTATGCCCCTTTTTAAGATCGGGGAAAGCTCGGTCACCCTGATGTCTTTTGTCTACCTGGTGGTGGCCGTGCTGATTGCCATATGGGCGTCCAAATTCATAGTGGGAACTTTGAAGAGGAAAGTCTTCCCCCGCACTCAGGTAGACAAGGGCTTGCAGTATGCCCTGGCTCGTCTGATTAGATACGTTTTAATCACCTTAGGTGTAATCATTGGCCTGCAGATGGTCGGCTTTGACCTATCAGCTCTTACCGTGTTTGCGGGTCTTTTCGGGGTGGGTATAGGATTTGGCCTGCAAAATATTATCTCCAATTTTGCTTCCGGGTTAATTGTGCTCTTAGAAAGGCCCATTAAAATAGGTGACGTAGTCAAGATTGGCCAGACGGTGGGTACGGTGGTGGATATAAAGATGAGGGTAACCATAGTAAATACTTTGGACAATGAAACCATCATAGTTCCCAACTCCGATTTAATAAGTAAGGAAGTAATCAACTGGTCATATCAAGATCTCACTTTGAGATTAAGGATACCGGTAGGGGTGGCCTATGGTACAGATGTGGATTTGGTACGAGAGAAACTACTGGAAGTGGCAGAAGAATTGCCGGACGTATTAAAGGAACCGGAGCCTTATGTTTATTTTAAGGAGTTTGGTGATTCTTCACTTGATTTTGAACTTAGGATTTGGATCCCTTCATCCGAATACCGCATCAACGTAGCTAGCGAAGCTCGGTTTAAGATAAAAGAGAAGTTTAAAGAGAGCGGAATACAAATACCTTTTCCCCAGCATGATGTATGGATTAAATCAAATAAAGCAAAATGAGTACATTAAAAGTCTATAACACTCTGACCAAGAAAAAAGAGGAGTTTAAACCGCAGGATGAAGGCCGCGTAAAGATGTACGTCTGCGGCCCCACTGTTTATGATTATTTTCATATAGGAAATGCTAGACCTTTTATAGTCTTTGACGTTTTCCGGCGCTATCTGGAAAGTTTCAAAGGCTATGAAGTCACCTACGTACAAAATATAACTGACGTCGATGATAAGATAATAAATAAAGCTGCTGCCGAAGAGACCACCCCACAAGAAGTAGCCGAGCGGTTTACGGAAAGCTATTGGGAGGACCTTAAAAACTTAGGGATAAAGCAGGCCGATTTCCAACCTAAGGCGACAGAAAGAATTGACCAGATGATATCTTTTATCCAAGATTTGGTAGATAAAGGTTATGCTTATCCAACAGATGGCGATGTGTATTTCTCAGTTGCTAAATTCGACCAATATGGGAAACTATCGGGCAAAAGAATCGAGGATTTAGAAACGGGTCAGAGGATTCATGTAGGTGAGAAGAAAAAAGATCCGCTTGATTTTGCCCTGTGGAAGAAAGCCAAGCCGGGAGAGCCCAAGTGGGACAGCCCTTGGGGGCAAGGTAGACCCGGCTGGCATATAGAGTGTTCAGTGATGGCCACTTCCACTTTAGGTGAAACTATCGATATCCACGCCGGTGGTGAGGACTTAATATTTCCCCATCACGAAAACGAAATTGCCCAAACGGAGGCAAAAACTGGTAAGCCTTTTGTCAAATACTGGCTGCATAACGCGCTGCTTAATTTTGAAGGCGAGAAGATGTCCAAATCCCTGGGCAATTTTGAATACGCAAGAGATATAGTGGGAAAATACGGAAAAGAGGCAGTAAGGTATTTCTACCTTTCCAAGCACTACCGGAAGCCGATCAACTTCAGTCACCGCAACTTAAGGGAGGCCCAAAGTGCGGTGAGTCGGGTATACAACTTGCTGGAAGAAGCGGAGTTAGAATTAGAAAAGCTGGCTGGTGATAATCCGGAGCCTGCAGAAAGTAAGTTTTCTCAAGCGGGCGAGCAATTTCACCAATATCTAAACGAAGTAAGGGACCAGTTCGAAAAGGAGATGGACAACGATTTTAATACTGCCGGCGCGTTGGGAGTGATATTCGAACTGGTTAAAAGAGCTAATAGGTTCCGTCAGGATATTCAAAAGCCCGATCTTCCCTTGATGAAGGCGGCTGTGGACAGAATAAGAGATTTGGGCGAACCTCTGGGCCTTTTTCAAGAAGCCCCGGGTGAAAAGGGAAGGATTGGATTGGAAGAGGATATGATCGATCTTCTGATCGAAGTGAGAAACAAACTTAGAGAAAAAAAAGAGTGGGATCTGGCGGATGAAATCCGGACAAAGCTAAAAGAGATGGGAATAACTCTAAAAGACAAGGAAAAAGCTACTATCTGGAAGTTTGATGGATAGTTAGTCTTACCCCGCAGCCTTTATTTGCTCATCCAATAGTATAACCTTCAGTAGGATCAATTATTCGTTGAAGTATGAGTGCATCATTTGTAAAATCGTTTTTTGTGATCACATGAAATTAATAGCTTATTCCAAAGCTCTATATTCTACCTGGCTGTACTACAGTCCCGACCGGATACTGTTTGACGCCGGAGAGAGCGCCTCCAGCATTTTGGGAAACAAGTCTTTTGCAATAAAGAGGGTATTCCTTTCCCACGGGCATGCCGATCACATCGCAGGACTTTTAAGTTTGATCAATATTAGGAATAACGCAATGGGAGAAAAGGAAAAACCGCTTTATATATATTACCCCAAAGGCAATTACTATATCTCCGAACTTATGAATTATATATCTCGGACTAACCGTCACTTAAAGTACGATCTGGAGTGGATACCTATGGTGAAGGGGAATAAAGAAACTTTGCTTAAGGGTAGAAATGACAGATACATTGAGGCTTTTCCTACTGTACACACTCAAGGGGAAGAGTCCTTGGGCTATAATATCATAGAGAACCGGGAAAGGTTAAAAGATGAGTATCGTGACTTGGCTCAAAGTGAAATTAAAAAACTAGTCGAAAAAAAAGGAAGAGAAGCCATAACCGAAGGATATGAGCAAAAGATTTTTACCTACGGCGGGGATTCAGTTCCTATTAATCCAAATTATATAAAAGGTACGGAAGTCCTCTGCCACGATGTAACCTTTCTTGATGAAAAAGATAGAAAGGAATACAAACATGCCGCTTTGGAAGAAGCCCTGCAAGTAGCCAAGGAGGCCGAAGTTAAAAAGGAGTTTCTGGGAATTCATATCTCATCAAGATATAAATATGATCTTAAAGAATATTCGAATAAACTAAAGAAGCTGGACTTAAGCTTTAAGATCACCTTAATTCCTCCCGGTAGGATATTTAGTCGGGATTAGTGGCGGATTTAGATTTCTGGGTGGTAAGCTGTACCCCGCAATGAGGACAAAAAGAGATGCCTTTATCTATTATCTCCCCACAGTTTGGGCAGTTATCTTTTAAATTTTGATAACAGTAAGGGCATATTACTCTCTCGAAATCAATTTGCTTGCCGCAGTAAGGGCAGGTGCGACTTTTCATCTCATCTAGGGCTTCATATTCTTGCTTTTTCTGCTTATCGTATAGCCATGCCCCTTTCAAAAACTTATAAATTCCAAAACCTAACCCTCCCATTATCAGAAAAAAGACTATAACCCTGCCCATTATATCACCTGGCTTTTTGCCGTTTACCATTATAGCAAGGGGTGAGCCGTGAATAAAATTCTGCTAGAGAGCAAAACTCAAAACGGATTCTTGCTAAGCTAAAATTTTTGTGATATAGTGTGCACAATAAATGGGACCTATTTGAGAAAATTGTTTATATCCCACCCGTGACTACTTACGAGAAATTACGCCTTAAAAAGGGTTTGCAGGTGTGAGAATGATTCTGGAAAACAAAGTTAAAAATATCTTGATAGCAAGCGCCTGGCCGTATGCGCATAACGTACCTCACCTAGGGAATTTGCTGGCCTGTCTTCTCTCCGGCTGCGTCTTTACTCGTTATTATAGAATGAAAGGATATAATACGTTGCATGTATCCGGCACAGACGCCCACGGGACCAGAATTGAGTACGAAGCCCAAAAAGCCGGCCTTAAACCTGAGGAGCTTGCCTCACAAGTACACGGAAAAATCTTGAATATAATTGAGGCTTTCAATATCCAGATAGATAATTACACTACCACCGAATCGCCGGTGCATAAGGAGTTTGTCCAACAAATTCATAAACAGATGGACCGAAACGGTTATATTAAATCCAAGGAAGAAAAAAGGGCTTACTGCACCGAATGCGAGAAGTTCCTCGCTGATAGGTTTATCGAAGGTGAGTGTCCACAATGCGGATATCGGGAGGCCCGGGGTAATCAATGCGATAATTGTGGGGCGCTGCTGGAGCCGGAAGAGTTAATAAATCCTCGATGTGCCTTCTGTAACGGAAAAGAGATAACTTTTAAGAATACCAAGCATTGGTATCTGGATTTGGAAAAGCTCGCACCTAAGCTAAAAGAATATGTGGGGGCTAGAGATTGGGAGGGAAACGTCAAAAGATTTACCCAATCTATGATAGATCAGGGGCTAAAACCGCGGGCCATAACCAGGGATATAAAATGGGGAATACCGGCACCTTTTGAAGGGGCAGAAGGTAAGGTAATTTATGTCTGGGCGGAAGCCGCCCTGGGCTACGTTTCGGCCACCATAGAATATTTTAAAAACAAAGGTGACCCTGAGGAGTGGAAAACTTTCTGGTTTGGGGAAGATATCAAGCAGGTATATACGCAAGCTAAAGACAATATTCCCTTTCATGCTCTAATTTTTCCCGGTCAATTAATTGCTTCCAGCCAGGGTTATCATCTGCCCGATCAAATTTCAGCCATTGAGTATATGAACTGGATAGATGGGAAGGCCTTTTCCAAATCAAAAGGGATCGGACTTTACTGCGATGATGCCCTCCAATTGTTAGATCCGGTCTATTGGAGGTTTTACCTGCTTTACTCACGGCCGGAGAAAAGAGACATCAACTTTTCCTGGAATGAGCTGGAAAAATCCGTAAACGGGGTCTTTGTAGATAATATAAGTAACTTCGTTAACCGGGTAGTTTCATTTATCAATAGCTCTCATGAAAGTATGATCCCTGAGGCTTCCACTCAACAGAATATTTTGAAACAAATAAAGGAAACCAAAGCCACAGTAGAAAACCTTATCGAGGATGGCCATCTGGCCCCTGCACTTAAAGAGATTGCCGGACTTTCGGTAGTTGGAAACGAATACTTCCAGAAGGAAAAGCCCTGGGAAGGGGACAAACCCCAGGTAGTGGTCTCCGCACTGCATTTAGTAAAAGCCATCTCCATAATGCTTTATCCGTTTGTGCCTTCCTTTTCTGAAAAGGTATTTAAACTACTAAAAATCAATCCTACTAGATTTGAGGCCATGGAAAAGATAGAGACTGGAAGACCGGTGGGCAAGGCTAGAGCACTTTTGGGAAAAATTGATATAGACCAGCTTAAGAGCCAATATGATCAACTGAAGAAAACAAAGGAGGAAAAGAAAGCTATGATTCCATTTGAGCAGTTCCAGAAGATGGATATTAAAGTAGGAAAAGTGGTGGAAGTGGAAGATATCGAAGGTTCTGATAAACTTTACAAGCTGTCTGTGGATGTAGGTAAGGACAGAAAGCTATCTAGCGTGGCCGGTTTGAAAAACCACTATTCCAAAGAAGTTTTGCTAAATAAAAAAGCTGTAGTATTAACCAATTTGGAACCGGCTACTTTGTTTGGCCAAAAATCAGAATGCATGCTGCTGGCCGCAGAAGGAAAGGAGGGCAAGGTTTCGCTTTTGCAAACTGACTCCGATATGCAAATCGGCTCAAAGGTTAAATAGAATATAAAGACAGTAGGCCCTATTTATAAACGTGCTCTTGCTTCTAGGTTAAGTCCCATTTTTCATGTAAAAACTACTTATCTTCTTCCAATAAATTGTTCGGGGCTTGATCAGCACTTAAACCGAGATTCAAATATTCAAAAATTAAATTTTGTACAGCTATAAGCTGGCATCTGCCAAAAATATTCGCTATAAATAATAGAAGTAAGAAACATTATTTAACAATATTTATTAAAAAATAGGAAGTGAAATAAATGAAGAAGGCTGTGCTGATGACCATAATCTTACTATGCCTGGGTTTTGTACTATACACCAATCTAACTGCTTTTAATAAGGGCTATCAAAGTACCCAGGATAAAGAGGACCAAGATGAACTAGGTGAGGGGTTGGAAAGAGCCACCTTCGCTGGGGGTTGCTTTTGGTGCATGGTACCACCATTTGTGAACTTGGAAGGAGTTAAGAACGTTACAGCCGGATACACGGGCGGAGAGGTGGAAAATCCCACTTACCAGCAAGTATCATCTGGAACGACCGGCCACCGGGAGACAGTTCAAATCACTTTCGACCCAACTGAGATAAGCTATGAAGAACTCCTTGACATCTATTGGCGCCATATTGATCCCACCGACTCCGGAGGTCAGTTTGCTGATCGGGGCCCGCAATATAGGACGGCTATTTTCTATCATGATGAAATACAGAAGGAGATTGCCGAAAAATCGAAGGCGGGGTTAAAGAAATCAGGTAAATTCGATGATCCTATAGTGACTGATATACTGGCCTTCAGGAAGTTCTACCCGGCAGAGGAATACCATCAGGATTACTATAAGAAAAATCCTTCCCGGTACGGGTCATATAAAAAAGGCTCCGGAAGGGAGGATTTTCTGGAGGAGACTTGGAATAATTCGAAACCTCCGGGGGAAGGACATTTAGCCAAAAGTTGTGAAAATTACCAAAAACCCTCAGATGAAAAGCTTAGAAAGATGCTTACTTCGCTACAATATAAAGTTACCCAGGAAAACGGGACTGAACCCCCTTTCCAAAACAAATACTGGAATAACAAAGAGGAAGGCATATATGTGGACATAGTATCAGGCGAGCCTCTTTTTAGCTCCGCGGACAAGTTCCAAAGCGGTTCCGGATGGCCCAGCTTCATCAAACCACTGGAGACAGAATACATAGTAGAAAATATGGATAGCAGCCACGGTATGACCAGAACTGAGGTGAGGAGCAGATGCGCCGACTCCCACTTGGGCCACGTATTCAATGATGGACCTGAACCGACTGGATTAAGGTACTGCATTAACTCTGCGGCTATTAAATTTATACCTAAAGATAAGCTTGAAGAAGAAGGATATGGTGAATATTTGAATTTATTTTTAGAATAATAAATGAGGTATAAAAGAGCTCTAAATTTATAGGTGGATTTACAAGATGATCAAATTATCTAAACTTGACCCTGATAGGTACGTAAATAGCCATGGAAATCAATCAAGAAAGAATTTGATGAAAACGGTATCGATATACCCTATCCTCAGCAGGTTATCCATATAGCTTCCCATAACCAAGAACTCAGTTGAAGTAGAGATTTCCCGATGGTGAGATTTGTTTAGCTTAACCTAAATTAAGATTTGCTATAATTATCCTTCTGATCCCACTTCCATGTCCATTCAACGCTAGGGATAACGGTTTCAGGAAACTCGTAGCTATAAACTACGTCTCCCTTGGAAAATAGCCAGGAGCGAGAATACTGCCGCTGGATATAGACCCTCTCAATCACAAAGTCGAAATTGGATGGATTAGAGAAAATTAAAGTAACTTCCTCGCCCACTTGATAGCTATCCTTATCTGTGCCTAAATAGGCACAGCAGTCAGGACATGAAGTCCCATATCCACACTGAGCATTAGCGGACACCGTCAGAAGACTTAAAACAAAAGCCAGAGGACTTCAGATATCAAAAGATGAGAGAAAAATGGGGAAGTCTTGCCTGGATCAAAAGCTTCACCAATATATTTATGTTGCAAGGTTTTCTGCTCTTACTTATCGCCTACCCTTTAATTCTGGTAAACGTTTATCCAAAAGTGGGGTTCAATATAGTAGATATCATGGGGCTAGCTATTTGGCTCGTGGGCTTTTTCTTTGAGGTTGTGGGTGACTATCAACTAAGCCAGTTTATAAAGCATGAAAAAAAGTCCAAAGGGGACATAATGAGAAAGGGATTATGGAGATATTCTCGGCATCCAAATTATTTTGGAGAAGCCTTATTGTGGTGGGGAATCTTTCTTATCGTTTTGTCCACTCGGTATGGATGGGCGGCGGTTTTCAGCCCCATTATTATTGATTATTTACTTCTAAAAGTTTCCGGAGTCCCACTTCTTGAGAAAAGATATAAGGATAACCAAAAATACCAGCAATATGCCCAAAAGACCAATAAATTTATCCCTTGGTTTCCAAGGGATGAGTAAATCTTTTAGGAAGATCAGTCGACAGGATAGTATCTTTAACAAAGGTTCGCTATAAAAAGTGATGCAGAAGTTTATATCAAAACTTAAAAAATTAGGAGTGTATTAAATAGAGAAAGCCCTGTCTATAAACATAATTCTACTCTGTGTAGGATTTGCCTCCCACACTAGCTTTTTTGTTTCCGATGCAAATGAAATACCAGCTTCAGGAAACAAAAACCGGGAAATTGAGTCCGATGAAAATATAGAAAGGACATATAAAAAGGCTCTGGAAAGGAGGATTTCTTGGAAGAGACCGGGAGTGGAAATGACAACTCAGGCCAAAAAGTCTTGCCCCAAACATACAAGGATTTCAAAAAATCATCTGCTACAAATTTAAGCAACTATTCACTCCGCTGCAGTTATGAGGTTAGTCAGGAAGTTACTGAACCACCTTTTCAGAACATTTTGCTTTCTACTCCTCGTCTGTACCCCAAACCTCCTTGATCTCGGTAATTAGTTGATTGACTGATTCCAGATTTTCCGAAATTGATTGAGAACTTTTATGGTCTAAAATCGCCGCCACTTCACCTTTTGGTGCTCCAATCTGCCCAATGAGCTTTTTAACCTGGGAAGCCGCCGCATCCAAATTATGCACGGCTTTGTTTTTCTGCCCCTCGTGCAGGCAATATACTACCCTCCCCAGATAATCTATTACTTGATTTATGGTCAAAGCTAGATTTATACAGTCTTGCACTTTTCCGTTAGGCATAATCTACTTACACATCTTGCTCCTTTAAACCTATTATTCTATATTTAAAAGACTTTTAGACATGCTCTTTTTAGCCTTTGTCTTCCTTTTTTTCATTAAGATCTTTCTTAATCTCATCCAGGGCCTTATCCTTTAGGCGGGAGATATGTCTTTGGGAATAACCTACCCTTTCTCCCATCTCGGCTTGAGTTTTCTCCTCATAAAAAAGGCCCCTAATTATCTCCTGCTGTACCTGAGACAGCTTCTCTATGGCCTCGGCTATCTTTACCTTTATCTCCAGTGGAATATCTCCCTTCTCTTCCTTCCCTTTGATCTTACTCAAATCCAATGTAGGGCGGGGGTCTTGCTTCCTTCTTTCTTGGTCAATGGAGACATATTGCATACTCTTTCTAGCTTTAAGGATTTCTTTGACCCCTTCCTCTTCCATATCAAGTTGATCTGCCAGCTCGGCCAGAGTGGGTAACCTACCTTCCTGGTGAAAGAAGTCTTCTTCTGCTTTTCTCACCTTATAGTTTAGCTCCTGAATCCAAGCTGGCAGACGGATTTCCCCGTGCTTGTCACGGATGTAGTGGCGTATTTCCCCCTTTATGAGATGAGTGGCGTAGGTGGAAAACTTAGCCCCTTTGCTAAAATCGTAGTTATGAATGGCGTTAAGCAGGCCGATATAACCCGCCTGCACCAGATCATCAAATTCCTCCCCCGAATGAAGATAATCCTTGGCTATAGACTTTACCAGGCCAATATTTTTCTCCACCAACTTCTCTTCTATCTTTCTGGCCCTCTGGCTGTCTTTGTCCAGCTCGGATAGGGAATGCAAAAGCTTTTGGTTCTTATCGGCCATGGCAACTTAATATTATATAGTTTAAATAACCGGTTCAAAGTGATAATAGTAACGGCCATTACGCCATTACTAAAAAATTGTGAATTCACAGCCAGTAATTGGTTATGGTAACCCCCTGTCTTATTATTCAAATTAGTTGCATTGACCCGGTGTGGATAACCTACTATAACCTTGAATGTAAAATATAACCCCTAAAAGGAAAGTTGCAGATGGGTAAAATCAGCAAACCCCCGCCGGTGAAGCTAATAAGTGGTTTGATAGCCGGCCGCAAAAACTGGCTTTCGGAAGCTAAGGATTCGTTGGTAAAAGAATTTGGCCCAGTGGATCAAATGAGCGATATCTTTTCCTTCCATTGGACCGATTATTACCAATCCACTATGGGCCAAAATCTTATGAGGCAGTTTTTAGCCTTCCGGGAGTTAATAAATCCCGACCGGCTGCCCAGTATAAAGATTTTTACTAATCAGTTGGAGGAATCTTTTCGTGAAAAAACAAGTCCCCCGGTGGCCAGGCCCGTTAACATCGATCCCGGTTATCTGGCTCCTGCTAAATTGGTACTGGCCACTACCAAAAATTACTCCCACCGCATTTATTTAAAAAGCGGAATCTACGGGGAAGTAACTTTAAAATTCGAAGGGGATAGTTTCGTACCTTTCCCCTGGACCTATCCGGATTACAAATCTGAAGAATACATAAATTTTTTTAACCGGGTAAGAAAAAAATATGTAGCCAGCCTTTAACACCCACAAAAGTCCCCTATTAAATTTACCTGGGGGTTTGATTTAGCGAGTTGAGGCCCGTATAATTTTGTTGCAAAAGTGGTGAAAGGAAAAGGAGAGGTGAGTGCAAAATTGATCATAGCTGAAGTTAGAGGCCTGGAAATCCTTGATTCCAGAGGGAATCCCACCGTGGAAGTGGAAGTTATTACCGAAGATGGCTTTTGGGGCCGGGCTTCCGTACCTTCCGGGGCCTCCACCGGCAGGTTAGAAGCACTAGAATTACGAGACAAAGATCAGAGATTTCACGGCAAAGGGGTAAAAAAAGCGGTAAAGAACGTCAATGAAAAAATAGCCGCCGGTATAGAAGGTATGTCCTGCCTGTGGCAGGAAGAAATAGACCAAAAGCTAATCCAACTGGACTCAACCGAAAACAAAAGCAATTTGGGGGCCAATGCCTTACTGGGAGTCTCTCTGGCAGTGGCTAAAGCCGCCGCTTCCAGCCTAAATTTACCCTTATTTAAATATATTGCCGGAGTCCAAAGAGCTAATCTTCCCATTCCACTGGTAAATATCCTAAATGGAGGAGCTCACGCCGACAACAACTTGGACGTACAGGAATTTATGATCGTACCCATAGGAGCAAGCAACTTCAAACAAGCCGTCCGAATTTGCTCTGAAGTCTTTCATTCTTTGAAAGGGATACTTGCCAGCAAGGGTTTATCTACTGCCGTAGGTGATGAGGGAGGATTTGCCCCCGATCTTAAAAACAACCGAGAAGCCATAGAGCTAATTTTAGACAGTATAAGCCAAAGCGACTACACTCCGGGCAAGGACGTATCGCTAGCCCTGGATGTGGCGGCATCCGAGCTTCTAAACGATGGACAATATGATTTTAAAGGAGAAGGAAAATCATTTAACTCCGAGGAACTTATCCAGTTGTACGAGGGCTGGATTGGTGATTATCCGATAATCTCCATCGAAGACGGGTTGGACCAAGACGATTGGGACGGCTGGCAGCTTATGACTAAAGAATTAGGCGAAAAGACCCAGTTAGTGGGAGATGACATTTTCGTAACTAACACCCGCCTAATCAAGAAAGGAATAGAGAAAAAGGTAGCCAACTCAGTTTTGATAAAGCCCAACCAAATCGGGACCTTAACCGAGACCCTTGAGGCTATAAACATGGTAAAAAAAGCCGGCTACACCAACGTAATTTCACACCGATCGGGTGAAACCGAAGATACTACCATTGCCGATCTAGCGGTAGGTGTGGGGTCCGGTCAGATCAAAACTGGTTCTGTTTCCCGGTCGGAGAGGGTAGCCAAATACAATCAACTTCTACGAATAGAAAATGAATTTGACTTAGAGCTTGCCCCGTGGAATAATATGAAAGCCTAAATTGAACCTATTCCACAGGGCTTGCCCGCTGGGATAGGTAAAATCCGCAAGCCAACTTGAGGTAAACCACCTCTTTAAAAACTCATCAAATGGGAGCAGTAAAGAAAAGTACCCTGAGGCGAAGAGAACGGGCGAAAAGAACGGCCAGAATCACCTTTGTATCCGTCCTTATTTTAATAATCTTATTGGTCAGTTCCGTTTTCTATCTTAGGTCCAGGCATATATCTTCCATTAAATCAGCAATAGATGACCAATTAATCAAACGGGCTAAATTACTTACCGAAAGTGAGGAGCTACGAGAGCTTTTGGGCAAAAAGGACGATTTGGAATACATAGAATATTTAGCCAGAAAGGAATTGGGGTTAATCAAACCGGGAGAAGAAAAATATATAATTATAGGTCCTTAACAAAAAACCATGGACTTTGTTCACCTACATACTCATTCGGAATATAGCCTGCTGGATGCAGCCTGCAAGATTGATGATCTCTTAAATAAAACTAAACAGTTAGGGATGCAAGCCCTGGCCTTGACCGACCACGGAGCCATAAGAGGGGCTGTAGAGTTTTATCAAAAATCCAAGAAGGCGGGCATAAAACCCATAATAGGGGCCGAGCTATATGTAGCCCCCGGAAGTCGCTTTGAGAAAAAAGGAGCTAAAAGCAACGCCAAATACTATCATTTAGTGGTACTGGCCGAAAACAATCAGGGCTACCGCAACCTCATCGAACTTACCAGCCGGGGTTTTACTGAGGGTTTTTATTATAAACCGCGGGTAGACGACGAACTGCTGCGCGAATACCACCAGGGTTTAATTGCCCTAACCGGGTGCATGCGTGGAGAAGTACCCTCCCTAATTGAACAAGAAAGAATGGAAGAAGCGGGGGCCGCGGTTCACAAGTTACAAGATATCTTCGGTCAAAATAATCTCTTTTTGGAACTACAAAACCACGGTTTAGACGCACAACAAACTATAAATAAAAAACTAGAAAAAATCTCCCAACGAGAATCCATTCCCACCGTAGTAACCAACGATGTACACTATCTGGATCGGGAGGACAAACTGGCCCACGAAGTGCTTCTTAATATACAGACCAACAAAACTCTGGATGATCCCACCCGAAGGATATACGAAGGTGAGGAATACTTTTTAAAATCACCACAAGAGATGGAAGAAGCCTTTCCAAATCAAAAAGAGGCTCTACAGAGGACGTTGGAGATAGCTGACCGCTGCGAAGTAAATCTGGAATTTGACCGCACCTTACTGCCCGCCTTCTCGCTTCCTTCCGATTATCACGATCCGGGGGCTTACTTACGAGATTTAACTTTTAAGAAAGCTAAAGAACGTTACCAAGCTGACTTACCTACAGAAGTAAAAGAAAGGCTTAAGCACGAACTTTCAGTTATCAAGGAAATAGGCTATGAGACTTACTTTTTGATCGTAAGAGATTTCATTCAATTTGCCAAAAAAAACCACATTCCGGTAGGCCCGGGCAGAGGCTCGGTAGTGGGCAGCTTAGTATCTTACTGTTTGGGTATAACCGATGTGGACCCGCTTAAATACGGGCTCATATTTGAGAGGTTTTTATCCAAATCCCGAGTCAGCCCCCCGGATATAGATATCGATTTTTGCGTGAAGAGAAGAGACCAAGTTATCGATTACGTAAAGGACAAATATGGTCAGGAAAAGGTATCCCAAATAGCCACCTTTGATCGGCTGGCCGCCAAGAGCGCAGTGCGGGACGTCGCCCGGGTAATGGGAAAACCTTACTCCACCGGAGATAAGATAGCCAAGTTGATCCCCTTCGGTTCCTCCATACAAGCAGCCCTCTCCAAAGTAAGACAGTTAAAGAAGATGTATGAGGAATCTGAAGATATAAAGAAGCTGATAGATATATCCAAACGGCTGGAAGGGCTGGCTAGAAACGTATCTACCCATGCAGCGGGAGTGGTTATCGCCCCGGACAAGCTCACCCAATACGTACCTCTACAGAGACTTTCCAGCGGAGAAATCCTCACCCAATTTGCCATGGACGAACTGGAATCGGTGGGGCTTCTTAAAATGGACTTCTTGGGGCTTAGAAATCTAACCGTAATCGATGAAACGGTAAAGAAAATTGAAGAAGTCACCGCAGATCAAATAGACCTAGATGAGCTATCCCTTACCGATCCTAAGACCTACCAACTTCTAAAAGATGGCAAGACCAAAGGTGTCTTTCAACTGGAAAGCTCAGGGATGAAGAACTTAGTCAAGCGCATGCAGCCCACTGACTTCGAAGATATCATAGCTCTGTTGGCCCTTTACCGGCCGGGGCCGCTGGAAAGCGGGATGGCAGATGATTATATAGCCAGAAAAAAAGGGAACAAAGAGATCCAGTACCCACATCCGGAACTACAAGAGGTCCTGGAGGATACATATGGCCTTCCCATCTATCAAGAGCAATTGATGCAGATGGCCCGGGTTTTAGCCGGTTTTAGCCTAGAGGAAGCCGATGTTTTGCGCAAAGCCATCGGTAAGAAAAACAGGCGGCTTTTACTTAAGATGAAAAAGGAGTTTACCAAAGGGTGTGTAGATAATGGAATAGATGAAGCCAAGGCAGAGGGACTTTTTGCCAATATGGAAAAATTTGCCCGCTACGGTTTCAACAAATCCCACTCCACTGCTTACGCACTAATTTCTTATTGGACTGCATATCTTAAAGCCAACTGGCCCGCCTTTTATATGGCTTCCCTTCTTACCTCGGTAAGCGGAAATAATGACAAGGTGGCAGAATATATACAGGAATGTAAAGACCTAGGGTTAGACGTTCTTCCTCCGGACATAAACCAATCCGATGTCGACTTCACTCCCCATGGAGATCAAATTAGGTTTGGTCTGTTCGCCATTAAACATGTGGGCAGGAGTGCGGTGCAATCCATCTTGAAAAAAAGATCCCAGGGCGGAAAGTTTGAAAACTTTTATGATTTTTGCCGTCGGGTTGACGTAGAAAAGGTGAACCGAGAGGTAATTATAAGCCTGATCAAGACGGGGGCATTCGATCAGTTTGCCACCAGAAAGGCCCTTTTAGCCGAGTTAGACAAAGGGCTTGCGTTGGGGCAGTTGGCAAAAGAGGAAAGGAGAAGCGGACAGCGCTCTTTTTTCTCCAATAAAGAGGAAATGATGGGCCAAACCACCCAAGAAGAGGACCTACAAGAAGAATTTTCAGAAAGCAAGCTCCTCAAATTTGAAAAGGAGCTTTTGGGCCTTTATGTATCCGGCCATCCCCTCCTCGAATACAAGGACATCCTATCTCTTTACGGTTCCTGCAGTTTAAAGGAGGTCTCCCAAAACCGGGAAGGCCAAAAGTTATATCTGGGAGGCAGAGTAGATCAAGTTAAGGTGATAAATACCCGCAATGACAAGCTGATGGCCTTTCTCACTTTGGAGGATTTGACCCACCAGCTTGAAGTGATCGTATTTCCCAATTCGTTTGAAAAATCCCGAGCCTGGTTAGAAGAGGATAAATTGATTTTTTTAGAAGGCAGGACGGAAAAGCGAAACGGGAAATTACAGGTTATAACTGAAGAAATATTCGGGCTGGATGAAGTTGAAAAAAGGATGCGGCTGGAGGTTAACCTCACCTTAAATTGCGAAGAGTTAACTAAAAGATTCCTAGAAGAGTTAAAAGGAGTACTAAATAGCGGTTCCGGTCAGCACCCTATCTATATACACCTCCGGGAGGGGGGGAGAAAAGAAGTAATAGAATTAGGAGAGAGTTTTAAGATAAGATCTCAAGATATAGACAAACTGTACGGGCTTATAGGGGACGGGAAAATCAGTATAAAGCGTAAGCAAATTTAGCTTACCAAGGTAGGTGCTAAGCTAGATGGAAAAGTTTAAACGAGCTCTAAAATGGCTTTATCCCGGAATGAAGATCAAGCGCTGGGGTGTTTTGGCTGCCTTATCCGCCCTACTTATAGTCTTGGGTATTCTCGTCTTGGTAGGACAGGACATAGTAAGATTTTTGTACGCCCATCTTGCCCCCAACCAATTCATTTCTTATTTGCTTAGCTTTATACTTTTGCTACTCGGGGTTATCGGACTTGGGGTAGGGATAAAACAGGTTGTCCACTCTTTGGTTCGGGGTATCTCCCCTGATCACGAAGGCCGGGCCTCAGAGGTGCTGTATGCCAAAAGGCGCTTATCTCGCGGCCCCCGTATTGTAGCTATAGGCGGCGGGACCGGGCTTTCACAATCCCTGCGGGGACTGAAAAAATATACCTCCAATATCACCGCAGTGGTAACGGTCATGGATTCGGGAGGAAGTTCGGGGATCTTACGGGAAGAGCTGGAAATGCTCCCCCCGGGAGATATCAGAAACTGCCTGATAGCGCTGGCCGAAGATGAATCGAGAATTTCCAAAATTTTCTCATATAGGTTCAAAAACGGAAGGGTAAAAAATCACTCCCTGGGCAATCTTTTTATCGCCGGGATGCAGGAGCTTACCGGAAGCTTTGACACCGCCATTGAGGAAACCAGCCACATCTTAAATATACAGGGTCAGGTACTGCCGGCCACTTTGGAGAACGTGGATTTAGTGGGCGAATTAGAAAGCGGTGCCAAGGTGGTGGGGGAAGCTAAACTGGCCGAAAAACCGGGCCGGATAAAAAAGATTTATCTATCCCAAGATAAAGTGAGGCCCTATCAAAAAGTGGTTGAAGAGATTAACAAGGCAGATATCATTGTCTTAGGCCCGGGTAGCTTGTTTACCAGCTTGATATCCAACCTCTTGGTTGACTCGGTCCCCCAACTAATAGAAAAAGCAAAAGCTTTAAAGTTCTACGTGTGCAATTTAATGACCCAACCGGGGGAGACGGACGATTTTACAGTCTCTGAACACTTGGATACTTTAAGCCAGCAAATAGATATAACCACCTTCGATTACATAATCATCAATCAAAAGAAAGTACCGACTTGGCTCCTAAAGCAATATGAGATAGATAAAGCCCGCCCGGTTGAAGACGATATAACTGTAGATAACAAATACGGGCTCAAAATAATAAGAGAGGACCTCCTACAAGTAGTGGAGCTGGAAGGTAAAAAGACCATAAAGCACGACTCGGATAAGTTGGCCAAGTTGATCGTCGAAAACGCTTAGGTTTAAAGTATTATTTCTCTTTCTCCGCTTTATCCCAACTTCCCCCTCTTAGGCAAAAAATAAAAGGGGCAAAAAGCCCCTAGAGGAG
>CAYUCE010000001.1:0-64887 GCA_964443275.1 uncultured Thermotogae bacterium | reverse complement strand
AGGCTAAAGCCTTCCGCTACCCTCCTGATTTCGAGGTAGGGTTACTAACATTCGGTTGTTTCTCCGGAGCGCAAAGTTTCAGGGTTCCATAACGCTTTGTTCACAATTCGAATTCATGGAAGGTCAAAGCAAGAGGTATCTGGATTATATCTGCCCATCAGTTGGGGTTCACGTGTGGGGCTACTGGTTAGCTAAATTAAAGTGAGGATGTTTGCTTTTTCTTTCCTTTTTACGGTATAAGATTATCTACCGGAGGTACTGAGATGATTCCTATTCGGGACCGGCGTCCTTCACGAACTTTTCCCTACGTGACGATAGCAATAATTGTAATTAATGCCCTAATGTATTTATATCAGTTAACCCAGGGTTCGGAGGCTGTGGTTGTAGAGACCGCCCAAGGTATGGCCAGGCTTACTAAAGAGCAGCTTCTAATTTACTCCTACGGGGTCATCCCCAAAGAAATCACCAGCTTTCAAGACTTTAAGCCGCTTATACCTTTTCCGTTTTGGTTTCCACTCTTTAGCTCCATGTTTTTGCACGGGGGGGTCTTTCATCTAGGTGGGAATATGCTTTACCTGTGGATATTTGGGGATAACGTGGAAGACAAATTGGGACATTTCCGGTTTATATTTTTCTATTTTGGCTGTGGTCTAGTTGCCGCCTGGGCACAAATAGCAATAAGTGTAAACAGCCAGATCCCCATTATTGGGGCCAGCGGGGCGATCGCCGGTGTATTGGGAGCTTATTTTCTTCTTTATCCTCAATCTCGAATTCTGACTTTAATATTCTTCTTCTTTTTTATCCGCATTGTGGAGGTACCGGCGGTACTTCTTTTGGGAATATGGTTTATATTCCAACTTTTAAGCGGGTCTACGCTGGCAGCGAGTGCCGGAGGGGTGGCGTTTTTTGCTCACGTTGGCGGATTTGTGGCCGGGGCCTTGTGGATATATCTGTTCAAAAGAGATGATGTAGCTCTGGATATTTTCACTAAAAGATACTAACCTAATTTGAGCGGTTTTCTTACGGTGTGGATAACAAGCAGGGTTATCCGTAAAAGTTTTTGACAACGGGAAATTGGTCCAGCACTCAGATGAGGAAAGTTACTTGAAGAAGATGAGCGACCGTTGAACCGTTAAGGTAGACTATTATGTAGAAATCGAAAAGTACTTGACCCAGGTAAGGTAACTCATCTGAGTGCTGGGTAAACTAGAGCAATTTGGTTTTGTGTCTTAGATGTTGAATATTATGGAGAGAATCGCACGAGTTAGGACTAGATTTAAATAAATTTAGAAGTTTGTGCTAGATATTAGATTTTATTTTTTTAATTTTATCACTTGGCCGTTTGGAAACGCTGGATTGTGGTGAGCGGCTCATCTCACGAAATCCCTTCCTGTACTATGTTCTAGCCACATTAAAATTCCCTTCTTGACTAGCTTAGGGTTTTATGTTATCATGTTTTTAGAGGAATAGAGAGAAAACTAAAGATAGAAATTGAAGATAAATGTAACTGAGCGGAATATACAGGTAAGTGACGCTTTAAGAGATTACGCAGTTGCCAAGGTAAGGAAATTAGGGCGCTATTTCAACGGAATAATATCCGTTGATATTACTTTAGAAGTAGAAAAGGAAAGACAGTTGTGCGAAATAGTTGCTCACCTAATTAAGAATAAGATCGTGAAAGCAACTGCTGAGTCCGAGGATTTGTACGTATCTGTAGATAGTGCCTTGGATAAGATCAAAAGGCAGATCAAAAAGTATAAAGGTAAGATAACGGATAAGGATTTACCGTCGGATGTTGAAATTGCTGTTGAGGAAACGGCATCCGGAGATTCAGATCAGGTTGAACGGCGTCAAGTGAATTTGGAGAAACCGATGACGCCAAAAGAAGCAATAATAAAGTTAGAAAACAATCAGTATAAGTTTTTAATTTTTATGGATTCAGAGAGAGATAGTATATCGGTTGCTCACCAACTAGATGATGGCAACTACGAAATTCTTGAACCTGTGTACTAAGCCTCAATCCGTTGAACTTTTTTGTTATGAAGCTTGAGGAGGGAAAGATGGTAAAAGCCATATCTCTTTTCTCTGGAAGCCTACCGAGCCTGGCGGCAACTAAACTGATTATGAAAGAGGAAGGGGTCGATGAAGTCAAGCTGCTTTACTTTAGGTCACCCTTTTTCCGGGATTATGATAGGATAAAGGAGATGGCTAGAGGACTGTGGGGGAAAAAAATCAGTTTTAGAAGTCAATCAGTCAAAAAAGAATTCCGTGAACTTTCCAACATTCAAAAAGGTGGGACTTTCAAACTAAAAAACAGTTGTATCGGTTGCAGGCGGTTGATATTAAGAAACGCCTACCGGTATATGAAGAAGGTGGGGGCCGACTTTATAGTTACCGGGGCGGTGATAGGGAAAAGGAATTTAAGTGAAAGAGATCTAATTTGCATCCCCGAGCAGATCGGTCTTGAGGATATGGTAGTCAGGCCTCTTTCCGGTCGCCTTCTTCCGCCCACTTTCCCGGAGAGGGTGGGTTGGATCAAGCGAGAAAACATGAAAGATTTTACAGACCGGGATATGGATAAGGTGCCAAAGTTAGTAAGGAAGTGGGGAATGTCGGTTCAGGGATTTCCCGCCGAGGAAAGATGTAAGCTTACTCAAGAGGATTTCGGTAGGCGTTTGGAGGATCTTTTCAAAGAAGATCACTTCACCATGAACGCTTTGGAGCTTTTGGAATTTGATCTGTATTATAAAAAGCCCCCCGATGTGAAGATAGTGCTGGGAAAGGATGATGAGGAAAAGAGAAGGCTTCAAAATTTCTTTTTACCGGAAGACTTAAGACTTTATATTCCCACCCACGATGGTCCCATGGCCTTAGTAAGGACGAATTGGGGAAAGAAGTCAAATCCCGAAATTCAGAATATTATCGAGCTTACCGCCAAAATTTCCGTAGCTCACAGTTCGATAAAAGGAACCAGAAACGTACAAGCTAATTATCGCTTTGAGAAGCAAAGTGAAACTTTTAGGATTAATGTGGCTCCTTTTAACTCTGAGGATGAATTGAATCAGTACGTGGTTAAGGGTAACGGGGGTAACGGGAATTAAGGCTTCTCTAGCTTACCTCAAGTTTTTTTGAAATGTCCGGTATCCTCCAAGGTCTGAATTTAGAACAAAGAAAAGCAGTCAAGCATTTCCGCGGACCACTTCTAATTTTGGCCGGGGCGGGAAGTGGCAAAACCCGGGTCGTAACCTGCCGAATTGCCTACCTGATAAAAAAACACAAAGTTCCGGCTTCACAGATTATGGGAGTTACCTTTACTAACAAGGCTTGCAATGAGATGGTAACTAGGGTGGAGAGGCTCTTGGGATCGGACATGGACGGCCTGTGGATTAAAACATTTCATGCCAGTTGCGTCAGAATATTGAGAGAAGGAAACAATATATCGCACCTCTCACCTCACTATAACTATAGGTTTACTATCTTAGACGAGACCGATCAGGCGGCTATGATCAGACAAACCATGAAGGAACTAGACATATCTTATGATCATTTTAGTCCCCGTTCAGTGGCTTCTCATATAAATCACTTGAAGAATGACTTGATTTCTCCCGATGATTTTTCTCAAAAAGTAGGACCCGATAAAAAGCATTTTTGGAACCGGAAGGTAGCAAGCATCTACAAAGAATACCAGCGAAAAATTAGGGAAAACAATGCCCTTGATTTCGGAGATTTGCTTAGACTCACCGTGAAGCTTTTCCAAAACCACCTGGAAGTACTGCGTAAGTATAGGCGTAATTTTAGGTTTGTTTTGATTGATGAATATCAAGATATCAATTATGCTCAGCACATATTTGCTAAAAGCTTGGCCCAAGAGCACGAAAATATCTGTGTGGTGGGAGATGATGATCAGTCTATATTTGGGTGGAGAGGAGCGGACCCTACGAATATCCTGGAATTTGAACAGGACTTTCCTAAAGCCACTGTTATAAAATTATGCAGAAATTACCGGTCGACAGCTAAGATACTGGATGTGGCCAACTCCCTCATCGAAAATAACCCTCGGCGCAAGGAAAAGGAGCTATTTACCAAACGAAAAAAAGGGAGAAAAGTCAGAGTATTCATGGCGGAAGACCAAAAAGAGGAAGCTGAATATGTGGCCTCAAGTGTAAAGAGGCTTAAGGAGTCCGAAGCGGTCGATCCCCATCAGATTGCTATCTTATACCGTATAAATACGCTTTCCAGAGGAATGGAGGAGGCCCTGATTCGCTACGGAATTCCCTACGAGGTGGTCAGAGGGGTCGGTTTCTATAGGCGGATGGAGGTCAAAGATATCCTATCTTACTTACGAGCGTTAGTAAATCCTGATGATGACCTATCTATGGCGCGGATATTTAATAAACCCAGAAGAGGGCTGGGAGAGAAGACAGAAGAGGCAGTCAAAGAACATGCTCAAAAATACGGGTTGTCCTTTTGGAAGGCAGCAGTTGAATTAGCTGATCAAGATGACCATCTGAAGCAGAAAAAGAGACTCAAACAGTTTGTCAGGCTTTTTACCGGTTTGCGGGAAAAGAAAGAGCTTAAAATATCTGAATTAACGAAATTTATTTTGGAAAAAATAGAATATATAAAGTATTTGCATGAAACCTATGGATCCGAAGAAGCAGAAGAGAGAATAGGTAACGTCAAAGAGCTGATAGGTCAAATGGAGGAGTTTGAGTCAGCGGAAGATAAGACAGGAGTGGAGGTTTTTTTGGAAAATGTTGCCTTGGTTTCAGATATCGATTGTTTTGAGGATCTAAGAAATAGGGTTTCGCTGATGACCTTGCACTCGGCCAAAGGGTTGGAGTTTGACCATGTATTTATGATCGGTATGGAGGAGAATATTCTTCCCCACCGGCGTTCGATAAAAGAGGGTCAGGTTGAGGAAGAACGCAGGCTTTGCTACGTTGGAGTTACCAGGGCAAAGGAGAGGTTGTGGCTCACTTTCTCCAGTAAAAGATCGCTTTATGGGAGCCGAATGTACAACCGCCCATCCCGTTTTATAAATGAGATGCCGGTGAGGAAATTTAGGAAGATAGGGGTTGGTGGAGGCAGTTCGACGCCTTGAAATTTTTCCAGGATGTGGTATACTGGGATTTCGATTACTTCACTGCCAGTTTGTAAGTAACTGTATCTAAATAATTAATTCCATATAGGTATCAATAGGTTTAATTAGGAGGAGTAAATGCCTATATTTCGTTATAAATGTGATTCGTGTGGACATTCATTTACAGAACTTAAGCTTCATTCGGAGAATGGCAACTCTCCAAAAGTGTGTGAGAAATGCGGTGAAAGGGCGGTCAGAAGAGTGATATCTCGAGTGGGGGTGGTTTATAAAGGTAGCGGTTTCCACAGTACGGATTATGGTTCCAAGACTAGTAAAGCTTCAAATAAGGAGAAATCTGCTGATTCGTCAGATTCAAAGGCTGATTCAGAAGATTGAGGGAATATTTTATTGCTGCCGGGTTGTTATCTGCGCATTATTTGTCCTATACTAGCTAAAAAGGGATTTTGCCTTGCAAAATAACACTGTTTTGCGATAAATACCATTAATTTTAAAGAAAAATATTGCTTGCTGATTTACATTCTTCACTATAACCTTAAAGTCTTGCAGCTTTTTGATTTGAGAAGCTTACGAAGCTTACCTAATGTAGAAATATATGGAAAGGGGAAGGTAACTACAACCCGGTGCTAATTTCAAGGGTGGAAAGGGAGTTATTCAACTGAGGGAAATTATCAATAAGAAGTTCGAGCAGGAAACTTCAGCCACAAAAGAATATATTGAAGCAAAATTTGAGGGGTGAAAAATGATAATAAGCGGTGATGATATTGGGAAAATTGGTATAGGGCTGGCTTCACCTGAGGAAATTCGTTCATGGTCTCAGGGAGAGGTAGTAGAGTCGGAGACTATTAATTATCGTACGCATAGACCGGAAAGAGGGGGTCTGTACGCTGAAGAGATTTTTGGTCCAGAGAGGGATTATGAGTGTGCTTGCGGGAAGTACCGAGGTCGCAAATATGAGGGTATAGAGTGTGAGAAGTGCGGGGTTTTGGTTACTGACTCGCAGGTTCGAAGAATTAATATGGGGCATATTGAATTAGCCAGTCCAGTAGTACATTTCTGGTTTCTAAAAGGTATTTCTTCTCCCCTATCGAAACTTTTGGGTATTAAGAGGAATACCCTGAAGAAAATTGCTTATTATGAGACTGAACCCTTCCAAGAAGAGCGATATATAGTTACCTCTTCCGACGATATTGATGTCCGGGTGGGGGAGACCCTTTACAAAAGCGAGCTGGAGGTCCTTTCCCAGAAAAAGGATTTCCAGGCGGAGCCCAGCTACTTAATTGAGGAGGCTCCGGAAGTAAGAGCAGGAGTGGCCGGGGAAGTAAGCATTGACGAGATGAAGCTGGAAAACGGAGAGGACATCAGTGTAATCAGGATTGGAGAAAGAGAATATCCGGTCTCCCCGGAGGCTGAAATAGTGGTAGGGCACGGAGATGAGGTCCAAGAAGGTGATTTATTGGCGGAGTCTCCGATTGGCCCGTCGCAGGTATCGAGAACCAAATACAGCCTCTTTAAATCTGTATACTCCGATATTGTGGGCCAAAATGTCCTTTACGATTTAGATAATCTCATATTTTTGGTCACTTCGGTGGATGAAAGTAGTGACTTTCCTCTGGAAGTTGGAGATAGGATCTGGGAAATCTCTAAAAGGGCTTACCAGAGGGTTTATCCCGGTAAATTTGAAGCATACACCGGAGCATTGGGGATCAAGGGTGTTTTGGCTCACCTGGATTTGGAGGCCATCTCCTCTCAGCTCAAGGCCCGCTATCGGGAGGAAACCAGCAAGGGGAGGAAGAAAAGGATCTTAAATAGGTTGGAAGTGGTGGAGCAGCTAAGACAGTCCGATAACCGCCCTCAGGACATCATACTGGAGATAATACCGGTTCTTCCCCCCGCCCTTCGTCCTATGGTGCAGATCGGGGGAGGTAGGTTTGCTACCACCGATCTAAATGATCTCTACCGCCGGATAATAAATAGGAATAACCGGTTAAAGAAGCTTACGGAGATAGGTGCTCCGGAAGTTATTTTGAGAAATGAACGACGTATGCTACAGGAAGCGGTAGATGCCTTAATCCATAATGAGAAGAAAGATAGCCCCATAAGGGGTCGGGATAATCGTCCGCTTAAATCTTTGTCTGAGCGGATCTCCGGCAAACATGGGCGTCTGCGCCGGAATCTGCTGGGAAGAAGGGTCGATTACTCCGGCCGGGCGGTTATAGTGGTTAACCCCAGATTAAAATTACATCAATGTGGACTTCCCAAGAAGATGGCCCTGGAGTTGTTTAAGCCCTTTATCTTGCAGCGGATGGGGGATGAAATTGGCTCGGATTTCGATGAGGTTAAAAATAAGGCCTTAAGAGGAGAAATTCCGGAAATATGGAACGTTTTAGAAGATTTAGTCAGGGAACATCCGATTCTTCTAAACCGTGCTCCCACCTTACATAGATTGGGTATCCAGTCATTTGAGCCTATTTTGGTGGATGGGGATGCAATTCAAATACATCCTTTCGTCTGTCCTCCTTATAATGCCGATTTTGACGGTGATCAAATGGCGGTTCATCTTCCCTTATCTCAGGAGTCCATCGAGGAATCTAGGGAGATCATGGGGGCTTCGCATAATATACTTAAACCGGCAAATGGAGAGCCCATAACTGTTCCTACTCAGGATCAGATATTTGCCTTTTACTATCTTACCATAGAGGATCCAGAAGGGGAAGGTGCGGGCAAGTATTTTACCGGGCCCAAAGAGGCAGAGAGGGCTTACCGAGCAGAAGCCCTGGATTTACACGCTCCTATTAAAATAAGGATGGATGGCCGGATAGAGGAAACTACTTTAGGTCGGATGAAGCTTAACTCGAAATTGCCGGAAACTCTAAGGGATTATTCGAAGATTTTTGATGAGGGAAGCATAGAAGAGGCAATTATGGAATGTTATCGGGAGTACGGAAACCAGCGGACTGTACAGCTTCTGGATGACCTAAAGGAACTTGGTTTTAAATATGCAACCAGCTCCGGACTTACTATGTCTATAAAGGATTGTAGTATACCTCCCGAAAAAGGGGACATTCTGGACAATTCTTACCGGCGGGTAGGTGAGATAAACGGAATGTACAGCCGGGGGTTGATTACCGCCCAAGAAAGGCGAAGTGCGGTAATTGATGTGTGGAGAAACACGGTGGATGAGGTTGAAGAGGCCACTATGAAAAACTTTCAAAAGGAGAAGTTTAACCCCGTATATTCAATAGTGAAATCTGGAGCGCGGGGTAGTGCCAGTCAGGCTAAGCAGTTGGCGGGAATGAGAGGCCCCATGGCTAAGCCTTCCGGTGAGATAATTGAGATGCCGGTAGTATCCAACTTCAGAGAAGGCTTAGATGTAATGGAATACTTTATCTCTACCCACGGGGGTAGAAAGGGTGCTGCGGATACCGCTTTGAAGACCGCTGATGCGGGATATCTCACCAGAAGATTGGTGGATGCCACTGAGGAGATTGTGGTTCGAGAAGAAGATTGCGGGACCGGAAACGGGGTAGAAATTGACCCTTTACGCTACGATGACGGTAGAGTAATAGAAGGAGAGGGGGTAAGCGGTAGATTGTACGGCCGGGTGGCCAGTGAAACGCATGAATTCGATGGTGAAGTATTGGTTGAAAAGGGCCAGTTGATAGGTAGGAATCTAGCTCAGGAACTGGGGGAAAAGCAGTACCACCTACAGACGGATGGTCCGGACTTTATGGAGAAGGTGATAGGTACTAAAAGTGTGGACAAGGTCCGGGACCCGACCACAGATGTAGTTATAGTAAGGCAAGATGAGACCATTACCGGGTATTTGGCTGAGCTAATCTTAGAAAGCGGTATAGATTCGCTTACCGTCCGTCCCACCATCCGAGTCAGATCACCTCTGACCTGTGAGACCAAGAGGGGAGTATGTCAGAAATGTTATGGGGTTGATTTGACTACCCACGAGCTTGTCCAACTTGGTCAAGCGGTAGGGGTTATTGCCGCTCAAGCTATCGGTGAACCCGGTACACAGCTTACCATGCGGACCTTCCACACCGGAGGGGTAGTAGGTAAGGATATAACCCAGGGCTTGCCCCGGGCGGAGGAGCTTTTCGAAGCAAGAAAAAAGCTTAAGAGCATCCAGGCTCAAGTTTGTGATATCAGCGGCCACGTAGTGGATATCGATGCTACCGAAGAGGGTAAGGAAAGAGTTAACATCGAAGGGGAGGAAAAGGTGGTTAGAATTCCTGCTCAACTGTTAAACGTAGAGCCTGGCGATGTAGTCGATCCGCAGGATATCATTGCCCAACCCAGCACTTTAGAAGGTGAGTTGAGGGTCCTAGAACAGGAAGATGTGAGGAAGTTATACATTTTAGATGGGGACGGTGGAGATCGCATCTATTACTTGCCGGAGGGGGTAAACTCCTCCATAAATAGCGGTCAAAAGGTGGAGGAAGGAAGTCCTATCACCGAACCCTTTCATAAGGGCCCGGTAGTGGCAAGGCATGATGGAGTGGTAGAGGATATTGCTGAAGACGGTGAGAGGACGGTAATTATCAAAGGTGAGGACGATCAAAGAATTAAATACAAGATCCCCTACGGAGCTAGGAAGAGAGTAAAGGTAGGGGACAAGGTGGAGAAAGGTGAAAAGATATCCACTCGTTCTCGGCCTATTCAGTTAAAAGCTAAAGGTCCCGGGGTAGCTGTGGTTAGCAACGGAATGGTTATAATTTATTCTCCCCAAGGGGAGGGGAAAGAGTATGTGCTTACTAGTGATTTGAAGCTAGTTAAAAATGAGGGGGAGAAAGTAAGCAAAGGTGAGAAGCTTTTTGATCTGGATATTCCTGCTGGTGGGCCGGTGGTTATAGATGAGGTAGGGGAGATTAAAGAAAGGATAGTGGAGGTTAGCTTTCATTATGAATCAAGCATTATACTTTCCAATCCTCCGGTAGTGGATGTGGGGGATAAAGTCAGGGAAGGGGATCTTTTATCTAAAGGTGTAGTTTCTCCTCACCACTTGCTTAAGGTGGCTGGTGTGCGGGAAGTAAGGGATTATTTGTTGACGGAAATCCATAAGGTTTACAAGAGTCAGGGTGTTGACATCAGCGATAAACATATAGAAATTGTCATAAGACAAATGCTCAATAACGTTTCTGTACAGGACCCTGGCGATTCGGGACTTTTTCCTAATCAGTTACTGATCCTAGAGGAGTTTAGAGAGATTGTAAGAAAGTTATCTGAAGAAAACAAAGAGATCAGAAGGCGAAGGGAGGAGCTGGTAGGCCAAGTGTTAACAGAAGATATAGTGGATAGTGCTGGGAGAACTGTAGCGGAAGCCGGTGAAGAGTTGACCAATGATTTGTTGAGAGTGGCGATAGATAAAGAAGTTGAGGAAGTAGTAATTGAAGGGGAAGAGGGTGAAGAAGAGGTGCGGGAGAGAATAAGAGAAAAAAGACTGCCGGTGGGAGAGCGGATATTACTTAGGGTGTCTAAATCAGCACTAGAGACAAAAAGCTTCCTGTCCGCGGCATCTTTCCAACGCACCACTGGTGTGTTGCGCGAGGCAGCTATAAGGTCCGATGTTGACCACCTGGAAGGGCTGAAACCCAATGTAATTATTAGCAAGAAAATACCGGTGGGGACCGGTTATAGAGAGAAAAGAGCTGATTAATTAACTTATAAAGGGGCTCTTGTCTTTCGGCTCAAAGCTGAAGCCGGAAGCGATTTAAGTGAGGGTGTTTATGTAAAATACCCTTGACAGATGGGAGGTTTTATTCTATAATGCCTATCTGATACGGGGGTATAAGGGAATGATACTCTCCTTCTAGGATTTTTTTATTTATTCCATATTATATTTTAAAGTTAAACTGGGGGTATTTTTTATGCCTACGATTAACCAATTAGTGAGAAAAGGAAGAGAAAAGCAAAAAAAGAAGAGCAAGTCACAGGCCCTACAGGGATGTCCTCAAAAGCGGGGGGTTTGTACTAGGGTTTTTACAAGAACTCCTAAGAAACCCAATTCAGCCCTCCGGAAGGTTGCTCGTGTCCGTCTGTCAAACGGTAAGGAAGTGACCGCCTATATTCCCGGTGAAGGACACAACTTACAGGAGCATTCAATGGTTTTGGTAAGAGGGGGTAGAGTTAAGGACTTGCCAGGGGTGAGGTACCATATAGTAAGAGGCGTGTTGGATGCCGAGGGTGTTGAAGGCAGAGAGCAAGGAAGGTCAAAATATGGCACAAAGAAATGAGGTAAGCGCATTAGAGGAAGTCATTCCAGGCCGGAAAGTGAAACCGGATCTTTTGTATGATAGCAAGGTGGTAGAGAAGCTTACCAATTATTTGATGCATGGCGGGAAGAAGAATCGGGCTCGCAAGGTCGTATATAAGGCTTTTGAAATTATAGATGAGAAGGTTGAGGACCCGGCACTGGACGTTTTTTATGAATCTGTCAATAACTGCTCTCCCCGGCTGGAAACCAGAACCCGCCGGGTAGGGGGAGCAAGCTATCAGGTGCCTTATGAGGTGCCCAAAGATAGAGGGATAACCTTGGCTTTGAGATGGATAGTGAACGCCAGCAGAAGGCGAAGTGAGCCACGGATGGAGGAGCGATTGGCCAATGAGATCCTGGATGCTTACCACAAGGAAGGGGAGGCTTACCGAAAGAGGGAGATGGCCCATCGAGCGGCGGAAGCAAATCGAGCCTTTGCTCACTATCGCTGGTGAATTTAGGTGCTAGTACAGCGTTTCACAATAGATTACCACATTGATAGGAATGGCACAGAGGCCATTCCCTACATTTGATAGTACCAATGAATTCGTAGGGTTGGGTATGTTAGCCAACTGGAAACCTTAAATTATAAATTATGAACAAGGCAAAGAAAGACTATCCGATGGAGAGAATTAGAAATATGGGTTTTGTCGCTCATATTGACGCCGGCAAGACCACCACTACCGAACGTATCCTTTATTATACCGGGCGTACCCACAAGATGGGGGAGGTTCACGAAGGGGATACGGAAATGGATTGGATGGATCAGGAAAGGGAGCGCGGTATAACCATAACATCGGCTGCTACTACTTGCTATTGGAGAGACCACCAGATAAATATAATCGATACTCCCGGTCACGTGGACTTTACTGCGGAAGTGGAGAGGTCACTTAGGGTCTTGGATGGTGTAGTAGCCATATTTTCGGGAGTGGAGATGGTTGAGGCTCAGTCGGAGAAGGTGTGGCGGCAAGCCGATCGTTATCATATACCCAGAGTTGCCTTTGTTAATAAGCTTGATCGGGTAGGAGCCGACTTTGTAGGCACCTTAAATATGATGAGGGAGAGGTTAGGGGTAATTCCTCTTCCCACCCAGATTCCTTTTGGTTTAGGAGACGATTTTAAGGGAATAATTGACTTGATTTCGATGAAGCTGATGATCTTTGACCCGGACACCAAAGGTGCCAAATACGAATATAGGCCTATTCCAGAAGACTATAGAGAGAAGGCCCGATCTTTTAGGGAAGAACTGATGGAAAAGCTGGCTGAAATAGATGATGAAATACTAAACCGTTACCTAAAGGAGGAGGAAATAAGTGAGGAAATGATAAAGAAGGCTATCAGGAAGGGGTGTCTGGAAGAAGGATATGTACCGGTTTTAGGAGGATCGGCCCTTAAAAATATGGGTATACAACCCATACTCGATTGCGTAGTCGACTACCTCCCATCCCCCAAGGAAGTGCCCCCGGTTAAGGGAACCCCGCTGTCGGAGACCAACGGAGATAAAGATAAGGTAGAGACCAGGGAAGCAGATCCTGATGAGCCCCTAGCTTGTCTTGCTTTTAAGGTGACTTCCGATGAATATGCCCAAAAGTTGATCTTTATAAGGGTTTACTCGGGAAGGTTGGAGAAGGGTTCCTATCTTTTAAATACAACTACTGGTAAGAAAGAGAGGATATCCCGGATCTTTTTAATGCATGCAAACAAGAGAACCCAGGTGGATTCGGTTAGCGCAGGTAATATAGCCTGTATTGTAGGGCCGAAGGATCTTTCCACTGGTGATACCCTTTGTGATCCTGATCATCCTATAGTACTGGAAAGGATTGAATTCCCTCAGCCAGTAATATCCGCTGCTATCGAGCCCGCCTCAGCGGCCAAAGAAAGTAAACTATATGAAGCCCTCTATAAACTATCTCAAGAAGATCCCACTTTTGATTACAGTATGGATGAGGAGACCAATCAACTCATCATCTCCGGTATGGGAGAACTTCACTTAGAAGTGCTCTTGCAGCGTCTAATCCGAGATTTTAACGTTTCAGCCAATATGGGTCAGCCGGAGGTAGCTTACAAAGAATCCTTGACCGGGGAAATGGATGTGGAAGAGAAGTTCGTCAAGCAGACCGGCGGCCGGGGGCAATATGGGCACGTAAAGATTAGATTTCGACCTCTCCAGCGGGGTACTGGATTCAAATTTGTGGATGAAATCAGAGGGGGGGACATTCCGAAGGAGTACATTAAAGCAGTTGAGAAGGGGGTTGAAGAAGGTACGGGAAGTGGCCCCATAGGCGGGTATCCAGTCGTTGATTTGGAGGCAGTCCTTTATGGTGGCTCACACCACCCGGTGGATTCATCGGAATTGGCTTTTAAAACCGCTGCTACTAAGGCGCTGAGAACTGGACTCAAGAGAGCATATGAGGAAGGGAAAATAATGCTCTTGGAGCCGATAATGGAAGGTGAGATTATTTGTCCGGGCTCCCACATTGGTGATGTGGTAGATGAGATAAATAGCAGGAAAGGTGAAATAAAGGAAATCACTTCAAGAGATGGTACTCAAATTGTGACCTTGGATTTGCCGCTCTCTTCAAGTTTTGGTTTGGCTACCGCTTTGAGATCTCGCAGTCAAGGCCGGGCTACACATTCCCTCAGGTTCTCTCACTACGCGGAGGTTAGGGAAGAGAAAGAAAAAGTACTACAAAAAAAGAGGTTTTAAATGGCTAGAGAGAAAATTAGAATAAGACTTAAGTCTTATGATCACGAGCTGGTAGACGATGCAGTGGGGAAGTTGGTGAGAACTGCTGAAGAAACTAGAGCCAAGGTTTCCGGTCCTATACCGCTTCCCACCAAGAAGAAAACATATACTGTTCTCAGGTCTCCTCACGTTAATAAGAAATCAATGGAACACTTTGAACGGCGGATACATAAAAGGTTGCTAGATATCAAGGAGCCTACATCAGAGACCATAAATGCTTTGATGGAGGTAGAGCTACCTACGGGAATTGATATAGAGATAAAGCTGTAGGATTTGTAGGAAAGCAAGCTAATAGAAGATTTGGAGGAAATCAATGTCTTTGGGAGTAATGGGAAGAAAAATTGGAATGACGCAAGTTTTTACTGAAGAAGGAAAAGCCCTGCCGGCTACGGTAATTGGTTGTGAGCCAAATGTAGTCGTTCAGGTAAAGACGGAAGAAAGTGATGGTTATAATGCCTTGCAGTTAGGATATGAAGAGATAAAGGAAGCAAGAGCTTCTAAGCCGGCAGAAGGCCATTTTAACAAAGCTGGGTTATCCCCCAGAAAATTTTTATCCGAGTACAAGGTTGCTAAACCTAACGGCTACCAGATAGGTCAGGAAGTAGGGGTAAGCATATTTAAAGATGTATCGGAGGTAACCGTCCGGGGTAAGACTAAAGGCAAGGGTTTTCAGGGTGTGGTCAAAAGGTGGAATTTCTCGGGAGGCCCTGATAGTCACGGCTCGGGATTTAAACGTCGGCCTGGTTCTATTGGTAGTATCGCCGGTACGGGAAGGGTGTTTAAAGGTAAAAAGATGCCTGGCCGGACCGGGAATGAGACAGTTTCCGTAAGTGGGTTAAAAGTCTTAAAAGTGGATGAAGGGAAAAATTTACTGGTGGTAAAAGGTTCGGTGCCCGGTCCTAAAGGTAATTTATTGGAGATAATAAAGAACAATGGTGAACATTAAACTACATCATTTTGCAAATGGCGAGGTTGGAGAGATTAAGCTAGATTCCCACTTTTTTCTTGAGGATATCGATGTGGATCTTTTGTATAAGACAGTAAAGATGGAAAGGACCAATGCCCGACAGGGTACTGCTTCCACCAAGACGCGATCAGAGGTAACAGGTAGTAACCGGAAACCTTGGCGACAGAAGGGTACGGGACGGGCAAGGCATGGTTCACGAAAGACCCCTCTTTGGGTCGGAGGGGGAGTAACTTTTGGTCCTCAGCCCAAGGATTATAACTATCGCTTGCCTAAGAAGATGAAAAGTAAGGCCAAAAGGACGGCCCTCTCCGCTAGGTTTAAGGAAGGCAAGCTCAAGTTAATCGACACTATTGCCTTTGAAGAGCCTGGAACTAAACAGGGAATCGATCTATTAAATAAACTTGACTTTGATGATAAAGTTCTTATAATAATTTCGCCCGAGGAAGAAAACATCGCAGTAAAAAAATCCTTTAGCAATATTCCTCATGCTAAATGTCTCCTCACAAACGGGGTCAATGTTTATGACATTTTGAAGCATGAGGAGTTATTAATTACAAAGCAAGCTTTTGATGAACTAGTTGAAAGGTTGAGTTAAAGATGGAGTATTCAGAGGACGTAATCATCGAGCCCATAGTTTCTGAAGAGAGTTGGAGACTTCAGGGAGAACAGAACAAGTACACCTTTCGGGTTCATCAGCAGGCGAACAAAATCCAGATTCAAAAGGCAGTTGAGAGCTTGTTCGATGTAAAGGTAGAAAAGGTTTGGACTATGAACTATAAGGGTAAACCCCGAAGTATGAGGTTTAATGTAGAAGGGAAGCGGCCTAGCTGGAAGAAGGCCATAGTTAAATTAGCTGAGGAAGACCAGATAGAGATCTATCAGTAAAAAGGTAGGATTAATTATGGGACTAAAAAGATTTAAACCAACTTCGCCTGGAAGAAGACATTCAGAGCTACCTGATTATGGGGAGCTTACGGCCAAAGAACCCGAAAAGAGCCTGCTTAAGCCGATGAAGTGCCAAGCTGGGCGCAATAACCAAGGCAGGGTCACAGTTAGAGGAAGAGGGGGAGGCCATAAGCGTGAGTATCGGATAATAGATTTTGACCGGGATAAGGAAGAAATACCTGCCGAGGTACAATCCTTGGAATACGATCCCAACAGATCTGCTTGGATTGCC
The DNA here is from genome assembly GCA_964443275.1 of uncultured Thermotogae bacterium. Classification (GTDB taxonomy): domain Bacteria; phylum Bipolaricaulota; class Bipolaricaulia; order CAYUCE01; family CAYUCE01; genus CAYUCE01. The sequence continues at coordinate 48,631 of CAYUCE010000001.1, read as the reverse complement.
TTGCTCAAATATAAAGATGGGGAGAAGAGGTACATTATTGCCCCCCGAAGATTAGAAGTGGGGACTAAAGTAAGAGCCGGGGAGGGAGCAGAAATTAAGCCCGGTAATTCTCTATCTTTAAAGGACATCCCGGTAGGAACTCCAGTTCATAACGTAGAGTTTAACCCGGGTAGTATGGGCAAGATTGCCCGTTCTGCTGGCACCCAGGCGCAAGTTCTGGGAAAAGATGAACAAGCGGGGGCGGTAAGGTTAAAGCTTCCTTCTGGTGAAGTGAGAGTATTTGACGAAAGATGTCAGGCTACTGTAGGCCAGGTTTCGAATCCAGATCACAAAAACGTAAAATCTGGAAAAGCTGGACGGAAGAGGCATTTGGGACGCCGTCCCAAGACCCGGGGAGTGGCCATGAACGCTGTTGATCATCCCCATGGAGGTGGTGAGGGAAGAGGTCGTGTTGGTCGGCCGCCGGTATCTCCTAAAGGACTGCCGGCCAAGGGGGGAAAGACTAGACGCAAGAAGGATGATAAAAGAATACTCAAGAACATAGGAAGGAGGAGAGGGAAATAAGATGCCACGATCGACAAAGAAAGGGCCGTATGTAAAGGAAAGCCTAGAGCGCAAGGTGGCAAAGGCGAAAAAGGGTGAATTAGAGGAGATAAAGACCTGGTCCCGATCGTCCGTGATCACCCCTAAGATGGTGGGTCTTACTATAAAGGTCCACAATGGGAGGGAGCATGTACCGGTTTCCATCCAAGAGAATATGGTTGGACATAAATTAGGTGAGTTTGCTCCTACCCGGACTTTCAGACAGCACGGAGGAATCAAAAAGAAGAAGCCTCCTGCACCGGTGTAATCTATAAGAAGGATATAATTAAATGGAAGCTAAAGCTTTATCCAAATATATACGAATCTCTCCCTACAAGGCTAGGGAGGTAATTGATGAGATAAGAGGAAAGGATGTTGACGGGGCTTTGCGTATTACTAGATTTTCGAAAAAGAAAGCGGCTCGAGAGATAAGAAAGACTCTGGAATCGGCGATAGCTAATGCTGAGGAGAATTTCGGTATGGACATCGATCAATTGCGGGTTAGTAAAGCTTATGTAGATGAGGGACCTAAATTAAAGAGGTTAAAGCCTAGGGCTATGGGCAGAGCGGATATAATAAACAGAAGAACAAGTCATATCACCGTTTTTGTCTCAGATGGAGAGGACGAGTAATGGGTCAGAAAACTCACCCTATAGGATTTAGGCTGGGGGTTAATAAGAAGTGGAAATCAAACTGGTATGATGATGAGTTGGCCCCGGAGTACCTAGCTGAGGATAAACAAATACGGGATCTGATAAGGGAAAGATACCGGGGAGCTGGTGTGGCTGAGGTGAATATCGAAAGGCCGACTGATAAGAGGGTGTCATTAATTGTCCGTACTGCTCGTCCGGGGATAATAATCGGTACCGGGGGAAAGGAAATAGATAGGTTTCAGAAGGAATTAGAACGAAAGGTAAGCAGGAAGGTAAGGATTTCTATCAAGGAAGTGGAAAACCCGGATTTAGAAGCCATATTGGTGGCTGAGGAAGTTGCCTTTCGAATTGAGAATAGGTTTCCCCCGGCCCGTGCAATGCGCGAAGTAGTAGAGCGAGTGATGAGAAACGGTGCGGAAGGGGTCAAAGTTAAATGCAGCGGCCGCCTGGGGGGAGCAGATATTGCTCGTTCCGTGGATAGAATGGCTGGGAGGGTCCCTCTACAGACCATCAGAGCTGATATAGATTATGGGTTTACCGAAGCCAGGACTAAATACGGTCCTATAGGGGTTAAGGCTTGGGTTTTTAGGGGAGAGATACTGCCGGAAGAGCTAGCTGAGGGAGTAGCTCCTTCTCCTTAAAGTATAAGGATCTTTATTGCTATGCCACTGTTATATCCGAAAAAGAAGAAATTTAGAAAAGAGCAGCGAGGAAGGCGAAAGGGTAGGGCTAGTAGGGGAGCAACTGTTTCGTTTGGGGATTGGGGTATTCAAGCCTTGGAACCGGCGTGGATTACCAGCGAACAGATAGAATCCTGCCGAATGGTGCTCACTCGCGAGTTGGGAAAGGGTTCTAAGGTTTGGATCAGAATATTTCCCGATAAGCCGGTGACTAAGACTGCGGCTGAGACCCGGATGGGTAAGGGTAAAGGAGAACCTGAAGGGTGGGTAGCTGTGGTTTTGCCGGCCAGAGTGATGTTTGAAATGGCGGGTATTTCTAAACAGAAGGCAGAGAGGGTCCATAAGCTGGTATCCTACAAGCTTCCTATACGGACCAGGCTCAAACGGGCTATGAGGTTAGGTGGGGAGGAAGTGAGCCGTGGAGAAAGGCTCAAGGGTTAAGATTTTCGAAAATTATTGGGAAGTGAGTCCAAGAAGATGCGAGCAAGAACTTTACGTGACTTGACTGACCAGGAGCTTGAGGCCAAGGAAGAGGAACTGAAAGGTAAACTATTTAATTTGAGGTTCCAGGTGGCTACTGACCAGCAGGATAACACAGCTTTTTTGGCTGAGACTAGAAAAGATGTTGCCCGGGTGAAGACCATACTCAGGGAAAGGGAACTGGAAGCTGAATAGATGGAGGATAGTTAAGAATGGAAAAGACCGGAAAAGTAGTCTCCGATAAGATGGATAAGACGATCACCGTGATGGTGGAAAGATCGGTGCCTCATTCGCGCTATAAAAAGTACGTTCGTAAGGCTTCCAAGTTCTATGCCCATGACGAAAAAGAAGAGGCGAAGGTGGGGGATACGGTGAGAATAGTGGAAACCAGGCCCATATCCAAGAAGAAAAGATGGAAGTTGGAGAAGGTTATACGAAAAAGAGGGTGAGTAGCTTAAGTGAATAGTGATTAACTGTATGTTACTGATTCTTTTAGCTCACTATTTACATCTTATAGACATGATTCAACCAGAAGCTATATTGAAAGTAGCGGATAATTCCGGGGTAAAGGAATTAAAGTGCATAAACGTCCTGGGTCATTCCAAGAATAAAGGCGGTATTGGCGATCTTATCGTAGGTTCGGTTAGGAAAAGGATTCCCACCAGCGAGATGGAAAAAGGTGACCTGGTCAAGGCGATAATTATTAGAACTAGGGAAGGCTTACAAAGATCGGATGGTTCATATATCCGCTTTGATGACAACGCGGCCATCCTGGTGAATGACTATCTGGAGCCTGTAGGTACCCGCATTTTTGGACCGGTGACCCGGGAACTTAGAGCCAGAAATATGTTACGGGTAATTTCCCTAGCTCCGGAGGTGCTATAAGGATGAGAAAGGTTAAGAAGGGTGATAGGGTGAAGGTAACTGCTGGAAACGACCGCGGTAAAGAGGGGGAAGTGTTAAAAGTCTTTCCCGGTGAGGATGAAATAGTAGTAGAGAATATTAATATGATAACCCGGCACCAAAGGCCCACCGCCCGCCAACGTGAGGGGGGGATAATTGAGCAGGAAGGCCCCATTCATATTTCGGATGTGCTTCCTATATGCCCGGAGTGCAAAAAACCCACTCGGGTTGGTTTCAAGATTTTAGAAAATGGAGAAAAACTTCGCCTCTGCAAAAAGTGTGGGCAAAGTTTTAGCTAATGTTGAAAGAAAGGTTTAAAGAGGAAATAGCGCCAAAGTTGATAGACAGGCTTAACTACGATAACCCTATGCAGGTACCAAAGCTGGGAAAAGTGGTGGTCAACATGGGGGTATCTCAGGTAGATAATCCAAAAGTCCTACAAAGTGCAATGGATGATTTAACACAGATTAGCGGGCAAAAGCCAGTTGCCACCCGAGCCAAAAAGTCCATTTCCGATTTTGGAGTTTCCCAGGGTGACCAGATCGGGTGTAAGGTTACTTTAAGAAAACAGCGGGCTTTTGCTTTTTTGGAAAAGTTATTCAATTTAGTATTGCCTGGATTGCGTGACTTTCGGGGGCTTTCCTCGGACTCCTTTGATGGTAGGGGTAACTATTCTCTGGGAATAGGGGAACAGTTGATCTTTCCAGAGATTAATTACGACGATATTGAAACGGTGCAAGGGATGGATATAACTATAGTTACCACAGCGGATTCGGATCAAGAGGCTTATTATTTGCTTAAGGAGATGGGATTACCATTTAGTGATTAAAATGGCCAGACAAGCACTTATTGAAAAATTCAAAAAAGAGAAGAAATATAGCAGCAGGGAATACAATCGCTGCAGGATATGTGGGCGGGCAAGAGGATACATAAGGGATTTTGGTGTATGTCGTCTTTGCTTTAGAAAGCTTGCCCACAGAGGAGAAATCCCCGGGGTTAAAAAGTCAAGCTGGTAAGGGTAGTTTTTAAATACTTATGGGAATAATTTGTATATGATTGATCGAAGATAAGGCTTTTTAGCTTTTATGAAAGCAGTAAACCGGGAGGGAAAAGTCTATGACTATTGAAGATCCAATAGCAGATATGTTAGTTAGAATAAAGAATGCAAATGGGCGATTTCACCGAAAGGTGAGGGTGCCCCGATCTAACTTGAAATTGGCTATAGCGAAGATTTTGAAAGAGGAAGGTTATATAGAAGATTATGAAGAGAGATCCCAAGATTCAAAGCAGGATATATTAATAAAGTTGAAGTATAAGCAAAAGTCCGGCGGGCGGGGCAAAGGTAGAAGGGAGAAAGTAAGAGTGATTGAGAATATTGAAAGGGTAAGCAAACCTTCCACTCGTGTGTATACTAAAACGGACCAGATACCGGAAGTTGTCTCCGGGTTGGGAACATGCGTGCTCTCAACTTCACATGGAGTAATGACTGGGAAGGAAGCTAGGAAGAGGAAAGTAGGCGGTGAACTTCTTTTCAAGATTTGGTGATAGATATGTCTAGAATGGGCAAGGTTCCTATCGATATCCCGGAAGGGGTAAATGTAGAAGTTACCAAGGGCCTGGTTAAAGTGGAATGTAACGGCACGGTCCTAACCCAAGAATATAATTGGCGGCTGGTTTCTGTCAAGGTAGAAAAGGGTCAAATAAAGCTAGATCGACTGCGGAATGACAAGACTGGTAAGGCACAGCACGGGCTATATAGAAGTTTGATTTACAACATGGTAAAGGGAGTGGTAGAACCCTTTGAAAAGCGATTGGTTTTGAAAGGGTTGGGATATCGCGCCCGCCTGGAGGGAAGTAAGATGATCCTAGAGCTGGGTTTTTCAAATCCAGTAGAATATAAGTTGCCAGACGGCATTCAGGCAGAAGTTGAAGACAGGACTGAAATTACAATACGCGGTGCCGATAAACAGTTAGTAGGACAAATAGCTGCAGATATCCGTTCCATCCGACCACCGGAGCCCTATAAAGGTAAGGGAGTTAGGTACAAAGATGAAGAAGTTATTCAGAAAGAGGGCAAATTGGGGGGAGCTGGAGAGGCTTTAGGGGCTTAATGAGGCCAGAGTTAGAGGTTGGATAAATGACAGCCAAAAGTAGAGAAGAGAGTCGAAGGAAGAGACATAGAAGGGTAAGGAAAAAGATTTTCGGGACAAAAGATAGGCCCAGAATGTGTGTGTCCAAGAGTTTAAATCATTTATATGTTCAACTTATCGATGATACCAAGGGGGAGACTTTGGTGGCTGCTTCTACTCTGGATCAAGAGTTAAATGGGGCTGGTTGCAATATCCAGTCGGCGAAAAAGATAGGCAAGTTGGTGGCCGAAAAAGCAAAGAAACAGGGAATAAAAAAGGTGGTCTTTGATCGAAGTGGATACCCCTATCATGGAATTGTGAAGCAGGTAGCAGAAAAGGCTAGAGTTGGTGGGCTTGAATTTTAGTGTATCAATTGGAGGAAGATGGCTGAAGAGCTAGATAATGAAGTAATAGACATAAGTAGAGTAAGCAAGGTAGTTAAGGGGGGGCGTAATTTAGGTTTTCGGGTGATAGTGGCCGTAGGTGACAATGAAGGCCGGGTAGGTATAGGAAAGGGTAACACTCGAAACATTCCCCGGGCTATTCAGCAAGGGGTTAGGGATGCAGAGAAGAATATAATAAAGGTTCCGGTAAAGGATGGAACTATTCCTCATCAGGTGATCGGCAAATTTAAAGCGGGACGGGTTCTCCTTAAACCGGCTTACCCGGGAACTGGAGTAATTGCGGGGGAGACAGTGGGGACAATATGTAGGTTGGTCGGGATTAGGAATATATTGACTAAGTCGCTAGGTTCCAATAATCCACTTACCTTAGCCAAGGCCACCATCAATGGATTGGGGAACTTAAGAACTTTGGGGGAGGTAGCAGATTTAAGGGATAAGGAATTAGAGAAGGCAGGTGGGGTCAATGAGGCTTGAAGATCTAAAACCTAAACAGAAGAAGAAATCCAGAAAGAGAATAGGTAGAGGTTCGGGATCCGGCTATGGGGACAAAAGCGGTCGAGGTGATAAGGGTCAAAATGCCCGAGCGGGAGTGAGTATGCTGCCAGGTTTTGAAGGTGGACAAACTCCCCTGTGGAAGAAGATCCCTAAGCGTGGATTTAATAACCCAACCTCAAAGAAATACTGCTTGGTAAACGTGGATAGATTGGACGAGACCTTCTCCGTTGGCTCAGAGGTTACACCGGCTATCCTGGCGGAAAGTGGAATTATTTCGGGAAAGTCTATTGGCGATGGAGTAAAGATACTGGGGCGAGGCGAACTTAAAAAGAGCCTAACTGTAAAAGCCCATAAGTTCTCCCAAAAGGCTAGGGAGAAGATCCAGCAGGCTGGTGGAGAGGTAGTAAAGTTAGCCAAATAGGGGAAAAATTTGTTTGAACAAATAATCAAGGCTTTTGGGATACCTGAGCTTAGAAAGAGGGCCCTGTTTACCCTGGGAGCAATTATAGTTTTTCGTGTAGGTACTCATATTCCAGTTCCCGGAGTAGACGTTCAGGCCCTGCAAAATTTCTTCCAGCAGTTTCTGGGTGGAGGAGTCTTTCAATTTTTGAATATGTTCGCCGGTGGTGCACTGCAGCGGTTTTCATTGTTTGCATTAGGTGTAATACCCTACATTAACGCTTCTATTATTATGAGTTTGCTCACCGCGGTCATTCCTACTTTAAAGGAACTGCAGCAGCAGGGAGAGGAGGGTAGAAAGGTAATAAATAAATATACTCGTTATGGGACCGTAGGGCTCGCTTTCGTCCAGGCTTTGGCTATAAGTGTTATGTTAACCAGTCAAGGCATCGCTAGGCCTAGTTTGGGTTTTTACCTTATCTCCGTGACTTCTCTGGTTACCGGTACCCTATTTTTAATGTGGTTGGGGGAGCGGATAACCGAAAACGGGATAGGCCGAGGTATATCTATGATTATCATGATCGGTATTGTTTCCCGATTTCCCTCCCAGATCTCCGACACATATTTTCTTGTTTCCACCGGATCGGTTAACCCTTTTTGGGCTCTTGTCTTAGTGGGGGTGTTGGTGGTGGTTGTGGCGGGGATTGTGATGGTTCAGTTGGGAGCAAGGCGGATAAATGTTCAATATGCAAAGCGGGTGGTCAAGGGCAAGGTCTACGGAGGTCAAAGTACCTATATTCCTCTCAAAGTAAATCAAGGAGGGGTAATTCCGATTATATTTGCTACTGCACTCCTGCAGCTGCCCGGTTTTTTCATACAATTTTTACCCGGCCTGGAGTGGTTACAAACTTATGTGCAGCAGGGCAGCCCGTACTATCTAATGGCTTATGCAGCTTTGATTATTTTCTTCACTTACTTTTACAGCTCGATTGTTTTCGATCCCAAAGATTTATCCAAAAATTTGAAGGAGTGGGGAGGGTTTATACCCGGTATACGCCCGGGAAGGCCGACTTCAGATTACGTTAGTCAGGTGGTAAACAGGATTATTTTAATTGGAGCGCTGTTTTTAGCTTCTATTGCCTTGCTTCCTTATATTTTGATGGGCATCATTGGGAACCCCAGCCTTTCGGTAACTTTCGCCCTGGGTGGTACTTCCATCCTCATCGTGGTAGGAGTAGGTATTGACACTATCCAGCAGATTGAGTCCCACATGGCCGAGCGGCATTACGAAAAGTTGGTGGGAAGGGGAGGCGGAGGACTGGGAAGAAGGATGTAAGTAAGGCTGGTAAGCTTTCATATCCTTATATTTTTGGTAAAATTAAATGAATAATAAATCTAGTAAGAAGATTGTTATGTTGGGTCCGCCGGGGGCGGGAAAAGGTACGCAAGCAGAGCTGTTGGCAAACAAGCTGGGTATTGTTCATCTGGATGCTGGGGATACGTTAAGAGAGGAAATTAGCAAGGGGACGGACTTAGGAAAAGAAGCTAAAAAATATGTTGATCGAGGTGAGTTGGTCCCCGACAAGCTTATCGCAGATATAATGTTGGAGCGGATAAAGAAGAGCGCGGATGGCTATGTGCTAGATGGTTTTCCTCGAACTTTGAAGCAGGCTGAAATTTTATCCGGCTTTGCCGATGTGGATGTAGTGCTCAACATAAAGCTTGAGTTGCAGATAGGAGTTGAGAGGCTTTCTGCAAGGCGGATATGTAAAAATTGCGGAAAGACGTATAATTTGGTACACAATCCACCCGAAGAAGAGGGGATTTGTGATAAGTGTGGCCATAAGTTGTATCAGCGGTCTGACGATAAGAGAGAGGTAGTCGAAAATAGATTTGAGGTATATGAAAGAAGCACCGCTCCTTTAAAGGAATATTATGCTGACAGGGAAAAATTGATAACTATAGATGGTGATCGCGGCATCGAAAGGATACATAAAGATATCCTAAAGCACCTAGATCAAATTAAAACATAGAAACTGAAGATAATGATCAAGTTAAAATCCACCCAGGAGATAAAAGTTATCAAGGATAATTGCTTAATCTTACAAGAGATTGTTAAGGAGATGCAGCTTAAAGCCGAGGAAGGGGTATCCACCGGGTTTTTAAATAGGTTGGCTGAAGAGCTGATGGAAGATTACGAGGCCAAGCCGGCATTTAGGGGCTATAGGGGATTTCCAGCTTCAATCTGTACCTGTATTAATGAGGAAATAGTACATGGGATTCCATCTGATGAGCGGGTGCTAAAAAAGGGCGATTTGTTATCTATAGATATGGGAATTGAAAGGGGAGGTCTTTATGCTGATTTGGCCCGAAGTTTCACGGTGGGGGATGGAGGTAAGGAAGCCAAAGAGATTATCGCAGTTTGTCAGGCCGCATTGAAGAAGGGAATTGAAGCCTCACGAGCTGGCAACCGGGTTTCGGATATATCTCATGCTATTGGATCTTACGTAGAAAGTAAAGGTTTTTATGTGGTGAAGCAATTTGTAGGCCATGGAATCGGTCGGGATTTGCACGAAGATCCTCAGGTGCCTAATTACGGACCGCCGGCCCAAGGGGCGCTCCTTCGCTCAGGCATGATTTTGGCTCTCGAACCTATGGTGAAGCAGAGTCCACAAGAAGTAAGTATATTGGATGATGGTTGGACCGTGATTACCCCGGACGGTAAGCTGTCAGCACACGAGGAAGATATGGTGTTGATAACCAACGGGACTTGCGAAGTCCTAACCAGGGCGGAGCTTAAATAATAATGAATGAGGAAAATAAAGATAACCAAGACCAGGATAAGCGGGAACGGGTAATTAGGAAAAAAGGGGAAGTGATAGAAGCTTACTCTAACTCTATGTTTAAGGTCAGGCTGGATAACGGTCATGAGGCGCTTTGTCATGTGTCAGGTAAAATAAGAAAGTACCATATTCGTATCTTGACTGGAGATCGAGTAGTAGTGGAGTTTTCTCCCTATGATCTTTCCAAAGGTAGGATCGTTTATCGTGAAAGTTGACCTACCTTAAGTAAAGTAGAGGTGTTCGATGAAAGTAAGAAGTTCAGTGAAAAAGATATGCAATAAATGTAAGATAGTGAGAAGAAACGGCAGGTTAGTAGTAATTTGTAAGAATCCTAAGCACAAGCAGCGACAGGGGTAATGTTAGGTACTGGGTCTTAGGGGTTGGGTCTTGGGAAACATAATCACAGAGAACAAATAATCTGGAGGGTTTGAAATGCCTAGAATTGCAGGAGTTGATCTTCCTCGAAATAAAAGAGCGGAGATAGCACTAACTTATATATATGGGATCGGTCGTTCCCGATCAAACGAAATCTTGAACTCTGTAGGTGTGGATAAAGGTAAAAGGGTGCATGAGTTAACGGAAAAGGAGATTACCGATTTGAGGAGGGAGATTGATCGATACATGGTGGAAGGAGACTTACGCCGGAAAGTTAAATCGGATATAGAGCGCCTTAAAGATATAGAGTGCTATCGTGGAATTCGCCACAAACAGGGTCTTCCAGTGAGAGGACAGAAGACTCAATCCAACGCTCGGACTTGGAAAGGACCTAGAGCCTCCAAGGCGGGGAAAAAGAGATAATCATGGCTAAAAAGAAGGTTAAGTTAGATAAGGCGAGAGTTCATATAAACGCCACCTATAATAATACTATATTGACCCTTACTGATTTGAATGGAGATGTCATAACTTGGAGCACTCCTGGAGTCGGGGGTAGGTTTAAGGGTTCTAGGAAGGGCACGCCTTACGCCGCTCAAGTAGCAACTGAAAACCTGGCTCAACAGATGAAGGAATATGGTATAAAATCGGTGGTGGTAACCATAAATGGGACCGGACCTGGGAAAAACTCAGTTGTTCAAACTCTAAAGGGTCAAGGATTTAGGGTGGAAGATATCCGGAACGTCACCCCCAGATCTTTTAGTTAACGAAAAGCAGGAGGAAAACAGTATGGGAAGAGATGTAGGACCTAAGTGTAAGATATGTAGGCGGGAAGGCGAAAAGCTCTTTCTTAAAGGCGATAGGTGCTATACTGATAAGTGCGCTATCCAAAGAAAGAGCTATCCCCCAGGGGAAGCGGGAAGGAGCAGAAGCAGGCGATCTCAATATAGAGTCCACCTTAGGGAGAAACAGAAGGCGAGGAGGATTTATAGGGTTCGGGAAGAACAATTCAAACGGTATGTGGACAAGGCCAAAGGGAAGATGGGAGCAACCGGCCAGTTTTTACTTGAACTTTTGGAGAGAAGATTGGACAATGTACTCTATAGAGCTGGATTTGCCTCCTCCCGTGATCAAGCAAGACAAATTGTCAATCATGGCCACGTGGAAGTTAATAATACAAGCTTAGACATCCCGTCTTACTCAGTTAAAGAGGGGGATATTATAAAAGTAAAGGAGAACTCTCGGACAAAGCAGGGGATAAAGGAAATTCTGGAAGCAAATGAGGATAGGGAAGTCCCTGCTTGGCTGGCAGTAAATAGAGAAAAGTACCAGATTAATATAGAAAGAACCCCCGATCCGGAAGAAGTTGAGCAGAAACTTAAAACCAACCTGATTGTTGAATTTTATTCCCGCTAAGGTCCAGCACTCATTTTGGGCATGGTCACCGTTTACTATCATTTATTCCGGAGGCATTTCTCAAAGTGAGTGCTGGAGAAAGGAGGGCAGTGGTGGTTGAGCTAGTAATACCTCAGATTAAGACACGCGAGTTGACCAATACATATGGGAAGATAGTTATTGAACCCCTGGAGCGGGGTTATGGGACCAATATAGGTAATTCACTTAGAAGGGTGATTTTATCATCCATTCCTGGGGCGGCGGTTACTAGAGTGCGTTTTGATGGTAAATATCACGAATATGACACTATCGATGGAGTAAAAGAAGATATTCTGGAGATAATACTGAATATTAAGGAACTATCCATAAGATTGCGAGATAAGGAGAAAAAAAGGATGTATCTGGATTATAAAGGTCAGGGAGAGGTAACCGCCAGTGATATTGAAGCTGAGGACGGAGTTGAGATAATCAATAAGGATCAACATATAGCGATGGTAAATGAGGATGGCAATTTAAGTATAGAGATGGAAGTGGAACCGGGAATAGGCTACCGACCTTCGGAGAGAAATGTGGAAGAAGACAGTCCCCTAGGAGTTATTCCTCTAGATTCTGATTTTTCTCCGGTAGAATCTATAAACTTTGAAGTGGAATCTACGCGTGTGGGCGAGAGGACTGATTATGAGAGGTTGATCCTGGAATTGGAGACCAAAGGTCAGATAAAACCGGAGGAGGTTTTGAGCAAGGCAGCTGAAATTCTACGTGCTCATTTTGATTTATTCAAGGATTTTGCCCAACATCCATTTGGAGCTGAAATTAAGGAGGAAGAGGAAGAGCCAGAAGAGCTGTCTATGACTTTAGAAAAACTCGATTTTGATCAAAGGGCGGTAAATTTGCTTAAAGGCAAAGATATTGTGACTCTTGAGGATTTACTGGAGAAAACTGGCCCTCAACTTACTGATGTGCATGGATTTGGGGAAAAGACTTTGGAGAAAGTAAAGGAAAGGCTAAAAGATTTAGGTTATTCTCTTAAGGAGGATGCCCATGAGACATAGAAAGAAGAAAAATAAGGTTGGGGGGAGCAAATCCCATCGAAACCAGATGTTGAAAAATTTGGCCTGTGAGTTGATCAAAAACGGGAAGGTGGATACCACTCAGGCCAGGGCTAAAGAGTGTCAAAAGCACGTAGAGAGGATAATAACCAAAGCGAAGGCTGGCGATACCCATTCTCATAGGCAGGTTTTTAAGGCCCTACAGGATAAAGAGGCGGTGAATAAGCTCCTGTCCGAAGTAGCCGGGGACTATAAGGATAGAGAAGGGGGGTACACCCGCTTGCTTAAGCTCCCCCCTCGTAGGGGTGATGGAGCGGCCATGGCTAGATTGATGTTAACCTAGCTAAATTTACAGACGAAAGAATCCTACCTGTTTTTTATCTTCTTTTTCTTACCCACTGCCACATAATTATTCCCGCAAAGCTCAAAGCTGCTACAAGAAGGGCAGTGGTGACCTGCGGCCAGCTGATGTCAGTTGAGATTTCTTGAGCCGGGGTCTGTACTGCTCCCTGGGCTCTTGCTAAAGCAAGAAAACATGATAAAATTAATGTGCAGGGAGTCAGAAACTTAGCTATTTTTTTCATAGCATACCTCCTTTAAGTTTAACTTCTTCGTTTCCTCCGGTAAAATCCATTTCCCCACTGCAGTTTGTGGTGTAATATACGGAAGAAATTGGGGCGGGGCTTGGTTATCACCATTCTTGTAGGAGTTGGGGATTGTGAGATTCTGACCGCTTCGCCAGGGGCCAAATTGCCATATTTGTCACCATCTATTAGCACTGTGGACTTACAGTTTGCTCTAACTTTGATCTTCTCATCGGCCGGAAAAACCACCGGTCTAAGTCCCAAGGTGTGGGGAGCCAAAGGGGTGATGGCGACACATTCCAAATTGCTTGTTAGGATGGGGCCGCCGGCGGATAGAGAATAGGCAGTTGAGCCGGTAGGGGTGGAGACGATTATACCGTCTCCTGGATAGCAACCCACTAATTTATGGCCGATAAAAAGCTCTAGTTCGGTGAAATGGTCCACTCCCGCCCGAGTAAGCACTACCTCATTTAGGCAGGAAAGTTTTGTTCCCTTTATATCACATTCTAACCTCATTCGGTTATCAATTTCGTATCTTCCTTCCCAGATCTTTGTAAGGGCGCGGTCTAAATCTTTTGATTGGGTATGGGTCAAAAAGCCCAAGCTGCCTAGGTTTACTCCCAATAGAGGAATCTTATAGGAGGCGAGTTTGTTTGCTGACTTAAGGAATGTACCATCGCCGCCTATAGTTACCGCTAGACATTTTGCGGATTCAGGTGGTATGTTGAATGCTTCAATCTCATCGTAATGTATAGTCTCAATTTTTATTTCCCTTTTGTCAGCCCAGTCCTTTAAGGCTTTAAGGGTAAACTCGAAGCCTTCTTTTCTATTGTTTACAAAGGCTAAAATCTTCTCATAAGACATTCTAGTTATATACTAAATATTTTCGGTCGCCCTTTCAAAACGCCGGGCAATAAGTGGTGATATTAGTCTCAGTAATTAAAATTCGCTAGACATACTTCCATCTGCAGATAATCCGCTCTATTAGATCAATGCCCGCGTATAAACTTAGCCCCAACAAGCCCATGGCCACTATTCCCGCGTACATATCGGGGAAATACCCTATCTCATAAGATTTATTAATGAAAACCCCTAGTCCGGTGGTTCTGGTTACAAAGGTTTCAGCTAGATACAGGACCATAATTGCTATACCCACACTAATCCGGGTGCTGGTAAGGATGGAGGGGAGGCTGCCCGGAATAATTACGTGTCTGTAAATTTGCAGTTTGCTTGCCCCTGTACTGGATACGCTAATGATATAGTCCTCGGGGATGCTTTTCACTGCATCCCGGGTGGAGATAAGGATCAGAAACGATATTACCAGCGTAATTAGAGTGATTTTGGGAGCGTTCCCTAATCCCATGAAAATAAATAGTAGGGGCAAAAAGACGATCTTTGGTATGGGAAAGGTAGTGTAGATAATAGGGGAGATGAGTTTGTCCAATTTACTTTCAAACCCTATCACCAAACCTAAAGGTGCAGCTAAACCTAAGCTTAAGCCTAAGCTTATTATTATGCGGCCCGCGCTGGAAAGAAAATGCCCCGCAATTTCATCTCTTTTTTGGATAAGAGAGCTGAAAGCTTCAATGGGGCCCAAAAGTGCGTTTCTTTTATAAGCTTGGTCACCGAAAAACATCTTCCCTCCAAGGCTTGCCAATTGCCAGACCAAAAGTAAAAGTATGATGCTTAAGATATATCCTAAAGTGGTTTTCATAATAGTTCTCTTAAGGTTCTAATTTGACTGTAAAATCCTTCTTTTTCCCGGTAGTTAATGGCTCCCATTTCTGGATTGTCCACCATCTGTTTTATCCGCGCTGGCCTTTTGGTTAATACCATGATTCGTTGGCCCAAAAATACCGCTTCTTCAATATCGTGAGTGACCAAGATCAAGGTTAATTCCTTCTCCTTCCACAGGCGGAGGGTAAGATTTTGCAGTTCCTCTTTTGATAATGCATCCAGTGAGGCCAGCGGTTCGTCCATTAAAAGGATTGATGGGTCCCGGGCTAAGGCTCGGGCAAATCCCACTCTCTTTTTTTGTCCCTCTGAAAGCTGAGATGGATAACGGTCTTTAAGTCCTTTGAGTCCCAGCGAGGCCAGTATCTGGTCAATTCGCCGCCGGTCAGCTTGACCGTTTAAGTTCAAATTTAGAGTTACATTGGCCCAAACAGTTTTCCAGGGCAGAAGACCGATAGTTTGAAGTAGTAGGAACCAATCGCCGCCCGGTTTTTTAACTTTTTCCCCATTGATTTCAATTCCACCTTTAGTGGGCTCAATTAAGCCGGATATGGTGTAAAGCAAGCTGGTTTTGCCGCAGCCCGAAGGGCCAATGACGGCCAGGCTTTCCCCTTTTTTAAGTTGGAAGCTGATATTTTTAAAGATTTCGATCTTTCCTTTTCGTCCTTTGCGATGGGAAAGATGCAGGGAGTCAACCTTTATCATAATAGGAAACTACCGTTGAATGCCTCTTGGTAACTTACTAATTTTTGATTCCTTATGTATCCTTTCTTTGTTGCCCACTCAAACACCTTGGCGAATTCAGACTTTCTCAAAGCTCTCGGCGGTGGGAATTCGGGGACGGTGAAAATTTCCTCAAATCCTTCCGGTGCTTCCCAGGTCGAGTAGTACAGTTTCCTAAATAGTTCAACTCCGATATTTTTAGCTTTACCTCTTAGTAATTCATTGGATGTGGAATTAAGAGTTTGTATACTTTTTCTATAAACCGTGAGGAAATTGTTAATCCAGTAGGGTTTGTTCCTTATTATTTCTCCTCTAAAGACTATTACTGCAGGCATCAGTTCAATTTCCTGATAATTTGATAAGCTGTAGGCCCATTCACCATCCCGGATAGTGCCCCCGTTAGCCGCGGCATTCTTCTCCCCGGTTAAAGTAGCTAAGGGTTCGGGTAAGACAGAAGCCAAGCGTTTACCGGTAAGTAGATATAGTATTGAATAGGTTAGATCCTCTACCTCGGTATAGGCAATTTGCTCATCTACTTTAAAACCGTACTCTTCATTCAGTAACTTGTCGGTGGCAAATTCCATGTCCGTGTATCTGGGGATTAGGATGGAATTCTCTGGAGTTCGATCGATTCTAGAAAGTAGGTTTTCCATTGTTTCGCACTTCATGTGATTATATCCGCTCCCCAATAGAGCCAAGGTTTTAGTATTTTCCACTCGCTCAAAGGCGGTGCTGGTTATTACGATGTCGGCGTATGCATTGGCAATTTCAAATAAAACCCCGGAGATGTCGCTTATAATGCAATCTAGCTGGCCGCTAGTTAAAAATTTTCTTTGCAGGGAAGGTCTACTAACAATTTCATCGTTAAATTCTACCTTCAGTCCATTTTTTTCAAACATGCCGTCCAAATTAGCTAGCCTTAAGGGAAGGGAAGCAAGAGAGGGAGGGGTAGCGATCCGTAAAATTTCTTGATTCATCGGTCTGGCTTTGCGGTAAGAGAAAAAAGTGGCAAAACAGCCTAAGGACAGCGACTTCAGAAAAGCTCTGCGGGTAAGTTTGTCTATATTCATAGCTATCAAAAAGTAAGACTTTAGTTTAAAAGCCTTGATCTCCTTTAATTGGCGTCTGATTATAACATCAACAGGTGAAAGGTTCAATTCCTTACTCCCGTGGGTATCTAGCTTCTTTATACCTTTTTGTTTTTTTGATATAATTAAAAGCAGATGTTTGAGGGTTAGGGTAATACTTCATGATATTGGCGGTATAAGGTAAAATGGAGGAAAGTGATAGCGCCAAACTTTCCCGACACGAAAAAGATTGGGAAGATACTAGTAGAGGTTCCGTTAAGTGTGAGCAAGGAGCCGATCGCTACGTTCCTCTTCGGTGTCCAAGCTGTGGAAGGTTCGTAAAACCCGATGATTTATATTGCCCTGACTGTTTTCAGGAGTTAAAGGATAATTGTCCTCACTGTGGGGAATTAATTCGCACCTCCCGACCTTGGTGCCCTCACTGTGGCTGCCTACTTACCTAAGTAAAGGTCAAGTCTGATGACTCAAAATCTTGGACGTTGAAGATCCAAACTGCTTCCGGGATTCCTAACCGATATCCCTAAGTGCAGTCGGTGTCTTCTCTCCCTAAAGAGTAGCGGAATTAAAAGCGGGAGCGGTGAGTCTTTCTCTGGATTAATATAGTTGAAGCCCGGTTTTCAATTTGATAAATTAATTTTGGTTAGGAGGGATGAGCCGTGAAGTTAAAAGAAGGAGATGCCTTAAGAGGGGTAGTCGATGGAATAAAACCTTATGGGGCTTTTGTAAAACTTCCTAATGGCGAAGTGGGAATGGTTCACATTTCGGAAGTGGCTGAGGAATATGTTCAGGATATAAGTGATTACTTGAGCGTAGGGGAGGAGTTAACCGTTAAAGTGCTGGGTAGGAATGAAGAGGGCAAACTCAACCTATCTATAAAGGAGCTGGAAGAAGGAGACGTGGAGGCGGCAGAGTATCGCTACCAGTTTGAGAAAATAAGAACTGCCATCGAAGAGCGCAGCCTCTCCATTTATGAGGACAACAACCATAATCGGAAATCCGAAAGTGAGGGATCGGTATCCGAGGCCCTCTTGGCATGGATAAAAGAAGCTAAGGAAAGGTTAAGGAACTTGGGAAGTCGCTATAACCTATATTTGGATGAGGATACCGAAGCTGCTGAAAAGTAGAACCTAAGCTTAGTTAAGCTATATGTTTCAGCAAAATTGAGTTAGATCATAGTGCATTGGAAACTGGGGGTAGTAAGATAGGATTGCATTGTGATTTCTTGCCAAAATCACCGGTTTGTGCGTTCGGTTAATTGCCCAGAGATGTGAATTTAGGAGTCAATATGTCTTTATCCAAAGTGATTGGGGATGATTGAAGTCCGTATTCACGGACGCGGAGGTCAAGGGGCGGTTATTGCTTCTCAAATACTAGCTTCTACCATTTATAAAGAGGGCAATTACGCTCAATCTTTCCCTGAATTTGGGGTGGAAAGAAGGGGGGCGCCGGTTACTGCTTTTGTCCGGATGGATAAATCTCCCATACTGCTTCGCTCTAAGATATATGAGCCGGATCATGTAGTGGTTTTAGATTCTGCATTGATGGATTTTGTGGATGTAACTTCCGGTCTTAAAGCGGGGGGTAGGATTTTAATAAATAGCGATCTTACCAGTAAGGATTTTAACTTTTCCTCACATTACAAAGTAGCTTGCGTAAATGCTAGCTCCATTGCCCTAAAGCATTGTTTAGGTTCCACCACTGCTCCCATAGTAAATACGGCTATTCTCGGTGCTTTTTCAAAAATCACTGGATTGGTTTCATTAGATGCATTGCTAGAAGCAATGAGGGACGCTGTGCCGATTAAAGTGGAGGCTAACTTGGCCGCCTGTCGGGAAGCATACCAGGAAGCTCGAGGTTAGAATCAATGGATTTATCTGAAAAAAGTGAGAAGGCCAAAGGTAAAGGGAACAAAATAACTTTTGACGGTGCGGATCAAATGCCACTTTCTTCTATATCTATGGGAGATATGAAGTGGAACAAGACCGGCAGTTGGAGGAGTGTCAAGCCGGTTATAGATTATGATCTTTGCATAAAATGTATGAAATGTTGGAAGTTTTGCCCAGATGTAAGTATCCGTATTGAAGAAGAAATGCCGATTATTGACTATACTTATTGTAAAGGATGCGGTATTTGTGCACAGGAATGTCCGGTTGGGGCCATAAATTTGGAGCATGAGGAGAAATAGTGGAAAAACTAATTACCGGTAATTACGCCGTATCCTATGGGGTCATGCGGGCCAGGGCCGAGGTGGTAGCAGCTTATCCAATTACTCCCCAGACCCAGATAGTAGAGTTGTTATCCGAATTCTGTGCAAGTGGGGAGTTAGATGCCAAATTTATAAGGGTGGAATCGGAACACTCTGCTATGGCTAGCTGTATTGGAGCTTCCGCCACTGGAGCCCGGGCATTTACTGCTACTTCTGCTCACGGTTTGGCTTTAATGCATGAGATGCTTCACTGGGCGGCGGGGGGAAGATTTCCGGTTGTCCTAACCAACGTAAACCGGGCCATGGGTTCTCCTTGGTCTGTATGGACTGATCAAAATGACAGCCTGGCTCAAAGAGATACTGGCTGGTTGCAGTTTTACTGTGAATCCAATCAAGAAGCTTTGGATACCGTGATCCAGGCTTTCAAAATTTCGGAAAGTATTATGCTTCCTAGTATGCAGGTTTTAGATGCCTTTGTGCTTTCTCATACTTCTGAACCGGTAAGTATACCCGCCCAAGAGAAGGTAGACGAATTTTTGCCCAAGTATAATCCACCGGTTAAGCTGGACGTTGAGGACCCCCGTGCCTTTGGCGGGTTGGCGGAACCGGATAACTACTTTGAATTAAGGTATAAAATCCAGCGGGCAATGCAGGAAGCCAAGTCGGTGATAAAGCAGGTAGATAAGGAATTTGAAGAACAATTTGGGAGAGGTTACGGGTTGGTAGAGGGATATCACCTAAATAATTCAGATTTGGTGTTAGTGACCTCGGGTACCATAACCAGCACTGCTAGATACGTGGTCAACAAGATGCGGGCCAGAGGGCATAAAGTAGGACTTTTAAAGATAAAGACTTTTCGTCCCTTTCCGGCTGAGGAAGTAAGAGATTATTTGGGTAACGCTAAAAAAATTGCCGTAGTTGACCGCAACCTGTCCTTTGGCCATGAAGGGATATTTTTCCAAGAAGTAAAGTCCTGCTTATATGGTGATAAAAATGAGGTTCCCATCTTTGGTTTCGTTACCGGCCTGGGAGGAAGGGATGTTACTCCTGAAACGTTACGCGACATTATTGACTACGCCAGTGGGCATGAGAAGCAAGAGGAAGATGTCATCTGGATGGGGCTGAGAAGATAATGGGACAATCTATCCCCGAAGAAGAGCTAATGGGCCCCGGCCATTTGGCCTGTCCCGGGTGCGGTGCCTCCTTGGCCATGCGCTACTGCCTTAAAGCCTTGGGAAGGGAGACTGTAGTGGTAGTACCCGCCTGTTGCTTTACCATTATAGCCGGTCCGTTTCCTTATTCTTCACTTAAGGTCCCTCTTTATCATACCCCTTTTGAGACTGCCGCTGCCGCTGCCTCCGGCATAAAGGCCGGTTTGGGAAGAAAGGGATTGGATTGGACAGTTCTAGCCTGGGCGGGTGATGGGGGTACGTTTGATATAGGATTGCAAGCCCTTTCCGGTGCTGGTGAGAGAAATGATGATATAATTTATGTATGTTATGATAATGAGGCTTATATGAATACCGGCATTCAAAGAAGCTCCGCTACTCCACGTGGAGCTTGGACCACCACTACCCCGGAAAAACACCCCAAAGAAGAGCCTAAGAAAGACATAATGGGGATAATGGCCGCTCACCGTATCCCCTATGCTGCTACTGCTTCTGTGGGCTATCCAGAGGATCTCATAAAAAAAATGAAAAAGGCTAAAGATTTGGAGGGGACAAAATTTATCCATATCTTGTCCCCTTGTCCTCCGGGATGGAAGATGCCCTCGGAAATTTCCCTCAAGATTTCTCGGCTGGTGGTAAACACCAAAGTCTTCCCCCTCTATGAAATAGAAAAAGGAAAAGATTATAACATTACCAAACAGCCGACGGGTGAGCCGGTGGAAGAATACCTAAAACCCCAGGGGCGCTTCCGTCATCTTTCTACCCATGATATAGACTTCATTCAAAGATCCGTGGATGCTGAGTGGGAGCGTCTTGAGAAGTTGGTCGATCAGGGTGGGGGGTGAAGCTTTTCGTTTAACTTAATTTAAAAAATTTTGGGCAGGAGATCATATTTAAGCTAATATGAAAAAGATATCCTCAAAAGAAATTTATAAAGGTCGGCTTCTTCGATTGGTTGAAGATAAGTACAAACTATCCACTGGTCATCTAGTAACCAGGGAGATCGTACATCATCCGGGAGCAGCGGCGATAGTACCTTTAATACGAAGAGAGGGGAAACAGTGGGTAGTTTTGGTAAAGCAATTCAGAGCCCCGGTTGGTGATAAGCTATGGGAGATACCGGCCGGATTAATGGAAAGCGGTGAGACACCCCTTGAATGTGCCAAACGTGAGCTCAGAGAGGAGACCGGGCTGGTAGGAGGTAAGTGGGTCAAGTTGGCCAGCTTTTATAGCTCGCCAGGGTTTACCGATGAAAGGATTAGCCTCTTTATGGGATATGAATTGGAATATCAAGAGGGGGCAAAGAAGGAAGCTAATTTGGAAGTAGGGGAATTTAGCTTTGATGATCTGGAAGATATGCTAAAAAGTGGTGAGATAGTCGATTCGAAGACCTTAATTGGTATCAGCCGGGTAAAAACCACCCGGATAGGTTGAAATGGAGATCTGTCCACTGGCCAGCGGTTCGAGTGGTAACTGCATTTATGTGGGATCAAAGGAGGCAAAGATCCTAATAGATGCGGGCATAAGTGCTAGCCGGATCGTTAAATCCCTTAGCAAAATTGGCCCTAACCTACAGGATATCGATGCTTTATTGCTGAGCCATGAGCATGTAGATCATTGCCGGGAAGTAGGCAGAATCTCAAGGGTTTACCAGATCCCTGTTTATCTTAACTTGAAAACTTGCCAGGCGGCTGGTTCCTATTTGAGTGGGGCTTGGGCCACTAGGTATTTTGAGCACGGCCAGCCCGTACAAATTAAAGACCTGTTTATAAAGCCCTTCCCCGTGTTTCACGATGCCGTCTCTCCCAGCGGATTTAGGATAAACGATGAGGACAGCGCAGTGGGGATAGCCGTAGATCTGGGAGTAGTAACCGAAGAGGTGAAAGAAAACCTGCGGGATTGCGAGGTTTTGGTAATTGAATCAAATCACGATTTAAAGATGCTTATCACCGGTGACTATCCCTGGCACCTCAAACAGCGTATTCGAGGCCAGATGGGTCATCTATCCAACAGGGATGCCGGGGAAACCATCCGGGAAATCTTAAAAGAGGGAAAACTTAGGAAAGTATATCTGGCCCATATTTCTCAAAATAACAATCGGCCGGAAGTGGCGGTTGAGACTGTGAGAAGCTGTTTGAATGATGGTCTATCACCTGATTTTGAACTCCACCTTACCTGGCATCACAAGATGTCAAAATGCATCAAGGTATGAGCAAGCGTTTTAGGAAAACTTACAGATTCAACACTTTGAACAAAAATCTCAGATTATCCCCCCGGAAGCAGTGTAAATTTCTGTTACTGTACCTGTTATCCCTATCTATTAGAATAGGCAGTATTCCTGCTTTTTCCGCTCCTAATACATCGGTTTCGTATTCATCCCCCACGTGGATCACCTTACTTGCTTTCAGTCCTATCTTTTCTAAACCGTATTCCCACATTCTCAAATCCTCCTTGCCTTCGGGGATTTTGGCATCTACGGGGCTTGAAGTTACAGTAAAGTGATCCTGCCACCCTAGGCATTTTATCGCTCTTTGGATGCCGGGAGGAGATCTGTGAGATAAGATACCCAATTTAAAGCCTTTACTTTCGAGATTTTTCAATATATCATTTATTTCTGGATACGGTTTGGACCAAGGAACCTCTTCCCACAAGCGGGTTAACTTCTCAGCTAGATAATTTAGGTTTGAATCGACCCTTAAGTTTTTCAAAAGGAGGAAATTTAGCTGTTTAAAGTTATCTTCGGTCCAGTCGGATAATTTAAAGCCCTGTTTTTCCCACCACTGATTGGCGTATCGATAGGCCACGTTTACCTCTTGGAGAGTGAAGGAAAGCCCTGCTTTTTTTGATATCTTGAGAAATCTCTCTTCCCGGGAGCTGGTGGTATAGACCAGGGTTCCATCCAAGTCAAAAAATACCCCCATTTGGCTCACTTTTCTTTACCCCCGATAAGGGAGAGGGTTATTTTATACAGGGTGGTTTTAGGAGTTGTTTTACCTCTTTTGATCAGGAAATCTTCCTGGTGTAGGTCATGAAGAGTGTGGATGAGCTCAGTTTCAGAGAAATTGGCTGCTTGCCTCTTTTTCTTTTTTACTAACCATTCAAACTGGCCGGTCCGGGCAGAAATTTCTTTTTCGGTAAATCCTTGCTCAGTCATCGATTTTATCACCAGAAGCGAACGAATATGGTTAGCTAGCATATAGAATATCTTCCCCGGTTCTTCCATGCCTCCCAAGAGTTTTTTCAATGTCTCTGCAGCTTCCCCTTCTCGGGTTCCGATTGCATCCAGGAACTGAAAAATGTCCTTCTCTTCACCGGTGAAGAGAAGCTCACCTACCTCCTCTTTGGTTACCTCTTTTCCATTTGCGTACCAGGATAACTTGGTAATCTCATTATCTACTCTCTGCAGGTCTACATCGATAAGTTGTGTGAAATAACCGAAAGCGGCTTTAGTTAGTTTGACCCCTCTTTTCTTACAGATTCTTTTCACTTGCGTGGGTAAATTTTTCCTGGTTATGGGGTTAAAATGTTTTACGGCCCCTCTTTTTCTGACCAGTTCATATAGGGGAATATCCTTTCCTCTTTTGCTGGATTCAAAGATTAAATAGGTATTGGCGAGCGAGATGTTATTTAAATTTTCGGTAAGTTTAGTTTGATCCGGTATATGCTCGGTGTTCTTTACCCAAATCAATTTGGTTTGAGTAAATAGTGGGGTGGCCATTATCCTCTCTATCAAAACGCGGGCCTCAATCTTTTCTCCGTCCAGTCGAATTTCTTCCATGTTGGAGGAAACCACTTCTCTGATCTTCCCTAGCTTCTTTTTTATTGCCCGCTGTCGTTGATATTTCTCTCCCGAAAAAAAATATAAGTTTTTCATGAATGTTTTTGGCAAACGGATTGGTAAGTTAAAAAGCTATTAGTCTTCTTCTCTACTTTTCAGATTGACCACAGCCTGATCAAAATCAACCTGTTGGATTTTTAAATTGTTGAGGCTCGACTTTTTTTGCTCAAGCACTACTTTCTCAATCCTATTCATGGCCGCCTCCCGGCAAATGAGCTCCAAGTCCGCTCCATTCATACCCTCGGTATCCATGGCAAGTTCTTCGAAATCAATCTCGCCGATAGGCATCCCTCGGGTATGCACTTTAAGTATGGCTATTCGCTCTATTAAATCAGGCAGGTGAGTTTTTAGCACCAGGTCCAGCCTACCCGGACGGAGTAAAGCCTCGTCCACCAGTTCTATCTTGTTAGTGGCCCCTATTACTATTACCCCTTCCAGTGGCACTATCCCATCCAATTCAGTGAGCAGTTGGCTGGTTATTCTCGCCGAGGCATCGGAAAACGTAGTGCCCCTTTTTCCGGCTAAAGCATCAATTTCGTCCAAAAAAACGATACAGGGAGAAGCTTGGCGGGCTTTTTTGAATAGGTCTCGGACTTTCTTCTCCGACTCACCAAACCATTTTGAGGAAAGTTCTGGGCCCTTAATGGAGATAAAATTGATCTCACATTCACAAGCCACTGCCTTTGCCAAAAGGGTCTTGCCGGTTCCCGGAGGACCGGAAAGGAGTACCCCCCGAGGGGGTTTTACATTTACCTTCCTG
This sequence comes from uncultured Thermotogae bacterium, assembly GCA_964443275.1. Taxonomy (GTDB): domain Bacteria; phylum Bipolaricaulota; class Bipolaricaulia; order CAYUCE01; family CAYUCE01; genus CAYUCE01. The sequence goes on along the minus strand of CAYUCE010000001.1, from coordinate 24,145 downwards.
TAGATTTCTTTATATTTGAAAGGCCACTGGATCACCTGCTTGAGTTTGTTCTTTACATCTTCTAATCCTCCTACGTCTTCCCAGGTAACATTTGGAATTTCCACGAATACTTCACGGGTTGCGGAGGGTTCAATTTCCTTTAGGGCTTGGGAGAAATCACCTAGCTTGACTTTTAATTCAAAGATCACCTCATAAGTTATGTCTTCAGATTCAAGATCAAGGTCGGGAAGGATCCTTCTAAGTGCTCTCATGGCTGCTTCCTTACACAGCACTTCGATGTCCGCTCCCACAAAGCCGTGAGTAATCTCGGCTAGCCTTTCCAAGTCTACATCTTTAGTTAGAGGCATTCCTCTAGTATGAATTTCTAGTATCTCCTTTCGATCCTGGGCATCGGGTATGGTAATAGCAATTTCTCGGTCTAATCGTCCCGGTCTTCGCAAGGCTGGATCCAGGGTACCGGGGATGTTTGTGGCTCCAATTACTACTACCTGCTCCCGCTTTTCCAATCCATCTAAGAGTGTCAAAAGTTGGGAGACAACTCTTTTTTCTACTTCTCCCTTTCCGGTCATCTCCTCTCGTTTAGGGGCTAGGGCGTCTATCTCATCGATAAAGATAATACTGGGTTGATTGTGCTTGGCTTGGTCAAATACTTTACGCAAATTCGCCTCGGATTGGCCATAGAACATGCTCATTACTTCCGGGCCGTTAATAGAGGTAAAATAGGCCTCTGTCTCGTTGGCCAAAGCCCGGGCAATAAGTGTCTTCCCGGTACCAGGGGACCCGTATAATAGAACACCTCGGGGAGGATCAATACCCAGTTGTTCAAAGATCACTGGATACTTTAAGGGTAGCTCGATCATCTCCCGAATGCGGTCCACTTGTTCATCCAGACCTCCTATATCCTCATATGAGAGACCTCTTTTTGCCGCTGTCCCTTTTTTTACTGTTGGTTCTTCTATCTTGATTTGAGAGTTCTGGTCAACTATTACTGCCCCGGATGGATTGGTGTACTCGACCTCGAAATTTTGAAATCCGGATCCGAATAGGTTCACTCGTACCTGGGCTCCTTCCATTAAGGGAATGTTAAGTAAACTCCGCTTTACAAAATTTCTATCCTGTGAGGATTTTTTAGGGCTTAAGGTCAATGGTAGGAGGTGAATTGCTTTGGCCGGTCTAACTTCTCCCGGTTCAACCTTGGCCAAGCTTCCTATCCTCAACTCGGCATTTTGTCTTAGGATACCATCAATCTGGATTATCTCTTGGCCTCTGTTGGCAGGTGGGGTGGGCATTACTCGGGCTACAGCCTGTTTACCCCCACGTATAGAGATTACATCACCGGATTCCAACCCCAACTCCTCTATTAATTGGGGATCGATTCTAGCTACTGCTCTTCCCACATCTTTGGAAAGAGCTTCTTTAACTTTTAGTTCAATCAATTCTTCTCAGGTTCCTTCGCTAATTGAATTTTAAGGATTCCGTTTTTGAAACTGTAAGAGGGCATACCGGTAGCTTTTTCAGGTAACTTTATCTTTTTTTCATATCTGCCGGTTTGATGACGGGCTTTAATCAGAAGCTCCCTGCCCTCTTGGTTGATGGATATGTCCTCCTGATTTACACCGGGAAGCTCCAGGTATATAAGAATTTCTTCCTCTTCTTCAAATATATCGCAACTTGGTTCTTGGATATTCTCTTCTTCTTCTTTCCTTTTTTTCTTATCTTGACGGGTTGTATCGGTGCTAAATTCAGAGCCAAAATTCTGGGGGGAGAAATTTTTAAAGAGATCTTCTAAATTCTTTATCCCTAAGTCCATCTCTTTGCTCATCATATCTTCTAAATCCTGGAAGAATCCAAATTGACCAGTTTCTCGCATCTTGGCACCCTTCTCGGCCAGTTTTCCCAAAAGTTTGGATAAATCTTCACCCAAGTTTTCAAATATTTCCTTCATCTCCTCATCTTCTTGCCGTCGATCGTTATTATCTTCTTCCTTACGCATTCTACCCTCCGTTCACCTAAGACCTCACAACCTCATCGTTCCTGTGCAGATCATCGTTAAACCACCAATTTCAAGGTAAAGTCAAAGGTCAAGCGTTCGTTGATCGCCTTTTTCTTCCTTTCTCTTTCCAAGTTTTACCGCTTCCCTACCTATGCGGTGGGCTGCCCTTATGGGCTCTGGGATCTTATAATCCGAAACTTTTAGGGTGATTTTTATCACCGAGTTCAGATTGCACCTGTGGCCGGGCGATACGTAAATGGGCTTAGCCCGTTCAGTGGTCTTTACTGCTGCCCCGATTTTTTCACCTTCCAGCCAAATGTATCTGACTTCCCGACTAGCAATGTCTTCCAAGTCTCCTTCACCGCAGAGGAGTTTTTTAGCCACCCCAATTGTGGATATGTTTAAGATAACTCCCAGGTGAGAAGCAATCCCCGCGTGTCGGGGATGAAGCATGCCGTTTCCATCTACCATTACCACGTCGGCCATCTTATGGTCTCCTTTAACCTCAGTTAGAAGCCCGCTCATGATAGGAAGTTCTCTAAATGCTAAGTAGGTAGGGATATAAGGGAATACCACTTCTGATTCTTTAACTCTTTGGTAAAGGAGCTTCTTGTTTCTAAGATCAAAGAGGGTGTAGGCTGCCACTGCCCTCCTTTTCTTCCCGTAAGATACATCCACCCCTCCTACCGTTTGATACTCAACTGGGTCGGAGTCAAATGATGCTCGGTTGACTATTTTGTGCTGGATGGTTCGTAACCTCTTGAGCGGCTCATCCGACTCAAAATCGCCAAATAAATACTGAGGGAGGTTGTTTATTCTGTTCTTTGCAATTTCCACACCATCTTGACGTAACTTTCTGATTTTCTCCGCACCTCCGCCGGGGGCGGAATATTTACCTACACTGCCGTCACTGTGAACAACTTTGTAGCAGGGATACTTATCAGGCCAGGGATTCTGGGCCATTATTTGACCCACGGCCCGAGATGCAATTTTGTCTCCCAGGTATTGAGCCAGTATTTGATAGGTAGTTACTTTTCCTTTTGGTATCTGGAGAAGCAACTTTAGCGTTTTCTTCCTTATATCCGGTACCGTCACTTCGGGCGGCATATCATTGGTCATTCTGTTCTGGTTCAAGGTTAATTCACTCTAATTTGTACACTTTCATCTTATTCTATCCTACGTCCTGACCTATATCAAGCTTACCCCTGGCCAAAAGCTCACCAAACCTTTGATAATGATATTCCACATATTGACGAGAGGCTGAAAATGGTTTATAAAATAAGTGGCCTAAAATAAGAAATTTAAGGAGGAGGGAAAAATGAACATCCCAAGGTGGTCAAAACCAGCCGTCCTAATTCTGGCTGCCCTTTTGCTGGTAAGCTTATTCGGGGCCTCGGTCAGTGCTCAATGTGGATGTAACCCTTGCGGTAACTGTAATCCCTGTTGTCCGGATCGTTCTTCTGCCTTAAGCACAGCGAAGGCAACTTACCAGTTGGGGGAAGAGGTAACTTTTAGCTTCTCAAATCCCCAAGATTATGATGTGGTGTTTGAAAACATCTATATTCAACGGTGGCAACCCCTTTGGTATGCAGGCAATGTAGTCTACAGCCGTGAATTCGTGGATTTCGATATCCAAGCGATACCGGGAACTTCCTGGACGTGGACCTGGGATCAAAAAAGCAGTTGGGGAAATCAGGTTTCGGCAGGCCGGTACAGGATGGTGATTGAAACTTTATGTTGTGGCACTTACCAGGTTAGCTTCGAGATAGCTCAAGGTTGTCCTGAACCTTGCGGGCAGCCGTGCTACACATACTGCTGGTCGTACTGCCGTCCGTGTTGGCCGTGCTGGCGCCCTTGTTATCCTCAACCCACATGTCTGGAGTCCAAGAGCCCGGACTTTTTCATAAAGCATTTTGTTAATCCTTATGAATATAAGGATAAAAAGCTACGCTTAAGAATTAAGGATCACGTTATGGCCCAACTTCTTCAGATGGCGGATTCTGTGACTTTCCGGCTGGCCCCGGCTGATACCGTTATATGGACTCAAAACGGAGCGGCCGGTTGGAGAAACGATTCACTATCGGAGATAGGTCTTTCCATGGATCCGGCAACCGGTAAAATAAGCGGGGATTTATCATCCGGTGCACACGGTAAATATTTCTTCTTTGTTGAAGCCTTAAATTCAGAAGGGGAAGTGGTGGCGGATATATGGATTGAGCTGGCCATAAGCTAGTGTTTTCAGACGGCTCCAGATAAAAGGCTTAAGGGATTTTCTTAAGCCCGGTGGCTGGCTTGACATTTAGCTAAAATTGATGTATATTAAATTATACAAAAAATAAGGAGGTGTTAAATATGCCTTGGTGGTGGTATTTCTTTGGATTCTGGTGGTTTTTTGTAGCTTTCTTTTTGGCTGGGATAACCTGTACTGGTCCTTGCTGAGAATCGGTGAAGGCAGGTAAAAAATAATCAGCTTTTAGTTTTCAAAGAGGAGGTTATTTTGAGAAAGGTCCTCCTGGTGGCGGTTATATTAAGCTTAGGATTAGCGGTTGCCGCTTATGGTCAGGGTTTGGAAGAAACTATAAAGAGCCGTATAGCAAGTGAGGCCAATCTTGACTCTGATCTGATAGGGGTTATCCTTTACGATCAAGGTGGCGCCCGGTTAATGCTAACCTTTATTTATATCAATGAGCGTACGTTGGACAGTGATTTAAATCCAGATATAAAGGATGCCATCAGGCCTTACCAAGACGAGAAGGCAATGTTAGTCATGGCCACGGTTCAAGGGGAGGCTTCCTTTGATCCTTACCAAATATACGTAGGTCAGGGTGGCTTTAAAAACAAGTTGGAGCCCGCACAGGTAATAAAGGTTACTTCCGATTTTGAGCCCGGAAACCTGCAGCAAGTTACTAGTAAGGGGATTGTTTTACTTCCCGCTGGTATAGACAGCACAAAAGAGTTGGTGATAAGTTATAAGGATAGCGGGCACAGTGTGGAAATGGTGCTTAGATCTGCAGCCCCCGAAGAACGGGTGCAGCAGCCACAGCCGAGGGAGCTGGGAACCCAGGTTCGGCCGGCCCAGCCCCAGAATCAGAGCAACTATTTCTGGGGACAGAATAATTACTTCTGGGAAATGATTAAATACGCAGTGGCCAACCTCCTGATGGTACTATTGCTGCCCGTCTTGGTTTTATAGATTTAAATTATAAGGATTAACAAGAGGGGAAGTCGGTAGGTAAAGTAAAGTCCCGAGGCTTATTTATCTTCTGCGGCGACCATGATTTGGCCGAAGGAAATTCCCCCGTCGCCGGAGGGAAATTGGGAATTTGTGTAAAATAAAAGGCCTACTTTTTCGATTTCCTCTCTTATTGTAGTGGAAATCATTTGGTTATAAGCCACTCCTCCGCTTAAAGAGACCTTGCCGATATGGCGCTTTTTAGCTTGTTCTAAAGCCAGTTGAGCTAAACCGCAAGCTAGATTGTACTGGGCGGTGGCAGCCACCTCTTCTGTTGAGTGAGAACCTTTAAGCTTCATAATCTGCCTAAAGAGGGCCGGAGTATGCAGGAATTTCTTACCGTCTTGGGGGATACCTTGGGTTTCCTCCTGGTTTTCCTGGGTTATAAATTTTGGATTTAAATCGATCGGTTCAGCACCTGAGGCTACTGATTCCAATTTCATAGCTGGCTCACCTTCATAAGTTCTTACCTGACAAATCCCCAAAAGCGCACTGACCGCATCTAAAAACCTACCTGCACTGCTTGTTTGGGGCACGTTAATCCCCGACTCCAATTGTTTTATGATATTATTAAAGTCTAATTGGTTCTTTTTCCCGTAAGGCTTTAAGTTGTTTTCTAAGGTTTCTTGAAGCGCTTTTTTCCGCAGGCCACCTGCGTACAATATTCCCGCTACCATTCGGCCAGGATATTTAGTAGCCAGATCTCCTCCGGGCATGTAGACATCAGATAAGCCGCCCACCTTTTTGAAACCCGATCTTTTGGTCACTAGCACCTCCCCTCCCCAGATTCGTCCGTCTTGACCATAGCCCACTCCATCCAAGGTTAAAGCCACAGATTCATCTAAACCATGCTCCCCCAAAACTTTGGCTGCATGGGCGTGATGATGCTGCACATGGGTAACTTTCTTACCTAATTTTTCGGCTAATCTGGTGGTCAAAAATCGGGGGTGACAATCACAGGCCACATGTCGAGGTAGAGATTGACCGGTTATATTTAACAGATGTTCTATAGTCTGGTTTAAATATTCATAGGTCCTAACGTCGTCTATGTCACCTATATACTGGGAGGTGTAGCATTTTCCATCGGCATAAAGCGAGATTGTGTTATCAAGCTCCGCTCCCAAGGCCAGTATGGGATCGCAGTCAAGCTCTATTTTGGTAACTGAAGGGGCCCAGCCCCGAGATTTGCGCAAAAAACGTCTGGTACCTCCGCTGAATCGAACTACTGAATCGTCACATCTGGAAACTATCCTTCGGTTATGAAGCAAAAAGTGATCCACTATGTTTTCCAACTCTTTTTTTGTTTCCTGATTGTCTATTAACATGGGCTGGCCGGGGAAGTTGGCACTGGTCATCACCAGGGGGAAGTCTATGTGGGCAAAAAGTAGGTGATGCAGACCGGAGTAAGGCAACATTACCCCCACATTATGGAGTCCGGGGGCCACTGAGGGAGCCAGAGGGGAATTATCTTGCTTATCCAGGATCACGATGGGGCGTCGGAGCGATTTAAGCGATTCCATCTCTTTCTTATCTACTGCGGCTATCTTTTTTAGCATCTTTTCGGTAGCCATAACCGCAAGGGGTTGGGAGGGCCTATTTAGCCGTGATCTTAAGGTAGAAACTACCTTTTCACGCGTCCCGTCACATGCTATATGAGTACCTCCGATGCCTTTTATAGCTAGTATCTTCCCCTCTTTAAGACAGCGGGCTGCTTTCTGAATTGGGCTGCCTGAGGATTGGGAGTCAAAAAAAAGGCTCGGCCCACATTTTGGACAGGCAATAGCCTGGGCGTGATATCGCCTGTTCTCCGGGTCCTTATATTCTTTCTCGCATTCCTCACACAGGGGAAATTCTTTCATGGAGGTGCGCACCCGATCGTAAGGCAGCTCTTCGATTACTGTAAAACGGGGCCCGCAGTCAACACAGGAAGTGGCCCAATAATTTTGGTAGCGGCTGTCGGTCAATATATCCTGCAGGCACTTACTACAGGTGGCTGTATCCGGAGGGATGGTACCCGATCCCTTACCTTCTGATCCTGATTTTAGGATGGTAAAATCGGTGAATTGGGGAGGTGAGGTTAAGTTTTCTACAAAGAAGTTCTCGATTTTGGCCAGTGGGGGACGGTTGGTTTTTAAGCTTTCCAGGAACTGGTCGATATCATCCGGGCTTCCTTGTATGATTATTTCTACCCCCGCATCGCCCAGATTTTTTACTGTTCCCTTTAGGTTATTGGCCGCTGCCTCTCTATATACGAAGGGACGAAATCCTACCCCTTGTACTACACCGTTAACAGTTATCTTTTTCACTGCCATTTTGGTCTTCAACTACCAGTTGTATTAGATCCAGTTCCTTTCCTTTTGTAATTTCAGCCAGCGATCCACATTGGGGGCAGGTGAGTATAGGTACTGTGAAATGATATTCCAGATCCTGGTGATAATCCACTCCCCCTTCGTAGTTGCACTCACTGCAATGTAGGATAGTCTTGACCTCTTGGATCACTAATTTGCTGCCTGCAAGCTTTCCCCCCTCGGTTAATATCTGGTAGGCGCTGGTTAAGGCTTCAACTGAGAGTATTCTTAATTCCCCTTTCCTGAGGTGAACTTCCTTTATTCTTATGGCCTCTTCCTTTTCTATTGTTTCCTTTACTGTTTCTACGATCCGACTGGCTATAGAATATTCGTGCATTTACTGATCACTTCACCTTACTGACTTTAAGATCCGCGGCCTGAAGGTTCAATAAAAAGTAAAATAAATAGGAGATGGAAAGATTTATAATTATGAGTCAAATTCTTTTAGTTTAAAGCTTTGAAGATAAACTTTCACCTATTCCCAGATGCTCAATCACCTTCTCAATTCCCGGACCGGAAACACAGTCGGTGAGAACTACGGTTCCACCGGGGTTTATCTTTCTAAAATCACTGACTATTTTATCCGGGTCTACACCGACAATTTCCGCCAGATCGATTTTGTTGACTAGGGTCAAGTCACTTTGAGCAAATATTTGAGGATGTTTTCTTATCATGTCGTCCCCTTCGGTGACTGATATGACCACGATATCTTGATCCGTACCCAGCGGAAAATCTGCCGGGCAGACTAAATTACCCACGTTTTCTACAAAGAGCACTTCTATTTCATCCAGAGGTAGATGGGCTAGGGCATGCTCAACCAGGTGGGCATCCAGATGACATTCAAGGTTGGTGTTAAGGTTGGCTGCTGGAATACCCAAGTTTTTAAACCGCTTGTAATCTTCATTTCCAGCTACGTCTCCGGCTATACCTGCGAAATTTACATTGCTTACTCTTTTAACAATAGTTTCGATAAGTGATGTTTTCCCGCTGCCGATAGCCCCCATTACGTTAAAAGCCTTTATCTTATTTGTGGCCAGTTTTGACCTAACCTGCTCGGCTAACTTCTCCTGCTTTTCTAGGACGTTCTCATTTAGATTTATATCGTGCATATGATACCTCCAGCACTTAGTTTGGATACAACACGGTATATTTCATACACTTGCCAATTCCATTTAAACTAAGTGCTGGATCTTTATTTTACAAGGTGGGAGGGTAGCGGGCAAGGGGGAGAATCCTCTTGGTAAAACGGGTGCGAGAACCTGGTTAAATTAACTTGGCCTTACTTTTACCGACGTGGCCTTAAAAGAAGCATAAACTTCTCTGCCTGGTTTTAGCTGGAGATTCTCAACCGATTGCTTAGTTACATAAGAGGATAGGCCATTATCTAGTTCTATTCGGTAGATTGCCCCTAAGCGGGTTACTTTTTGGACGGTTCCGGGTATCATATTGCGGGCGCTGGAGTCCTGTTTTTTTAAAGATAAAGTTATATCCTCCGGTCGGATAAACACTTTTACTTGCCCGTTTTTCCGATCGGATACGGAGATTATCTTATAATCATCAACCTTCACCGTAATTACCCCATTATTGCTGGAATGTATCTTGCCACTTAAAATATTTTCTACCCCTACAAAATCAGCCACTTCCTCGTTTATCGGCCAGTTAAAAACCTCATCGGTTTTACCAATTTGTAAGATCCGACCATCCATCATCACACAGGTTCTATGGCCCAACATCATGGCCTCCGGCTGATCGTGGGTTACATGCATCATGGTAATTCCAAGCTCATTATTTATTTTGCTTAATTCGCCTCTTAAGTAATCCCGGGTCTTTTGATCCAAGGCAGCCAGCGGTTCATCTAACAGCAGCACTTCCGGTTCTACCACTATTGCCCGGGCCAAAGCTGCCTTTTGCTTCTCACCTCCGGATAAGGTATGCGGGTATCGGGAGCCTAAATGGCTTATATCCAGAAGTTGCATTATTTCTTTGGTCTTTTCTTTTGGTTGGTTCATCTTTCTGGCTTTAAGTCCAAATTGTACGTTATTATAGACGTTCAGGTGGGGGAATAGCGCATACTCCTGATAGACGAAGCCGATATTTCTATTTTCCGGAGGGGCCTGAGTTGCGTTCCGACCCTTTATGTAGATTTCGCCCTGTTTAAGTTCATAGATGCCTGCTATAGTTTCAAGGAGTATGGTTTTCCCGGCCCCGGTAGGTCCTAAGACCATAAAGTACTCACCATCTGCAATTTCCAGGCTAATATCTTTTAATTTGAACTCCTCTAAATCCACCCACAAATTTTTTAACCAGATAGCAATATTTTTCATCTCTTGCTGGACACCGTCCGAAGTATTGTAAATACCATCAAACAAATAAATATAAGCAGCAAAGTGGCCGGTCTTGAGCTAGCCAGTCCGTATGAGGTAAATCTGTCCCTAATTAAGATAGGTGCGGTCTTGGGAAAATAGGCAATTATGGCCACCGCCGCATACTCACTGATTCCTCTAGCCCAGGCAAGTATAGCCCCGGTCAATATATTGGAGAAAGCCAGCGGGAAAGATACTTTGTAAAAAGTCCCCCAGGGGGATTCGCCTAGAGTCCGGGAGATATTTTCCAATCTGGGATCTACAGACTCAAACCCCTCCCGAGCAGAGTTAACGAAGAAGGGTACGGATACAAAAAGCATGGCTACCACGATACCCGGAACTGCGTCTTGAAAAGTGATTATGCCCCGTAGTGGTCCCCCCACCGGGCCGGATTGATTAAATACCCCATAAAGAATAATTCCGGCCGCTATATGAGGAATGACCATGGGAAGATCAATTATGTTATTAATTATTTCCTTCCCCCAAAAGTTATATCTGGTCAAAAAGTAGGCTAAAGGAGTGCCCAAGAGGAAAGCTATCATGGTAGCCAAAAAAGCAGTATATACGCTCAGCCAAATAGAGTTAAGTACAGCCGGGTCTTGAACGGTCTTTATTAAGCCGGGTAAGTCAATCACCAACTGGGTGTAAAAAATATTGCCAATCGGAGTAATAATGAAGAGGAGTAAAAAAATACCTATTAACAAAAAAACAAGCAGTAGTTTATTCCTCTTCATCTATGATCGATCCTTTATTAGGAATCTATTTAAACTCTGCGGGTACCTCTCCATCGCCCACCGGAGGAACGATAGGCGGTTGTCCCAGGTTTGTAAATATTTCTCTACCTCGTTTACCAATAACAAACTCTATAAATTTAACTCCCAACTCGGGGTGGGGTGCATTTGCAGGTACCGAAATACTGTAAACAATGGGTTTTCCGGTTTTTACGTTCCCGTCCGAGGTCTTTACTTCTACTTTTTGGTAAAGTCCCTTATATTCCGTAGATGATAGATCAATTTCCTCCGGTAGAGTTACCCATTTGAGGCCGTGCTGCTTGGCCACACTCATATATTCAAAGGCGTAGTCCAAACCACCACTTTCCACCAGCGAGATTAGGTTCACGGATTTTGGCCTTATGGTTAGCCTTTTTGTGTTCGGCTCCAATGCCTCGGGAGCGGATATGGTATAGGTGCCGTCTGTTTCTTTTACCCTTATGGCTGAATTTTTGATTACTAGGTCTTCCAATATCTGGTTGTCCATATAGAAGCTTTCCGCCAATTGGATTACCATAGGTGAGCGGTATCCGCAAGGGTCGAGGTTAGGATTGGAGAAGCCAAAAGTTACATCCTCTTTTCTTAACACATTATACCAGTTGTATTGGTTTATTTTTTTAGAATATTTGCTTTGGTCAGTGTAAGCTAAAACCATCCTGTTTCGGGCAAACTGAAGGTAAAATTTAGCGTACTCTGGATACATCATGGAAGGGATCAATGTATAATCTGCTACTGCTATTACATCCCCTTTTTTACCCACTTCGGTTATCTGTCTGACGCAAAGGACGGATCCGTGTGATTCAAGCTGCACATCTACATTGGGATTTTGTGCTTCAAACTTTTCTTCCACCTGTTTTAAGGGAATGGATAAGCTTCCGGCGTGAAAAACCTTAAGCTTTACATTGTCTGCTGCTCCAACCGCAACCGCCAATAAACCGCATATAAAGATGGCAAGCAAAGTTTTAACCGTCTTTTTAAACATACTGTACCTCTAATTTTTGAGTTTTGTGTACGATATTGTATCTAATTTGTGGACGTATGTCAACAAAAAGCAAGCAGGTGGCTGGGTTATTTTGAGTTTTGGAAGCAGATAAAAGGGTGCGGATGTCTAGCTGCAGGCAGCCAATTTCGGTGATCAAATTTAGCCGCAAAATAAATCGGGTATTTTCTATCCATTCATTTGAAAAAATTGACTTTTCCCTTTATACTTTAAAGGATAAAAGTTAAAGTATATATTTGATGTCCCGTTTTTTTCATCCTAAAAATCGTCTACAACTTCTCTAGTGATCGAAAGACCAAGCAGACTTCTCTCCAAAAATTAAGATAGGTTTTAGGCGGGGTTTATTTTGGCTTTTTATAGTAACCGATAAAAATGCGGATAAAAATAAATTTCCGATCGGCGAATAATAAATTTGAACTTCCCATCAATTACAACCATCTCATCACGGGCCTAATTTACAGTACTCTGGCTACCTCATCACATGACTTCTCAAGTTTCTTACACGACCGTGGATACAAACTGGGTAATAAAAGATTCAAACTCTTTACCTATTCCCAGCTTGATTTTAAGGATTGGAAAGTAAAACCCGGTAATGATTGTACCAAAATAGTCTCCTTCAAACCGGCCGCAGAGCTTTTGGTCTCATCTCCCGTAAAGGAATTTGTGAACCACTTGGCTCAGGGTCTTTTGAACCGTGATGAATTTAGATTGGGAAAGGAAGAGTTCTGGGCGGAGAGCGTAGAGATCTTGAAGCAGCCGGATCTTTCTAAAAGGGTGAAATTCATCTGTCTTTCTCCAATCGTCTCGGCAACCAAGGTAGAAAGAAATGGGAAACTTTCTCCATATTATTATCGCCATGACGATAAAGACCTGGAAGGAGCCATCAAAGATAATCTATTAAAAAAATATCAGTTAGTTCACGGCGAAACGCCGCATTCAGATGAGCTTAAGCTGGAGTTTGACCAAGACTATATCGAACGAAAAGGGGACAAGATTTATAAGCTAATTGACTTTAAAGGCACCAAGATCAAGGGGATACTGGCTCCGTTTGTGGTAGAAGGCTCCCCGCAGCTAATTGAGATAGGTTATGAAGCCGGCTTCGGCGAGAAGGGGAGCATGGGCTTTGGAATGGTGGAGGTTGTTGATAAGTAGATGTCGCATCCAGCAGTTGTAGCGGAACCTTTCAAGGTTCCATGGTTAGAGAGTGTAGTGGAAGAAGCCTCTTCTCCGCCCAGCACTTACCTTTGATAAAATGTGGCATTGTCTGAAACAGTACCCTGTTGCATCTAAGGTAAGTGCTGGACAGCGTAGTAGAGCATCCGCTACCTGCCTAGATTTAGGGGGTTTTAGCTGATAACTGACAACTAATAGCTGAGAACTGATATTATTAAATCAATAAATGAGAAGAAAAAGATATGCAGAGGGATTCCTAAACGGCAGATAATTTTGCGGCAGTAGCTTTGAAAGTGGCGTAAACTCCGCTTCCCGGTTTCAATCCCATCTTTTGTATGGACTTATCAGTTACCGCTACCTTCAGTTTGAATCCGCCACACTGAAGGGTGGCGTAGTTATAGGTTTTGTGGGGTTCAATACCGGTTATGGTACCGGAAAATCTATTTCTGGCACTGGTTCCTACCAATGATTCAGGGCGTTTGTAAAGGGTGATCTCTTCCGGTCTTATGGTTATTTTTACTTTGTTCTTTTTGGGTTTCTCGCCGGCTATCTCCAGCTCGTTATTGGCTACCTTTACTATGAGTAAGTGATCTGATTTTCCCACTACCTGGCCCTGAAGGACGTTCATAATTTTTTTACCGGTATTTAATTTAAGAAATTCTTTTGGAACCCCGGCTAACTGGGCCAATTTATGGGGATCTGTACCCAAAGCACGAGCCAAGGATAAAATTAGTTCCAGCTCGGGAGGTGGTCTCAAGCCGTGTTCTATCTTGCTTAGGCGGGTGTGGTCTATTCCTGCCTTTCTGGAAAGCTCCCTCAATCCTATTTTTTTCCTTAACCTTAAGTTTCTCAAAGTCTCTCCGAAGTCGCTTTTGGCCATGGCAACTGCAAGTATACACATATCGCTTTACAGTGCCAAAAAGGATTGATATAGTTGTCCAAAACCCACCCTTTTGTTATCTTCTAGTGAACCCTTTCTTCGGAGGGAGATAGCGGTATGCGCACCGGAACCTGCAATTTGCCACTTCACCGCGGTAGGGCGCCCCGGTGGTTGTTTAAAAGGATGACCCGGTTAGCCAGCTCAATTATATGGGTAATGGTGGATGAGCTGGGTACCGAAGGGTTTTTAAAAAGGCTCTCCGATCCCTTTTGGTTTCAGGCCTTCGGCTGCACCTTAGGCTTTGATTGGCACTCATCCGGGTTGACTACTACCGTCTGCGGGGCAATGAAAGAGGCCCTAAAGGGTGGAATGGATGAGGAGTTGGGACTTTACGCCTGCGGCGGCAAAGGGGCGGCTTCCCGACGCACACCGGATGAAATTAAAAGCTATAGTTTTGGGCATTCTTTTGACTCAAACAGCTTGGTATATGCAAGCCGAATGAGCGCAAAGGTTGATAATACAGCCCTGCAGGACGGATACCAGATTTATCACCACGTATTTATATTTGATAGATTTGCAAATTGGGGGGTTATCCAGCAGGGGATGAACGAAGATAACGGTTATGCCCGCCGCTATCATTGGTTAAGCAGGAAAAACCTAGATTTTACTCTGGAACCACATCAAGCCGTCTGTTGTGATCAAAGGACCGTTCCACTTAATTTAACGGCCAAAGAGAGCGAGGATAACAAACAAGTAAGCAGTGAAATCTCCCATCGAAAACCGGATAAAACAATTAAAGACCTTACTAGTTTAAAAAAATCCCATCTGCAAATGCCCTCCCGACATAGACTCATGTTGGAGGATATACATCCCCAAAGATTAAATAAGGCCTTCTTAAAAACCTATGAGAGAAAACCTCCAGATTTTAACCAACTTTTGGCCATTCGTGGGGTGGGACCTAAGACCGTACGCGCCTTAAGCTTGATAGCCGAACTTATTTACGGGCGTGAGGCCAGCACCGAAGACCCCACCTCGTTTAGTTTTGCCCACGGGGGCAAAGACGGCACCCCGTACCCGATAAACCAATCAGATTATGATAGTTCAATTCAGATAATGAAGAAGGCAGTTAAGAAAGCCAAGGTTGGTGATCGGAGTAGATTACAAGCCTTGAGGAGATTATCCAAGTGGGAAACTTAGGTTTAAGCTGAAGTTTTTAAAAAATAGAAGGTGAAGTAAGATGAAGACAACCTATGAATTACCCTTCAAATTATTTGGAATCCCGATAAAGCTAAACATCTCTTTTCTAATATTTTTGCCTATCCTGGCCTGGATTATAGGCAGTCAAATTGACGTTTACGTAAAGCTTTTAAATCTGGATATAAATACCGAGCCTCTGACCAGCGGGTCCAGGGCATATTGGATAGGTTTGATCGCCGCCCTGGGATTATTTACGGGAGTAACCCTTCACGAACTGGGCCATTCCATCTTCGCCATGCGCTATGGGGTAAGGATAAAGTCCATCACCTTACATGTCTTGGGGGGAATAGCGCAGCTTGAAGAAATTCCGGAAGAGCCCGGTCAGGAGGCCAAGATGGCGGTGGCCGGACCGGTAACCAGCTTTATACTAGGGGGGATTTGCTGGATTATTTTACAGATTCTCTCCCCTCAAGCTCCGATCCCCCGATTCATCATAGGCTATCTGGTTTTTATGAATTTAGCGGTAGGGGTATTCAACTTAATTCCCGCCTTACCACTGGATGGAGGACGTATCCTCAGATCACTTCTGGCCCTAAGACGTCCTCGGCTGGATGCCACCAGGATATCGGCAAATATTAGTAAAGCCATAGCGATTGCTATGGGGCTTTATGGATTGATCAACTTAAACATCTTTTTGATTCTCATCGCCTTTTTCATCTACGCCTCCATGTCTTCGGAAGTCCAAAACCTAATGGTAAGCCAGTCACTGGAAGAGGTAAAGATAGAGGATTTGATGACCAAAGATGTGGTAACTGTAAGCCCTGAATCGAGCGTCTCCAAACTAATTGAGACTATGCTTGACCGGCGTCATTTAGGCTATCCGGTAATAGATGAGAATCGAAATGTGGTAGGGATCGTCACCCTTCAAGATTTACAGAGAAGGGATACCAATGAGGATAAAGTGGAAGATATCATGACCAAAGAAGTGATAACCATTCCTAAGGATCATCATGCCATGGAAGCTTTCAAAAGGATCATTCAAAACAATTTGGGCAGGCTCATAGTGGTGGATAAGAAGGGTAAAATGGTGGGTATAATTACCCGCACCGATATCATGAATGCCCTGAAGATAAGAACTTTGGGACAAGTTCGAGAGGTGGAAAAGGGCAAAAGCGGGGCTTAAAAATTAGCTAAAACATCCTTTAAATCGGGCTTTCCAATTTCCTGCAATTCGTATTTTACTCTAGTGGTGGGGACTTCAAAATCGATTAGCCGGGAAAGGTCAATAGGTGTACCGATGACTACGGATTCGGGGTGGGCCTTTTTAACCGTGGTGGCCAGATCTTCTATTTGCTTTTTGCTGTACCCCATGGCCGGCAGGAGGGCTCCCAGGTGAGGGTATTTGGAGTAAGTCTCTTTAATTTGGCCGGTAGCGTACGGCCTGGGATCAATAATTTCTTGGGGATTAAATTTACGGGTGGCGATTGTTCCGGCACCGTATTCCATCTCCCCGTGAGTAAGGGTGGGTCCGTCCTCGATTACTAGGACCTGTTTGTTCTTGATTATGTCCGGGTTGGCCACATAGATGGGGGAGGCGGCTTCAATTACTATCGCTTTTGGGTTTATGTTTTTTACGTTTTTTCGAACCTGGTTTATTTTGGCAAGCGCGGCCGTATCCACTTTGTTGATTATCACTACATCGGCCAGCCGTAAAGAGATGTTCCCCGGATAGTAAGTGAGCTCATGTCCGGCCCGGTGAGGGTCGGCCAATACTATATTTAAGTTTGCTTCATAAAATGAGAAGTCGTTGTTACCGCCGTCCCAGACGATAATATCGGCTTCTTTTTCTGCTCTTTTTAATATTTCTTGATAGTCCACTCCGGCGTATACGATATTTCCTTTCTCTATATGGGGTTCATATTCTTCTCTTTCTTCAATAGTACATTCTTGGGACTGGAGGTCTTGGTAATCCTCAAATCTTTGCCAGATTTGCTTTGTCAGGTCCCCGTAGGGCATAGGATGTCTTATTACTACTACCTTTCGGCCCTTATCTTTTAAAATGTCAGTAATTTTACGGGTAGTTTGACTCTTACCGGATCCGGTCCTTACTGCAGTGATGGAAATGAGAGGTTTTTTGGATGAAACTTGTGTGGATTTGGTACCCATAAGGCGAAAATCCGCTCCGTTTGCCATTACCAGGGAGGCCTTCTCCATTACGTACTGATGGCTAACATCGCTGTAGGCAAAGATTACTTGATCGATATCTTCTTTTCTTATTAAGACTGGCAATTCTTCCTCCGGCCGGATGGGTATCCCTTCGGGATAAAGTGAGCCGGCCAGTTCCGGTGGGTAGCGTCTGCCCTCGATATCCGGAATTTGGGTGGCGGTAAATGCGACTACTTCGTAGTCTTTATTGTCTCGAAAATAAGAATTAAAGTTGTGGAAATCCCGACCCGCAGCTCCCATGATGACTACTTTTCTCTTACCTTTCATATTTTTTGACCCCCTTTTCATTATTTAAACTTGGCGTAGAACTAAAGATAAGTTAATGCATTAAGCCCGGAATTCTCAAGTGTTCTTCTACCATGTCTAAGATTTTAGAAAGGATGAGCACGATCACCAAATAGACGAAGGCAACTATCAAAAAGACTTCAAAGAACCTAAAGTTTTCGGCAGCGATAATCTTACCTTGGGCCATAAGTTCCGGTGTACCGATCATATAGGCGAGCGAGGAATACTTTACAGTGTAAATGAGTTCGTTAGACCAAGGGGGTATGACGATTCTTAATGCCTGAGGCAAGATTACATTTCTTATAGCCTTAAGTCTACTCATTCCAATGGACCTGGCGGCGGCCATCTGTCCACCGCTTATGGATTGGATCGCTCCCCGAAAGTATTCCGCTTGATAAGCGCCGCTATTTAATCCCAAGCCTATAAAAGCGGCTGCAAAGGAAGAGAGTCTGATTCCCAGCGCGGGCAGCCCGTAATACCAGATAAAAAGCTGTACTAAAAGTGGGGTTCCCCGCATAAGCTCTATATAAGCTGAGCACAGAAGGGATATAGGTTTATTGCCGTACATCCTTCCTAAAGCTAGCAGCACTCCGGTGACAAACCCTAAAGCTACGGATATTCCTGTTAACTGGAGGGTGACTATGGTACCCTCCAGCAGTTTTGGATATATGGCCCCAGCTAATTCCAAAAAGTTCATTTGTTCTCAGATTCCCCGTACAGTTCCGTGATTTTGAACAGGAATTCTTTTGTTCGCTGATGTTTTGGGGTGGTGAAAAACTGATGGGGGGCACCCTGCTCCAGGATCTTACCTTTTTCCAAGAATATTATCTCGTTGGCCACAGAACGGGCAAACCCCATCTCGTGGGTAACTGCCAGCATAGTCATACCTTCTCCGGCCAGATTTTTCATAACTTCCAGTACTTCTCCTATTAACTCTGGGTCCAGTGCGGAGGTGGGTTCATCAAATAGCATCACTTTTGGGTCCAGGGCCAGTGCTCTGGCTATACCTACTCTTTGTTTTTGGCCCCCGGAGAGCTCGGCCGGATATGAGTTGGCTTGATCTTGCAGACCCACCCTTTCCAGCTCGTGCACTGCTTTTTCTTT
Source organism: uncultured Thermotogae bacterium (assembly GCA_964443275.1). Lineage (GTDB taxonomy): Bacteria > Bipolaricaulota > Bipolaricaulia > CAYUCE01 > CAYUCE01 > CAYUCE01. Next base: position 5,574 of record CAYUCE010000001.1, on the reverse strand, counting down.
GGCCTTTTTTCTCTTCATCCCCTTTACCTTAGTCAAGCCGATCTCCACATTGCCCAATGCAGTTAAGTGGTTAAATAGATTAAAGTCCTGAAATACCATGCCAATGTCTTGTCTGAATCGGTTTATATCTACAGAGTCGGTTATCTCCGCTCCATCCAACCAAACCCTTCCACTATCCGGTCTGGTTAACCGATTGATACATCTAAGTAAGGTGCTCTTTCCAGTTCCAGAAGGTCCGATGATGACTTTTGTTTCCGCCTTCTGCATATCGAAGGAAACTCCTCGTAAAACCTCCTCTTTGCCGTAGGCTTTATATATATCTTCAATTTTTAGTATGGGATTAGACACTCTCTCTCCTTCTTTCTCCTTTGACCTCATAGCCTGGTATTCTAAACTTCTCTTCTAGGATGTCAAGAATTTTTACCCCTACTTGGGTAAGAACCAGATAGATTAAAGCTACTACTATGTATATCATTATCGGTCCGTAAGCTCCAAGCTGGGGGCTTCTTACAACTATATATCTTCCTTGCCTTAGCATCTCGGTTACTCCTATAGCGTAAGCCAGCGAGGTATCCTTCAAAACTATAGCGTATTCATTGGACCAGGAGGGAATAGATAACCTTAAAGCCTGGGGTATAATTATATGAATAATAGCTTTTATTCGACTCATTCCAATGGAACGAGCAGCTAAAAACTGTCCCTCGCCGATGGCTTGGATAGCGCCTCTGAAAATCTGAGATTGGTAAGCAGCGGAGCGGAAGCCTAAAGCTAAAACGGTGGAAATAAAAGCAGAGAGGCTAATCCCGAAGTAGGAAGACCCAAAATAGAATAGGAAAAGGAGTACCAGGGCCGGGATAGCCCGGAAAAATCTTTCCACGGTGGAGACACCGAACCTAATTAACCAATTTCCGTAAACCTGTCCAATGGCTAATAAAATACCCACCAGGAATCCAAGACCTAACAATTCTACGGTGAGCTCAATGGTAACTAATGCCCCTTTAAGTAAAGGGGGAAAGGAATTCCAGATAATGAGTAGCTTTTCTATAGCTTGCCATCCTCCTTACCTAACATGTAGTGGTGGCAAGGATGATTTCATCCTTGCCACCACTATTTATACAATTTATATTCCCAACTTTTACTTCAAATTTTTAACTATTTACTTACTCGCCCAACATACAAGAGGCAAGATTACTAGCGTAAGCTTCTGGGTTATTCTCTTCCAAGAAATGTTTGTACTGAGGGTAACAATCGTTTATTTCGCTTAGATCAGTAGCCGCAAAATATGCTTTTTTAAGGTTATCATAGATACCCCGGGACTTGACCTCCTGGAGCCCGTGATTTATCTTAGGTAATAAACCCAGTGGATCACCATCTGCAACAGCCATTCCGAATTTTTCAAAAGTCATAATTTTACCCACGATTTTAAGCGGTTTATTAGCTGCAGCCACCACTGCTGCCGGTTCATCTTCTACAACTGCTGCTAACCGCTTATTTACTAAGTCTAACTCAGCCAATGGATAGGTCTCATAAAGCTTCAATTTTACATCTACACCTTTATCGATCAAATTATCCTGTACCCAGCCGGCTCCAGTGGTTCCCCTCTGCGCTCCTACCGTATTGCCTCCGCTCAAAGCAATTACAATATTAAGCTCTGAATCTTCGTGTACCAGAACCGCTTGGTTTGATTCGTAATAGGGATCGGAGAAGTCAGCTTCTTTTTCTCTCTTCGCAGTTATGGTCATGGCTGAAGCGATCAAATCTATTTTTCCCGCATTTGCGGCCGGTCTCAAGGAATCGAAAGCAATATCTTTAAATGTTACACTGAAACCTTCAATTATGGCGATAGAACGTACCAAATCCATATCAAATCCTACCGGGTTGCCATTCTCATCTATCCACTCAAAAGGCTGCCATGCTATGTCCGAACCAACCGTATAGACTTCCTTGTCCTGTGCTTGAAGGAAGACAGTACCACTAGCCAAAACCATAGCCAAGATGGCTACTATGGCTACCAACCTTACATTTTTTAGTTTCATAACTTTAACCTCCTCTATAATTTTGTCTTGTGATTATAGCAGATGAAGATTTCTTTTTCAAAACAGGGTTGGCAAGAGGTTTTCGCATACTTATAATAGAGAGGTCTTTCTTTGGAGGGGTGGGTGAGTGGACGAAACCACCGGTCTTGAAAACCGGCGAGCCGAGAGGTTCCGTGGGTTCGAATCCCACCCCCTCCGCCAACCAAAATCACTTCACCCAATTTCCTCAAATAATCTGTTCTTCAGGATCTTAAGGAAACTCACCATAATGAAACTACCTAGATGCTCAAACAGAAAATATGCAGATTGACAATAAACAATCGGTATGTTATTATATGTAATACTATAATGTTTTCATAGATATTTTAGAGATATATAAAAGACTCCGGAGAGCCAAATTATAGAATATCAGGCGGCTCATTCAAGTTATCGATTGAGAGTAGTGATCTGAAAAATATTCCGAATTCAATTGTAATAATGTTAAATGTATCAAAAGTGAGCCAACTGGAAAATTTCTTATTAAATGATTCATGTTAGAGGCAATCAAATTATGAATACTATGTATGAACTAAATTGCGATTGACTCTGATAAGAGTGATGTGAATAAAGATGATAATTGCTTTACTTCTAATAACCGGCTTTTATGTGGGATGGAATATTGGAGCTAATGATAAGGCAAATTGTATTGGAACCTCTGTGGGTTCGGGTTTGATCCCCTATCGAAAGGCTACAATCCTTGTTGCGTTTTTCATATTGATAGGAGGCCTTCTACAGGGACACGAAGTGATGGAAACTATGGGAAGTGGAATTATCTCAGGCAAGCTACCTTTGGAAGCTATTCTAATTGCTATGGTCACATCCGGTTTTTTCGTTACTCTAGCTACTTTTTATGGGGTCCCGGTCTCCACCTCTCAGGCTATAGTAGGAGGTATAATTGGAGTAGGTCTTTCAACTGGAATTAAAATTAACTTCCAGGTCATTATCACTATCGTCAAAGCCTGGGCTATTTCACCTTTTCTAACCGCCATAATCGCATTTACAATTTATCACCTTTCAGCATTTGCGCTACGTAAAGTCCGGAGAGTATCATTAATGGATAGAATGCTGAGTTATTCGGTAATCCTATCCGGCGGATATCTAGCCTTTTCGCTGGGAGCAAATCATGTAGGTACCGCAACCGGTCTGCTTCTTTCAACTCAAATAAACCCCCTTTTCTTAATCCTATTGGGTGGTGTAGCTATCGCCGTAGGTACCATGACCTATGGAAAGAAGGTCACTCAAGCCGTAGGGGGTGGTATTACTCCTTTGGATCCTGCTGGTGCATTCTCCGCTCAGCTTTCTGCCGCTATAGCCGTCCATCTCTTTTCCTTCTTGGGTATACCGGTATCAACTTCCCATGCTGTAGTGGGAGCTGTAGTAGGGGTGGGCTTGGTGAAAGGCGCAAAGACAGTGAGTAAAGGAAAAATAACGGAGATAGTAATTGGATGGGTGGCTTCCCCTTCCTTGGCCGGGATATTCTCATTTCTGTTATTCAGATTAGTCAATATGATAATTTAATTTCCTGAAGTTACATATAATTTACCCAATACTTAGAGGGAGTTAGAAAACTACAGTATCAGTTCTAACAATAGAAAATTCAAAACTTTCGGATTTTCCTTTTCCAACCTCGCCAAATAATACCTAGAGTGTTCAGAATTATTCTATCGATACGTAAAAAGTCCTATTACCTCTCATTATATATAATATCGGTGCTTTATCTTCATCCATATTCGATATGATTCGGTTCCAATCGTCAACGGACGATATCTCTTGTCCGTTACCCTCCAAAATCACATCTCCCAATTGAAGTTCTGCCCAATCAGCTTTGCTACCGTGGCCGATGTCGGAGATGACTACTCCCTGACTTGTATTCAGTCCGAGTTGATCCGCTATCTCTTCAGAGTTATCCCTTACTGAAATCCCAAATTTACTGACAGCATTTTCTTCGGTTTCACTTTGAGGTTCGTTCTCCTGCTGATCACCAGAAAGAAGTTCGGATTCAGGCGGTCTTTCAGCCAGAGTAACCTGAACATCCATCTTTTCACCGCCCCTTATCAGAGCTATAGTAACCTTCTGTCCCACTTCTTTGAACATAATTGCAGATTGCAATTCATCCGTGTTGGTTACCGGTTCCTTTTCTACCGTAACCAAAATATCTCCCGGTTTTATCCCCGCTTTAGCAGCCGGAGAATCTTTTGTAATCTGGCTTACCAATACGCCACTAAACGGTTCTACCCCAAATTGTTGAGCTAGACTTGGAGTTAGATCCTGTATTACCACTCCCAACCAGGCCCGGGTAACCTCTCCTGTTGTAGTAAGTTGGGGAAGTATCTGCTTTACATAATTTATGGGAATGGCAAAATTTATTCCTTCTGAAAAACGGGCGATAGCTGTATTAATGGCAACCACTTCCCCTCTAATATTAACTAGAGGGCCTCCGGAGTTGCCCGGATTTATTGCGGCATCGGTTTGAATCATACTCCGAAAGTACCCTTCACCACCCGGTCTGGGTACGTCCCTGTCCATCGCACTAATGATTCCCCAGGTGACGGTATGAGAAAGACCCAGTGGATTACCGATGGCAATACTTAGATCACCTATCTCTGCGCTATCGGAATCACCGAGCTTCACTGCGGGTAAATTTTCCATATCTGAATTTTTTGGTTTAATTATCGCCACATCCAATCTGCTATCCGAACCGATTAACTCTCCGTCGAAAGTCAAGCCCTGGGGAGTAGTGATTCTAATTTCAGTGGATGAGCTGACCACGTGTCGATTGGTTAATATATATTTCTTACCTTCAAATCCAACTATAAATCCAGACCCCAGCGATTTCTTGACTTCCTTGTCTTTCAAAGGGGACTCATCAAAGAATCTCTTAAAAAAAGGATCGTTGAAAAACTCCTCAAATGGATTGGTTACATCGCTTTCCTTAGTCACTTCTATGAGAACAACAGATGGTTTCACTTTCCCAATTGCATCTTTTAAAGCGTTTTGTATAACTACTATTTCCCCTTCACTAATTTCCTCCTTTCCTTCAGGAGTCTGTGTTTCGTTATTACTTCCACTTGCAGTGAAATTTCTTTCACCGATCTGATTTGACGAACTTTCAGAGTGGTTTCCAGTCGATTGCTCTTCTCTAGTTAATACTTGATTAGAATTTTGATCCACTGTTGGTTTTTTTCCGGTTTCATTGAAAGAATAAGCCAACCAAACACCAAAACCCAGTATGACGATTATTACTGGAACTAAGTATTTTTTCATATCAGATTTAACCTCCCTTCGATTACCTTTTCAGATTAAATAAATCCTTGATCGCAGGAAATGATTAAATATAATTATATGAAAACGGATTTGTGCTTTAAAGATCATTAGACATACAAATATTCAAATCGATCGCAATGAACCGAAAAAAAGCTGTTGTACTTATTTCAGGGGGATTGGACAGTATCTTGACCGCTGCCGTATTGAAAGATATGGGTATTGAGATGTTGGGAGT